>JBBQHE010000151.1:0-11232 GCA_038323655.1 Acetobacterales bacterium | reverse complement strand
CCCCGGCCGCCACGCGGGGCCGCAGCGCGCGGATCCCCCTGCATCAGGCGGAATTGCAGACTGCCGGTGCGCGCATCCGCCGTCACCAACTGGGCTTCCAGCGGGTCGCCCAGGGTGAAAACCAGCCGCGTGCGGGCGCCAACCAGGCGGTGTGCGGCGTCTTCGTGCAGCCATCGGTCGTCGGGCAAACTCGTCAGGGGCACGAGTCCGCTCGCACCGTTCTCGGCAATGGTGACAAACAGGCCGAAGCCCGTCACCCCGCTTATGCGCACATCAAATGTCTCGCCGATACGTGTGGCCATGAAGGCGGCCAGATAGCGGTCCACCGCGTCACGTTCGGCCAGGGCCGCGCGGCGTTCGGTCGCGGTGATGTGTTCGGCGGTGTCGGGTAGCCGGGCCGCATCTTCGGGCGGCAGCCCGTCCGACCCCAGCGCCAGACCGGTGATCAACGCCCGATGCACGCAAAGGTCGGCGTAGCGCCGGATCGGGCTGGTGAAATGCGCGTAGCGCGACAGTGCCAGGCCGAAGTGGCCGATGTTTTCGGGCGCATAGGCCGCCTGAGACTGACCGCGGAGCACGGCCTCATTCACCACCCGCTCCTCAGGCGTGCCTGCGACCTTCGCGAGTACACCGGAAAAATCGCGCGGATGCAGCACGTTGGATGGCGGCAGCCGCAGGTCCAGCGTGCCGAGGAACAGGCGCAGTGCCTCCAGCTTGGTGTCTGACGGCCGGTCGTGGATGCGATAGACGCAAGGCTGGTGCAGCCGTTCCAGTTCCTCGGCGGCGCAGACATTGGCCAGCACCATGAATTCCTCGATCAGCCGGTGGCTGTCGCGGCGGGCGCGGGGAATGACGGCGGCGACCGTGCCGTCATCGCCCAGGATCACCTTGCGCTCCGGCAGGTCGAGTTCCAGCGTCCCGCGTTTTTGCCGCGCTTCCAGCAGCGACCGGAAGGCGCCGTAGAGGGCGGTGCGGGTGCCGGAAGGCAGTTCCTCGCCGGATTCCTCGGCGTCCTGCACCTGGTCGTAGGTCAGCCGCGCCACGCTGCGCATCAGCCCGCGGCCAAAGCGGTGGGCGTGCTTGCGGCCTTGGGCGTCGATGCGGATTTCGACGAAGAGACAGCCGCGCTCCTCCTCCGGCTTCAGGCTGCACCAGCCGTTTGACAGGGCCTCGGGCAGCATCGGGATCACGCGATCAGGGAAGTAGACGCTGTTGCCGCGGGTCCAGCCTTCCTGATCCAGCGCCGATCCGGGCTGCACGTAATGCGCGACATCGGCGATGGCGACGATCAGCCGCCAGCCGGTGCCATCAGCTTCGGCGAAGACCGCGTCATCGAAGTCGCGGGCGTCCTCGCCGTCGATGGTGATGAGCGGGATGCCGCGCAGGTCCTCGCGGCTGCCCAAAGGCGTGCCGCGGGCACGTTCCGCTTCCTCGATCGCCTCGGGCGGAAACACGTCGGGGATGCCGTGCATATGGACGCAGAGGAGGCTGATCGACCCAGCGCCTCCGGCCGGCCCCAGCCGTTCCACGATTTTTGCAGCGCGTGGGCCAAGGGCGGCGGAGGGCAGGGGTTCGGCCAGCACGATCTCATCGGCGCGGGCGCCCATGCGGTGCTCATCGGGCACGTGCCATTCGGCCTTGTGCCGCCGGTCGCTGGGCTGGATGCGGCGGCCATCAAAAATGCCGAGCACGCGGCGGGGGCTGGCAGCGGCGATGCGCTTGAAGGTGCGGCCTTCATACTTGTCGCCACCCAGCCATCGCAGCCTGGCCAGCACTTTTTCGCCTGGGCCGAGCGCCGGTTGGCCGGCCGCTTCGGGCCGCATGAAGATGATGGGCGGGCGGGTGCCGGGTGGGTGGCCGACGGGCTTGGCGATGGTCTCGCCATCGGCATCGCTGCCGGTGACTTCGACGACCGTCATCTCGGGCAGGCGGCCGGGTGCCAGGGGCTTGGCGTCTTCGGCCGGGGCCGGCCGCGGGGCAGGCACGGCGGCGATGCCGCGGCGCCCGGCAGGGATCGCCATGCCATCGGTCTTGAGGCCGACCATCAAGTCGCGCAGTCCTGCGCGCTGGTCGGCATTCAGCCCGAAGTGCCGGGCGATGGTGCTCTTGTCCACGCGGCCGGTGCGGGTGGCGAGGAAGGCGCGCAGCTCCGCCCGGCTTGGCAGGGGGTTGCTGCCGTCCTGCGCGCGCGGGCGGCGGGCCGGGCGTTCCACCGGGGCCTCGGGCGGCAGTTCCAGCGCGCCGAGGCGGCGCTTGGGTCTTTCCAGGCGGGGTTCGGCCTCTGGCGCGGGGCCCGCGGCGGGCTTTGGCGGGTTGCGATGACCCCAGGCGCGGATGGCGGTTTTCTTCGGCTTGGCCGACGCGCCGCCGCGCCCTTTTTCCGGTGCACCCTCGCGCGGGGGGCGGCGCGCCATTTCAGATCGCCTTGCCGCGTGCCGGGGCCTTGGCGGCGGGCTTCTTGGTGGCACCCGGCTTCGTCGCTGGCTTCTTCGCCGGCGCTTTCTTCGCGGCCGGCACCGCCGCCTTCTTCGCCGCCGGATCTGCAATCGCCTTCGGCGCCGCGGCCTTCTTGGCCGGCGCCTTGGCCTTGCCCTTGGCGCCCTTCTTCGGCGCCAGGACCTTGCCCTTTTCGGCCAGCAGGGTCAGCGCCTCTTCCAGCGTGATGCTCTCCATCTCCACCCCGCGCGGCAGGTTGGCGACCGTGCTGCCATGCTGGGCATAGGGACCGAAACGCCCCTTGCGGACATCCACGCTGACGCCGTCCTTGGGGTGCAGCCCCAGCGGGCGGATTTTCGCGCGGCCCTTGGCCAGCAGTTCCATCGCGCGGTTCATCCCCAGCGACAGCACGTCATCGCCGGTCTCCAGCGACTGAAAAATGCTGCCGGCGCGGATATAGGGGCCGAAGCGCCCGACGCCTGCGGAAATCTCCTCCTTGGTCTCCGGGTCGACGCCGACCACACGCGGCAGGGACAGCAGCGCCATCGCGCGTTCCATATCCACGGTATCGGGGTCCATGCCCTTGGTCAGGCTCGATCGCCGCGGCTTGGTGGGTTTGCCTTTCTCATCCGTGCCGCCCTCGCCCATCTGGACGTAGAGCCCGTAGGGACCGCGCCGCAGCGTGATCTCCTGCCCCGATGGCGCATCCGTCCCCAGGACCTTGAAGCCGCCGGAGGCATCCTCGCCCTCCGCCCCCGGCACCGCCAGCGGCCGCGTGTAGCGGCAGCCGGGATATTCCGAACACCCGATGAAAGCCCCTGTGCGCCCCAACCGCAGCCCCAGGCGCCCCTTGGCGCAGGACGGGCAAAGCCGCGGGTCGCCGCCCTCGGCTTTCTGGGGGAAGAAATGCGGCCCGAGCGCTTCATCCAGCACGTCGATCACGTCGCTGATCTTGAGGTCCTTGGTCTCGGCCACCGCGGCCGAAAAATCCTCCCAGAAGGCGCGCATCACCGCGCGCCAATCGGCCTTGCCGTCGCTGATGGTGTCGAGCTGTTCTTCAAGCGCCGCGGTAAACCCCGTGTCCACATAGCGCTCGAAGAAGCTGACCAGGAACTGCGTCACCAGGCGCCCGCGGTCTTGCGGCACGAAGCGCTTCTGGTCCAGGACCACATATTCGCGGTCCTGCAACACTTGCAGCACGGAGGCATAGGTGGAGGGTCGGCCGATGCCCAGCTCCTCCATCTTCTTCACCAGCGAAGCTTCGGAGTATCGCGGCGGTGGCTGGGTGAAGTGCTGGTCGGCAGCAACCCCCGTGCGCTTCAGCGGGTCTTTCGCCTGCATCGGCGGCAGCATGCGGGTCTCGTCATCGGCTGATTTGTCGCTGTCGTCCGTGTCTTCGCGGTACAGTTTCAGGAAGCCGTCGAAGGCGATGACGCTGCCGGTCGCGCGCAGACCGGCACGGCCCTTGGCATCGGCAATCTCCACCGCCGTCTGGTCGATCTCGGCCGAAGCCATTTGCGACGCGACGGCGCGCTTCCACACCAGTTCATAGAGTTTCTGCTGGTCGTCGTTCAGGTAGCGCGCGACCGAAGCCGGCGTTCGTGACACGTCGGTGGGGCGGATCGCCTCATGCGCTTCCTGCGCATTCTTTGCCTTGGTGGTGTATTCGCGCGGCTGGGCCGGCATGTAATTCGCGCCAAAATCCGACTTCACATGGTCGCGTATGGCCATGATGGCCTCGCGCCCCATCTGCACGCCGTCGGTCCGCATATAGGTGATCAGGCCGACCGTCTCGCCGCCGATCGCGACACCCTCGTACAGCCCCTGGGCCACGCGCATCGTGCGCTGCGCACCGAAGCCGAGCTTGCGGCTGGCTTCCTGCTGGATGGTGCTGGTGGTGAAGGGCGCGGGCGGGTTACGCCGCGTGCGCTTCTTTTCGACCGAACCCACCGAAAAGGCCCCAGCCTCGACCGCCGCCCGGGCCGCCATGGCCTTGGCCTCGTCATTCAGGTCGAACTGGTCGAGTTTCTTGCCATCAAGATGCGTGAGCCTGGCCGAGAAGGGCGCACCGGCGGGCGTGAGGAACTTGGCATCGACCGTCCAATACTCCCGCGGGCGAAAAACCTCGATCTCCGCTTCGCGTTCGCAGATCAGCCGCAGCGCGACCGATTGCACGCGCCCGGCACTCTTGCTGCCAGGCAGCTTGCGCCAGAGCACGGGCGACAGGGTGAAGCCCACCAGGTAGTCGAGCGCCCGCCGCGCAAGATAGGCGTCGATCAGCGGCGTATCCAGCTTGCGCGGATGGGCGACGGCGTATTGCACCGCGCGCTTGGTGATCTCGTTGAAGGTGATGCGGTGGACCGTCAGGCCCTTCAGCGCGCCGCGCCGGGCCAGCATGTCCTGCACATGCCAGGAAATCGCCTCGCCTTCGCGGTCAGGGTCGGTTGCAAGATAAAGGGTGTCGGCGCCCTTCAGCGCGGCGGCGATGGCCTTCACCTGCTTGTCGCCACGCTCATCCGCCTCCCAGTCCATGGCGAAATCCTGGTCCGGGCGGACACTGCCGTCCTTGGAGGGCAGGTCGCGGACGTGACCGAAGGAGGCGAGCACGCGGAAGCCGCTGCCGAGATATTTCTCGATGGTTTTGGCTTTGGCCGGGCTTTCGACGACGAGGACAGCAGTCATGGTGGGTGGTGACATCCTTTCGGCCTTGTGCCGATCTCCCGGAGCGGCGGCGGGCGCGTCAGCCCGATCCGACCCGGCAAACCCGGTTCCCGGGTTGGGTCTCGATCAGGCCTTCCAGTTCCAGATCGAGCAGCAGCGCCCTGGCCACCGGGGCGGACAGGTGGCAGCGGCGCAGCACCTCGTCAACCGGCATCGGTGTGGGGCCAAGCAGTTCAAGGAGTTGCGCGGCGTCCCCGGGGGTCACCGGGGCAGCGCTTGCGGCGGGGCTGGCTATGGCGCGCGGGGCAAACATGGGTCCGTCATGCGGTGCCTGCGGCAGGTGATCCAGCACATCATCGGCGGTTTCGACCAGATGGGCACCTTGCCGGATCAGGTCGTTCGACCCGGCCGAGCGTGGGTCCAGCGGGCTGCCGGGGACGGCAAAGATCTCCCGCCCTGCTTCCAGCCCCATGCGCGCGGTGATCAGCGTGCCAGAATGGAGTGCGGCCTCGACCACCACCACCCCCAGCGAAAGCCCGGCGACGATGCGGTTGCGGGCAGGGAAGTGGCGCGACAGGGCGGCCATGCCGAGCGGGGATTCGGCCACCACCGCCCCGCCCTCGGCTACGATCCGATCCTGCAAGTACTTGTTTTCCGGCGGGTAGGGTATGTCCAAGCCCCCGGGCACCACGGCCACGGTGCGCGCCGCACCCGGCAGCGCGCCCGTATGGGCCGCGGCATCAATGCCGCGCGCCAGGCCCGAGACCCCCGTGACCCGCGGGTTCGCCAATTCCAGCGATAGGCTTTCGGCGATGCGGCGCCCGCCGGCCGAGGCGGCCCGCGCGCCCACCACCGCGACCGCCCGGCCCGACAGCAGTGCCACATCGCCCAGCACCGCCATCACCGCCGGCGCATCGGGCAGCAGCGCCAGCAGGGGCGGGTAGCCAGGGTCGCCGGCGAAAACCAGCCGGGCGCCGAGCGCGACCAGCGCTTCGCGTTCCCGCCGCACGGCATCGGCCGGTGCCGGCACGAGGCGCCGGCCAGGGGTGGCATGGCCCGGCAGGGCCGCAAGCGCAGCCGCGGCATCGCCGCCGTAGCGCGCCATCAGCCGGTGCCAGGTCAGCGCACCCACGCCCTCGCTGCGGGCCAGGCGGAGGCGATCAAGGGTCCGGTCGGTCATCGGCGACGGCGGTAGCACGGGATGGGTGAAAAGAAAGCCAGCGAAGTGCCGGATCCTTCGTCATCCCGGGCCGATCCTTCGGCAACCCTCGCGCCCAACTGGCGTTGCCTGGATCCAACCTTGCCCGCGGTGCACAGCATGTTCACCTTCGCCTTCTGTACGGGCATCGAAAACAGTGTGCCGACCATCAAGGGTGGGTCGGAGCGCGTGGATGAGATGGAGAAGTGCCGGTTCTACGAAAACTGGCAAACCGACTTCGCCATCGTGCAGGACCTCGGCCTGAAGTTCCTGCGCTACGGCCCGCCGATCCATCGAACCTGGCTGGGCGATGGCCGCTACGACTGGTCCTTCGCCGACGAGACCTTTGCCGACCTGAAGGCCCGCGACATCCTGCCGATCGTCGACCTGTGTCATTTCGGCGTCCCGGACTGGATCGGCAATTTCCAGAACCCGGACTTCCCGTGCCTCTTCGCCGGCTATGCGCGGGATTTCGCGATCCGTTTTCCCTGGATCCAGCTGTATACGCCCGTGAACGAGATGTATGTCTGCGCGACCTTCTCCGCCCGATGGGGCTGGTGGAATGAACAACTGTCCAGCGACCGCAGCTTCGTCACGGCGTTGAAACACATCGTCAAGGCGAATGTCTGCGCCATGCGCGCGATCTTGGACGTGCGGGCCGACGCGTTCTTCATCCAGAGCGAGTCGTCCGAGTATTTCCATGCCGACTGCCCGCGCGCCATTGGCCGGGCGGAGCGCTTCAACGCCGAGCGCTTCCTGTCGCTTGACCTCAACTACGGCCACGATGTTGATGCCCGGACCTATCGCTACCTTCTTGAGAACGGGATGACGCAGGAGGAATACGATTTCTTCCTAACGAGCCAACTTCGCCGCCACTGCATCATGGGCACCGACTACTACCAGACCAATGAGCACCGGGTCTGGGCCGAAGGCCATACCTCTGCCTCGGGCGACGTGTTCGGCTACGCCGAGATCACGCGCCAGTATTTCGAACGCTACCGGCTGCCGGTCATGCATACCGAAACCAATTTCGCCGAAGGCCCGGTCGGCGACGAAGCGGTCTACTGGCTGTGGAAGGAATGGGCGAACGTTTTGCGCCTGCGCAACGCCGGCATCCCGATGGTGGGCTTCACGTGGTATTCGCTGACCGACCAGATGGACTGGGACACGACGCTGCGGGAGAACAATGGCCGAGTGAATCCGCTCGGCCTGTATGATCTCAACCGCAATCCGCGGGCCGTCGGTCGCGCCTACAAGACGCTGGTCGCCAACTGGCGCCACGTGCTGGCCACGCAGAGCGTCTGTCTGGCGCTGCCGCTCTTCCTGCCGAGCGAGCAGGACAGCCCCGTCGTCCGGACCCGGTCCGATTATGCGCGAAGCCTCGCCACCCCGCGCGAACCATCTGTCACCGCCCACCAAAAGGCCCAGCCCGATGCGCCTTGACGGCAAGGTCGCCGTCGTCACCGGCGCGACCGGCGGCATCGGCCTTGCCTGTGCGTTCCGGCTCGGGCGTCAGGGCGCGGCTGTCATGCTTGCCAACCGCCGCCTGGACGGGGTGCAGGCCGCCATCGTGGCGCTGCGCGCGGCGGGCGCGCCCGATGCCCGGGCCGTGGCCTGCGACGTGTCGGATGAGGCAGCGGTCGCGGCCTGTTGCGAGGCGACAATGCACCAGATGGGGCGGATCGACATCATCGTGACCAATGCCGGGTTGATGACCTTCCGCCCGCTGGCCGATCTGACGCGCGCGGACTGGCTCGCGGTGCTGGGTGTGGACCTGCTGGGCGCTGCCTTCTTCACCACCCAGGCCTTCCGCCACATGAAGGGTGGCGGCGCCATCGTGAACATCGCCAGTGTGCATGCGGTCGAGACGACGGCCGATGTCGCGCCCTATGCCGCCGCCAAGGCGGCGCTGCTGTCGCTGACGCGGTCGACCGCGATCGAGGGCAAGCCGCTCGGCATACGCGCCAACGCGATCCTGCCGGGCGCGATCGAGACGCGCATGCTGCGGGACAATCCGAACCTCAAGACCGGCGTCGAGGCCCTGGATGAAGCCGATGTGGGTCGGCCCGAGGACATCGCCGCCGCGGTGGCCTTCCTCGCATCGGATGACGCGGCCTTTGTTACGGGCGCCACCCTGGCGGTCGATGGCGGGCGGCTGGCGCGGCTCTGACGGCGCCTATTTGCCGCCCACGCGCGGTTCGGTGCCGAGCATCAGCCGTTCGATATTGGCCCGGTGCCGCGCCGCGACATAGAGCGCGATGGCGCCGACTGGCACCATCAGCCCGGCCCCCCCGAACCAGAAGGCGACAAAAGGGGCCACCGCCATGCCCGCCAAGGCGCCGGCCGACGAGATCCGCGTCAGCCGGAACACCAGGATCCAGGCAGTGGCGGCGATGGCGAAGACCGGCCAGGCCAGGGCCAGCCAGGTGCCGAGCGCGGCTGCCACCCCCTTGCCGCCGCGAAAGCCGAGCCATGGCGGGTGGCAATGCCCGACCACTGCACCGACCGCGGCGATGCCCGCGACCTCCGCCCCCAGCAGCCAGGCGGTGATCCAGACGGCCGCGGCCCCCTTGAGCCCATCCAGCAGCAGCGTCGCCGCCGCCAGGCCGCGCTTGCCGGTGCGCAGCACATTGGTCGCGCCGATGTTGCCGCTGCCGATGGTGCGTATGTCGCCCAGGCCCGCGGCCCGCGTCAGCAGCAGCCCGAAGGGCACCGACCCCAGCCCGAGGCCGATCAGCGCGGCCAGAGCGGCGGCAAGCAGGGGGCTCATCCGAACACGCGCCTGCCGGCCTTGAAGGTGGCGATGACCCGGCCTTCGACCGGGCGGCCGTCGAAGGGCGTGTTCTGCGCCTTGCCGGGCAGTTTCCCGGCGGTGACCTGCCAGGCGCTTTCGGGGTCGAACAGCATAAGGTCAGCCGGCGCCCCGCGCGCCAGCGTGCCGGCCTGGATGCCGAGCAGTCTCGCCGGCCGGTCGGTCATGAGCGACAGCGCTGCCAACAGCGGCAGCGCGCCGCCATGCACCTGCGCCAGGGTCACGGCCAGCAGGGTCGCCAGACCCGCCCCGCCGGCGGCGGCCTGGGCAAAGGGCAGGCGCTTGTCGTCGGCGTCGCGCGGTTGGTGGTCGGAGGCGATGGCATCGATCGTGCCATCCGCCAGCGCCGCCACCACCGCCTGGCGGTCGGCGTCCGCCCGCAGCGGCGGGCTGAGCTTGGCGTAGGTGCGGTAGTCGCCGATCGCCGTTTCGTTCAGGTCGAAATAAGGCGGGGCCGTGTCGGCGGTGACCGCCAGCCCCTCCTGCTTTGCCGAAAGGATCAGCGCGAGTGCGGCGGCGGTGGAGACATCGCAGAAATGCACATGCCCGCCGGTCAGGCGCGCGAGCGCGATGTCACGGGCGACCAGGATGGCCTCGGCTGCGGCGGGGATGCCGGGCAGGCCCATGCGGGTGGCGCGTTCGCCTTCGGTCGCGGCCCCGCCGCGGGCGAGGGAGGGTTCCTGCGGCGCCTGGGCGATGAAGGCGCCGAAGGCGCGGGCGTAAGAGAGGGCAAGGCGCATCATCCGCGCATCGCCGATGGCCTCGGTTCCGTCCGAGAAGGCGACGGCCCCGGCTTCGCGCAGCAGGCCGTATTCCGCGAGGTCTTTCCCCAGCCCCCCGCGCGTGGCGGCGGCATAGGGCAGGATGGTCAGGCTGCCCGTCGCCTCCCCACGCCTGGCCAGGAACTCTACCAGGGCGGGGTCGTCCAGCGGGTGTTCGGCGACGGCGGCCAGCGTGGTGATGCCGCCGGCGGCGGCGGCCTGTGCGGCGGTTGCGATGGTTTCGCGGTGTTCGGCGCCGGGCTCGCCCAGAGAGGCGCGCAGATCCACCAGGCCCGGGGCGAGGCAGGCGCCGACGGCATCCAGCACGGCGATGCCCTCGGGCCTGCCCAAATTCTGGCCGTGGTCGGCGATGCGGCCGTCGCGCACCAGCAGGTCGCCCCGCAGGTCGAGGCGGGTCTTCGGGTCGAGCAGGCGGGCGTTGGTGATGAGGAGGTCGGCTGGCGACACGTGGCAATCCCGATGCGGCGTCTGCAAGCGGAATAGCCGGTTGGCGCGGGGCGCCATAGCCCGCCGGCGCAAATCGTCGCTCGCCGTGGCGCCGCCGGCAATCTGGCGCAGGCAGCCTTGGAGGCGGCCGGCCCGCCCGCTAGTCTGGGGGCATGGTCCCATTCCCGCACAAGCATCTGCTCGCCATCGAGGGCATGCACCCGCCCGAGATCACCGATCTGCTGGATCTGGCGGAGTCCTACGTGCTGCTCAATCGCAGCGGCAAGACCCAGCGCGACCTGCTGCGCGGTCGCACCCTGATCAACCTGTTCTTCGAGGATTCCACCCGCACCCGCACGTCCTTCGAACTGGCCGGCAAGCGGTTGGGCGCGGATGTGATCAACATGTCCGTCAGCAACAGCAGCGTGAACAAGGGCGAGACCCTGCTGGACACGGCCAGCACGCTGAATGCGATGAACACTGACCTGCTGGTGATCCGCCACGCCCAGTCCGGCGCGCCGGCCCTGCTGGCCCAGAAAGTGGGCGCAGCGGTGATCAACGCCGGCGACGGCACGCATGAACACCCGACCCAGGCGCTGCTGGACGCGCTGACCATCCGCCGCCGAAAAGGCCGGATCGAGGGGCTGATCGTTGCGATCTGCGGCGACGTGCTGCACAGCCGGGTCGCCCGCAGCAACATCCATTTGCTATTGACGCTAAATGCCCGCGTGCGGGTGATCGGCCCGCCGACACTGATCCCGGCCGAGGCGGCGCGCTTGGGCGTGGAGGTGCATCACGACATGCGATCGGGCCTCGCCGGCGCCGACGTGGTGATGATGCTGCGCTTGCAGCGCGAACGCATGACCGGCGGCCAGGTGCCCTCGGCGCGGGAGTTCTTTCGCTTCTACGGGCTGGAT
>JBBQHE010000150.1:0-11382 GCA_038323655.1 Acetobacterales bacterium | reverse complement strand
GGCGTTTTGGGCATCTGGCTGACCCTGGCGCCCCAGGGCGGGAACCTGGAAGGCGTGCGGGCCGGGTCGCTGGCCTGGTTCGGCCGCGAACCTGGCCAGTTGAGCGCGGCCGATTCCGCCTTGCTGGTGGCGCTGGCCCGGCGGCCCGAAGCCCTGCGCCCCGACCGCCATCCCGCCGCCGCCCGTGCTGCGCGGGATGCCGTGCTGCTGACCCGCGGCGCCCCTGCCCTGGGGCTGACCGATGCCGACCGGGCGCAGTTGGGCGCCATCCCCACCGCGCGCCAACCCATGCCGCGCCTGGCCCCGCACCTGGCCCGCGACCTGGCCCGGCGCGACCCGGCGCCACGCATCGTGACGACGCTGGACGCCCCCCTGCAACGCGCGGCCGAGGCCATCGCCGCCGAGGCCCTGCGCGGCCTGCCCGACCGCGCCGCCGTGGCGCTGGTAATCGGCGAAACCGCGCCCCGCCAGTTTCGCGCGGTCGTCGGCGGCGACTGGATGGCCGAGGGAAGGGCCGGTGCGCTGGACCTGACGCGGGCCATCCGCAGCCCAGGGTCGGCGCTGAAACCCGCGCTCTATGCCCTGGCCTTTGAGATGGGGGCGGCCGAACCAGGCCGGGTTCTGGAAGACCTGCCGCGGCTTTTTGGCGGCTACGCGCCCGAAAACTTTGATGGCGGCTTTGCCGGCCGGGTGACGGCGGCCGAGGCGCTGCGCCAGTCGCTGAACCTGCCGGCCGTGGCCCTGCTGGACCGGGTGGGGGCGCTGCGCTTTGCGGGGCTGCTGCGCGATGCCGGGGCGCCGGTGCGCCTGCCGCCCGGGGCCGCACCCGCGCTGCCTTTGGCCTTGGGCGGGGCGGGGCTGTCGCTGCGGGAATTGACCAACTTGTACGGCATGCTGGCGGGCGAGGGCATGGCGGCACCCTTCACCGCCCAGGCGGTGCCGTTGGCCCCCCGCCGCGTGCTGTCGCCCCGCGCAGCGGGCCAGGTGGCGGCGGTGCTGGTGCAGCCTTTTCCGGGCGGCGGCCCGGCCGGCATCGCCTGGAAGACCGGCACGAGTTGGGGCGGGCGCGATGCCTGGGCGGTGGGCTTCGATGGGCGACATGTGGCGGGGGTGTGGATCGGGCGGCCGGATGGCACGCCTCTGCCGGGGGCGACGGGGCGGGACCTGGCGCTGCCGGTGCTGGCGCGGGTTTTTGGGCTGCTGCCGGCGGCCCCGCGAGAACGGGTGACGACGCGGGCGATCACCGCGGCGGGCGACCCCGCGGCGGACCGGCTGCGGCTGGTGTTTCCGCCGCCGGGGGCGGTGCTGCATACGGATGGCGATGTGACGCTGCGGGCGCAGGGCGGGCAGCGGCCGCTGGCCTTCCTGGTGGATGGCGCACCGCTGCCGGGCGAACCCGCCCGGCGGGAGGTCGCCTGGGCGCCGCCGGGGCCGGGGTTTTATCGGATTACGGTGCTGGATGCGCTGGGGGCGGCGGCACGGACGGAGGTGCGGGTGGTGGCGTCGGAGTAGAGCGCCGCTAACCCCGCCCCGTACCCGGTCAGCGTCCGCGCCCGCACCACCTTGCGCGCGGGGGAAAGCCCCACCAACGCCGCCGCCAACCTCACCCCCGCCGCCGTGCCATCGACCAGCGGCACCGCCACCAGCGGCTGCAACACCACAGCCACCCCCGCCAGCGGCCCGCCGGCCAAAATCACCACCTCCGCCCCGCCGTCCACCGCGGCGCGGACCAGGTCCAGCAGCATCTCCCGCCGCGCCTCCGCCACCACCCCCGGGTCGCCCGCAAACGCCGGCCCCATCCAGAACCCCGCGCAGCGTGCCGTCAGCCCGGCGCGCTCCAGGCAATCCTCGAACATCGGCTGCAGCGCCCGCGTAAAGCTCACCACGCCGAACTTGCGGCCGAGCAGGCAGGCGGCGTGGAACGCGGCTTCGCTGATGCCGATCACCGGCACGTCCAGCAATTCGCGGGCGGCCTCCACCCCCGGGTCGCCGAAGCAGGCCACGACCGCGGCATCGAACTGCCCGAAGCGCGCCTGCATCGCCGCCAGCGTCGGCGGCCCGGCCACCAGCCAATCGGCGCGCGTCACGATCAGCGGCAGGCCGAAGGGGGCGGACACCGCCTCGATCTCGCAGCCAGGCGGCGCGGCGGCGCGGGCGGCAGCCCCGATGCGGTCGGTCACGCTGTCGGTGGTGTTGCTGTTGACGACCAGGATGCGCATCAGACCCCCCCCGCGCCCAGCACGGGCGCCCAGCCATCGGTGAACCAGCGCAGCGGGTTTGGAAAGATGGTCGACCCGCGGGCGGGCACGGCAGAAACAGTCAGCCGCGCGCCGCGACCTCGCGCGCCAGATCCTCGCGTGCTGTGCAGCCGATCGGGCACAGCGCCTCCAGCCGGCGCAGATTGGCCTGCGCCCCGTCGCGCCGCCCGGTCTGCAGGAACAGCACGCCCTGGTAGGCGATGGCCGCCAGGTGGTCGGGGTCCTGCGCCAGCGCTTCGTCGTAACGCGCCTCGGCCTCGGCCAGCCGCCCCGTGCGGCGCAGCGCGAAGGCGAGGTAGGTCAGGATGTCAGGATCGCCGGGCAACCGGGCCAGGACGGCTTCCAGGATCGGCACGGAGAGGTCGTACCGCCCCGTTTCCGACAGGGCGACGGCCCGGACGGCCTCGGGGTCTTCGCGCCCGGGTTCGGGCGGGGCAGCCCCGCCGGGCAGGGGCTGCGCCAGCATCGCCCAGGCCAGAAGCCCGACGAAGGCGGCAGTCCGGCGGTCAGTTCTGCACATCCTGCCCGCTTTCGTCCCGCCCGCTTTGGTCGCGATGGTTTCGTCCGCCTGGCCGCTGGCCGACCGACACGAAGAAAGCCCGCCACCCATGCCAGGGTGGCGAAGCCCATGCTGCGGCTGGGCGTCAGCTGCCGACTTCGCCGCCGTCGGTCTTGGTGATCACCAGCGTCGCCGACAGCGGCACGCCTTCCCCACCATGCGGCCAGCGGCTGTTGACGCGGCCCGCTGCCCAGTCGGCCGCCGGCGTGGTGGCCCCCGGGTGCTGCACGTTGACGAACATCGTGCGCCGGTCCGGCGTCGTGACCACGCCGGTGATCTCCTGCCCGGTCGGGCCGGTCAGGAAGCGGCGCATCTCCCCCGTGTTGGGGTTGGCGCAGAGCATCGCATTGTTGCCGAACTGCGCGAGCGCGCCGCGGTTCTGCTCATTCTCGCCGATGTCGGACTGGATCCACAGCCGCCCGGCGGCATCGAACCAGAGCCCGTCCGGGCAGGCGAAAAGGTTGTCGGCGGTGAGCGTCGTGCCGGCCGGGCCGCGGCTGTTGTCGGCGGGGCCGGCGATCACATACAGGTCCCAGGCGAAGCGCGTGGCCGCGTGGTCGTCATTCGCCTCGCGCCAGCGGATGATCTGGCCGAACTGGTTGCGGGCGCGCGGGTTCGCCGCATCGACCTGTTCCGCCGTGCGGCCCGGATTGTTGGTCAGGGTGAAATAGACGCGGCCGTCGCGCGGATCGACCGCGCCCCATTCCGGCCGGTCCATCTTGGTGGCGCCGAGCGCATCGGCGGCCAGGCGGGTGTTCACCAGCACCTCGCCCTGGTCGGCAAAGCCATTGGCCGCCGTCAGCGGGCCGACGCCGTGCTGCAACGGCAGCCATTCGCCCGAACCATCGGCGTTGAACTTCGCGACATAGAGGATGCCTTCATCGAGCAGCGCGCCGCTGGCCGAGGCACGGTTGAAGGGCCGCGCGCTGACGAACTTGTAGATATACTCGTTCATCGAGTCATCGCCCGAATAGGCGACGACCGGGCGGCCTTCGCGCGCCGGGCCGAAGACCACGCCCTCATGCCCGAAGCGGCCGAGCGAGGTGCGCTTCACCGGCCGGCTGGCCGGGTTGAAGGGGTCGATCTCGACGATCCAGCCGAAGGCGTTCACCTCGTTGCGGTAGTCCTGGGTGGCATCGGCGCCGCTGCGCGAGACGTTGAAGCGGACGAAGTCGTCGCCACCGCCGCTCACCTGGTCCCAGTTGTAGCGCGCCTGGGCGGTCGGCACGCCGTAGCGGGCGTGTTCGCGCGGCAGGTTGGGGCGCGCGTCCGCCTGATCGGTGTTGCGGAAGTAGCCGGCCCAATTTTCCTCGGCGGTCAGGTAGGTGTTCCAGGGGGTGACGCCATGCGCGCAATTGTTCAGCGTGCCGCGCACCTGCGTGCCGTCTGGGCTGTACTTGGTGCGGACCAGCGCATGGCCACGCACTGGCCCCGCGATCTGCATGGGCGTGGCGCCGGTGATGCGGCGGTTGCGCGGGTCGTCCACCACCGCCCATTGGCCGTTCGCCTGGCGCGCGATGCGCACGATCGTGACGCCGTGGGCGTTGATCTCCTTCAGCGCCTCCTCGGCGGGGCGTTCGTTGTTGACCAGCGGCATACGCGCATCGCCGATGGACAGGCCGGCGGCGCGCGCATGCAGGAAGCGCGGCGCGACATATTCGTGGTTCAGCACGAGAAAGCCGTCCGTGCTGCTGCCCTGGTCCGGTTCGCGCCCTTCGATCGGGAAGAAATGCATCCCGTCGTGGTGCGACCCCACTGCGGCGGCCTGATCGGCGGCCGAGATTTCGGTCACGCTGCGCGGTGCCGGGCGGCCGTTCAGCGGCGTGCCGTGGGGGATTATGACCTGCACCGAATAGCCTTCCGGCACGACCACCGTATCGGTGGCGCTGATCGGCACGGGGCGGAAGCCGATCGCCGGACCGGTCGCGCCAGCCGCAGCCTGGGCCGCGGCGGGGCGCGCCGCGCCGGCGCCGATGAAGCCGGTGATGGCGGCGGCAACCCCGCCCATCAGCATGCCGCGGCGGCCGAGACGCGCCTCCGCGATCTCGCGGAACGTCGGGTTGGCGGAGTGGTTGGAGGGCACTTCGTCGCCGGCTTCCAGGTCGTAGGGCAGGTGGCGCATGTCGTCGGGCACAGTGGTGGCTCCAGGCGGTCAATGATTACTCTCTCTTAATATCAAATCGCGTCCTGCCAACGACAGAAAGATTGCATTTTTATGACACACAAAGGCGCCCAACTGGCGGTCAGGCGTTTTGGCAAAAACCACAGCCGGCCAGTGCGGCCAGCATGTGTGCCGGCACGGGTGCGGTGGCGTCGATGCGCGCCTCTGGCCAGTCGAAGCCAATGTCCCGCGCCAGCAGGTGCAACCCGCAACCGCCAGATCCATAGACGGGGTCCCCCAGGATCGCGCCCCCCAACGCCGCCGCGGCATGCACGCGCAACTGGTGCGTGCGCCCCGTGCGGGGCGACAGTTCCAGCCAGGCCAGGCCATCGCCCCGGCCCAGCACGCGCCAATCGGTCACGGCCGGCGCCCCGACCGGATCGGGCACCATCCGCCAGCCGGCGGGGCGGGTGCTGACCTTGCCCAGCGGTAGATCGACCGTCCCGGCATCGCCCTTCGGCCCGCCGCGCAGCACCGCCCAGTAGGTTTTTTCCACCCCGCGCCCGGCAAACAACGCGCCCAGTGCTGCCAGCGCGGGTTTCGTGCGCCCCAGCACCAGGCAGCCGGCGGTATCCTGGTCCAGCCGATGCGCCGGATGCGGCAGATGCCGCTTGCCCAACCGCAGTGCGGGCAGCCATGCCTCAAGACTGGGCTTATGCGCCCGCCCGCCCTCCACCGGCACCCCAGGCGGCTTGTTCAGCACCATGACATCGGGTCGCATCAACAGGATATGTTGCGCCAGCCACGCCGGCACGGAGTCCCCTTCACGCATGCCAGCCCCTCGTACCCCCGCCACCGTCGTCTGCTGCGGCCAGGTCGTGCTGGACCATACCTTCCGGGTGGATGAGGTGCAGTCCCCCCCCAGCAAGACCACAGCGAAGCAGTATCACCTCGGCATCGGCGGCATGGGGGCGCATGCCGCCATCGCCGTGGTGCGCCTGGGCGGCCGCGCGCTGTTCTGGGGCCGGGTCGGCGATGACGAGGCTGGCACCGCCCAGGCCGATGCCCTGGCCTCCGAGGGCGTGGACGTGACGCATCTGCGCCGCATCCCAGGGGCGCACAGCGCATTGTCGGCGGTGATCGTGGACAAGATGGGCGAACGCGCCATCGTCACCTACCGCGGCGAAGGCCTGTCCACCGACCCATCCTGGCTGCCGCTCGATCTGCTGCGCGAGGCGGGGTCGTTGCTGACCGACCCGCGCTGGCCCGACGGCGCCCATGCGGTGCTGGAGGCCGCGGCCGCCATCGGCCTGCCGGCGGTGCTGGATGCCGAGAAATCCGAAGCCCGCATCCTGCGCGACCTGGTGCCCCGCGTCGGCCATGCGATCTTCGCCCATACCGGGCTCTCGGTCTTCGGCGGCGGCGCGCCGCCGCGCGAAACCCTGCGCCGCGCGCTGGTCAGCGGCCCCTTGCAGATGGTCGCGGTGACACGCGGCGAACAGAGCACGCTGTGGATGGTGCCCGGCGATGAACGCCCGCGGGAGATGCCGGCCTTTCCCGTCGTCGCCACCAACACCACCGGGGCGGGGGATGTGTTCCACGGCGCCTATGCGCTGGCCATCGCCGAGGGCCAGGATGTGGCCGCCGCCCTGCGCTTCGCCTCGGCCGCCGGCGCCCTGCGCGCGCGGGATGGCGACACGCCGATCCGTGCGATGGTAGAGGCGCTGATCGCCGGAGAAACGCCATGACCTTCCACGACCTGCGCCTTGTCGCCGACCGCGTGCTGCCGGGCGGGCACTTCGGCAACATGCCGGGCGACATCGTCATCGCCAGCGGCCAGGGCGCGCATGTGCGCGATGTCGAGGGGCGGGACTACATCGACTTCCTGCTCGGCTCCGGCCCGATGTTCCTGGGCCACGCCCATCCGGCGGTGACGGACGCCGTGCAGGCCCAGGTCGCGCGCGGCACCACCTTCTTCGCCAACAACCCGCCCGGGATCGAACTGGCGGCTGCCATCGTCGATGCCGTGCCCTGCGCCGAGCAACTCCGCTTCGTGTCATCGGGCACCGAGGCCGACATGTATGCGATGCGCGTCGCCCGCGCCTTCCGGGGCCGCGAGAAGATTTTGAAGTGCGAGGGCGGCTACCACGGCATGTCCGACCACGGGCTGATGTCCCTGGCCCCCAAGCGCCCGCCGAACTTTCCACAGGCCGCGCCGGATTCGGCCGGCATCCCCGCCCATGTCGCCGATGACATGCTGATCGCGCCCTTCAACGACATCGACGCCGCGGCTGCGCTGATCGAGGCGCATCACGAGGATCTCGCCGGCGTCATCGTCGAACCGCTGCAACGGCTGATCCCGCCGAAGCCCGGTTTTCTGGCGGGCCTGCGCGAGGTTACCGCGCGCTTCGGCATCCCCCTGATCTTCGACGAGGTCGTGACCGGCTTCCGCTTCGCCTATGGCGGCGCGCAGGCGCTGTATGGCGTCACACCCGACCTCTGCACGCTGGGCAAGATCATCGGCGGCGGCTTCCCGCTGGCGGCCATCGCCGGCCGCGCCGAAATCATGGCGCATTTCGACCGCGCGAAGGTTGGCGACGATCGCTTCCTGATGCAGGTCGGCACGCTGTCGGGTAATCCGGTGGCCTCCGTCGCCGGCCTCGCGACCCTGACGCTGCTGCTTGAACCGGGGGTGTACGACGCCGTCTTCGCCCGCGGCCGCGCGCTGATGGCGGGCCTGCGCGCAGAAATCGAGGCCGCCGGCATCCCGGCCCAGGTGGTGGGCGAACCCGTGCTGTTCGACGTGGTCTATGCCGCCGGCGAGATCGCCAATTACCGCGACATGCTGCGTGCCGACACGGCGATGCAGGCGCATGTGAACCGCCACCTGCGCGCCGCCGGCATCCTGAAGGGCGACAGCAAGTACTACCTGTCGGTCGCCCACACAGATGACGACGTGGCCCGCACGCTGGAGGCCTTCGCCGAAGCACTGGCCAGCCTGCCGGGCTGACCCGCCGTGCTGGCGTTTTTGCGCGATGCCGCCTGGCTGAACGGGGATCGCGCCGTGGCCTATGGCCGGGTGTTCCTGGCCGGGTCGGGGCTGCTGCTGGCGGTGGCCCTGGGCTGGGTTGTGGTGTCGGGGGGCAGCGCGCTCGACCCGTTTGGCCGTCCGATCGGGACGGATTTCATGAGTTTCTTCGCGGCCTCCGACCTGGCGCTATCGGGCCGGCCGGCAGCGGCCTATGACCTGGCGGCACATCGCGCGGCGCAGGAGGCGGCAGCACCCGGGCTCGACCTGTACTACGCGTTCTTCTACCCGCCGGTGTTTCTGATGCTGGCCTTGCCGCTGGCGCTGCTGCCCTATCTGGCGGCCCTTGCCGCCTGGCTGCTGGTGACGGGGGCGGCGTATCTGGCGGCCATCCGAGGGCTGCTGCCGCGACCCTGGATCTGGGCAGCGGCACTGGCCTTTCCCGCGGTGTTGATGACCGCGCTGCACGGGCAGAATGCGCTGCTGACCACGGCGCTGTTCGGTTTCGCGGCGCTGTGGTTGGACCGGCGGCCGGTGCTGGCGGGGGTCTGCATCGGCCTGTTGTGCTTCAAGCCGCATCTTGCCGTGCTGACCCCCGTGGCGCTGGCCGCCGGCGGGCGCTGGCGGGCCTTTGCCGGGGCGGCGGTGGCGGTGGCGGGGCTGATGGGCTTGTCAGCCCTGGTCTTGGGCCTCGACACCTGGGCCGCTTTCCTGGCCCAGGCGCCGTTGGCCCGGAAGGCGCTGGAGATGAATGCCGTCGGCAACGAGAAGATGCAGTCGGTCTTCGCCGCGATGCGGCTGCTCGGCGGCGGGCTGGGGCTGGCCTATGGCCTGCAGGCGGTGGTGGCGATCGGGGCTGCCATCGGCATCGCCCGGGCGGCGCGGCGCGGTGCGGATGGCCAGGCACTGGGCGCCGCGCTGGCGGCCGGTGCTGCGCTGACCAGCCCCTTCCTGCTCGACTACGACCTGCTGGTACTGGCCGTGCCGATGGCCTGGCTGCTGGCCCGGCCCGGCGGGTTTCTGCCTTGGGAGAAGATCGTGCTGGCCGCGATCTTCGTGCTGCCGATCGTCGCACGGCCGATCGGCACGGCGCTGGGGCTGCCGATCGCGCCGCCGCTGACGATTGCGCTGTTCTGGCTGGTGCTGCGCCGTGCCACCGGCTGAAACGCCGCCGATCCGCCCCGCGCTGCTCTACGCGGCCGCGCTGGTCTGGGTCGTGTTCGCCGCCTACACCTACGGCAGCCACCTGTGGCAGGCGACGGCGGTCGGGCTGACGCGTGGCGACGGCAGCCTGGCCTTCGGCGACGACACCATCAACTTCTGGGCGGCGCCGTATCTCGCGCTGCGCGGTCGGATCATGGAAGTCTATGACTTCCAGGCCTTCCACGCCTTTCAGGTCACGACCCTGGGCGGGCCGATCCATCTCTATCACTACAGCTACCCGCCGACCGCGATTCTGTTGACCTTGCCGCTCGGTCTGCTGCCGTATCCGGGCGGCTGGGCGGTCTGGACCCTTGGCGGCTGGCTCGCCTTTGCCCTGGCGCTGCGGGCCGCCTGGCCGGCGCCCGGGCCGGCGGTGCTGCTCTATGCGCTGGCGGTGCCGGCGGTGCTGATGAACCTGCTGACCGGCCAGACCGGCGCCTGGATGGCGGCGCTGATGGCGGCTGGGCTGATGGCGCTGGCGCGGCGCCCCTGGATCGGCGGGGCAGCACTCGGGGTGCTGGCCGTCGCCAAGCCGCAACTGGCGTTGCTGGTGCCGGTCGCCCTGCTGGCCGGGCGGTGCTGGGCCGCGTTGTGGTCGTTTTCCGCCACCGCCGCCAGCCTTGCAGTGTTGACGCTGGCCATCTTCGGCCTCGCCCCCTGGGACGCTTATCTCGCCCGCGCCGGCGTGCTGCAGGCGACGATCCTGGAGGACGGGACCGGCGTCTGGCACCTCATGGTCTCGGTCTTCGTCGCGGTGCGGCATTTGCCGGCGCCGGTCGGCGTCGCCTACGCGGCGCAGGGCCTGGCCGCACTGGCGGCGGCGGCGCTGGTGGCGCGCGCCTGGTGGCGGCCGGGGCCCGAACCGCAGCGCCTTGCCGTGCTCGTCCTGGGGTCGTTGTTCGTGACGCCGTACATCCAGGTCTACGACCTGGTGCTGATGGCCTTCGTGCCGCCGTGGCTGTTGGCCGTATTGCCCGCACGGGCGGTGGTGCCCGCCGTCGCGCCCCTGCTGCTGATGCCGGTGCTGGCCCCGTTTGTCGCCGTCACCACCGGCTTGGGCATCGGCTGCCTGCTCGCACTCCCAGCGCTGGTCCTAGCCTGCCGCGATCAGGCCGCCTTGGGCAACAACCGGGCGTCCTCGCAGAAGGCCATGTAGAGCCGAAGCGCTTCCGCCGCGACTGGCCCCGCGTTTAGGTCGCGCGCGCCATAGCGCGTGCAGGCCTGCACCTTGCCATAGTTGCCGGTGGAAAAGATCTCGTCCGCGTCATCCAGGAAAGCCGCCTCCATCACGACCTCGCGCACCTCGACCCCCGCGCCGCGCAACAGCGCGATGATACGCTGGCGCGTAATGCCGTTCAGGAAACTGCCATTATGCGCGGGCGTAAAAACCACGCCATCCTTCACCGCCATCAGATTGGCCGAGGCGAATTCCGCGATCTTCCCATCGGCATCGCAGACCACCGCATTGTCGAAGCCACGCTCGAACGCCCAGGTCGCGGCGCGGGCGCTGTTCGGATACAGGCAGGACGCCTTGGCATCGGTCGGTGCCTGGTCCGGCGCGGGGCGGCGAAAGGGCGCCAGGCAGGCCGAAAACCCGGCCGCCCCCGGCAAGGGGCTGTCATAGATCGCAAGCGTAAACACCGTCGTCGCCGGATCGGGCCGCAGCGGCGGCATGCCACCACGGGCAAAGAACATCGGCCTGATGTACAAAGTCGCCTCCGGCCCCATCCGCCGCACACCCTCCCGACACAACTCCGCAATCTCCTCCGGTGCCAGCGTCGCCTTCATCTGCATCGCCGCCGCAGAACGCACCACGCGGGCACAATGCAGGTCGAGATCAGGGACCGTCCCGCGTATCGCCCGCGCCCCGTCGAAAACCTGGCTGCCGAGCCAGAAGGCGTGGTCCATCGGGCCGGTCAGCTTCTGCTCCTCGGTCGTCCAGACACCATCATTCCAGAACACGCCCCCCATGCCGCATCATCCCTTCGTAGGCGCGCAAGGCTAAGGCAGATCGGTGGGGGTGGGAACCGCGGGGGGCAGCGCCGCTGGAGAGGGCTTTGCCCCCTCCAGACCTCCCCCAGCAGGGGACCGTGTCCCCTGCACCCGCCTGATGTATTGCCCAAGGCGAGGGAGGGGCAGCGAAGGGGGCGCCTGTGGTCAGGGGCACGCCATGCCCCTCCCTCGCCTTGGGCAATGGTCCAAAGTGGGTCCAGGGGCCTCAGGCTCCTGGTGG
>JBBQHE010000149.1:0-11408 GCA_038323655.1 Acetobacterales bacterium | reverse complement strand
CTGCGACATGAGGGCCCTGCGCGCGCTTGCGGACCGCCATGGCCTGATGATCGTGGAGGATTGCGCCGAGGCGCTGGGCACCACGATCAACGCACGGCATGTCGGCAGCTGGAGCGACGTGGCGACCTATTCCTTCTTCGGAAACAAGACTGTGACGACCGGCGAAGGTGGCATGGTCACGACGAATGACGACGCGGTCGCTGCGCGGCTGCGGCAGGCAAAGGGCCAGGGTCAGTCGTTGCACCGGCGCTACTGGCATGACGTGCTTGGCTTCAACTACCGCATGACGAACATTGCGGCGGCGATCGGTACGGCGCAGATGGAGCGCGTGCGGCCGATCCTGGCGCGGAAGGCGGAGATCGCCGCATGCTACCGGGCGCGCCTTGCGAACTCTGGCGTTGTTTTCCAGAAGCCCATGGCGGGCGTGGTCGGCTCAGAGTGGCTCGTGAGCCTTCTCCTCCCGCAAGGGATCAACCGGGACCGGGTGATGAACGCCATGGCGGAGGTCGGGGTGGAGACGCGGCCCGTTTTCTACCCGGCGCATCACATGCCGATGTACCGCAGCGAGGCGCTGCTGCCGGTCGCCGAGGACATCGCAGCGCGGGGCATTTCGCTCCCGAGTTTTCCAATGTTGACGGAGGCAGACATCGACCGCGTGTCGGAAGCGCTGACCGCTGCTCTGGGTCTCGTGGAAGCCAGGAATGCCTGAGCGGGCTGCGACGCGCGCCGAGCCTCGCCTTGCGAAGACAGCCCAGAGCATGCTGGGCCATCTCGCGTCGCGAGACGTGCTGCGCTCAGGGCGGGAGTGGGTGCTCGCAGGCAATGCTGCCGCATCGGACTTCGGCTACGTCGCATGTTCGAATGCGTTTCGGGACACGCGCCGTGCGCCCGCAAGAAGTCTCGCCTCGGCGCCAGGAGCGGCGCGTATCTCTGCCCATCCACCGCGCTGGCTTTTGGTGCCTCGCATGACGCCACGCCGTGGGGCGAGGCAAGCCCCAATGCACGGACTCCCTGTGAACAGGCCCGCCGCCTACCGCCCCCGCAGTTGCGCCAGCAGCGCCGCAGCCTCGCGGTCCGTGGGGTCGTTGGCCGCGGCGATGCCGGCCAGTCGGCGTGCTTCGGCCTGGTTGCCACGGTCGCGTTCCATCGTCGCCGAGGCGATCAGGCTGTCGCGGTGGTTCGGGTGCGCGCGCAGCGTGCTCCGCAGCAGCGCCAGGGCGTCGGCCTGGCGCCCCTGCCCGTTCAGCGCCAGGGCCAGGGTATAGGCATAGCGCGGTTCGCCAGGTGCCAGGGCCACGGCGGCGGCCAGCGGGTCCAGCGCCGCCGCGGCACGGCCGGCGCGCACCCGTGCGAGACCGAGGGCATAGGGCACCTCCGCTTGGGTCGGGTTGGCGGCGATAGCGCGGGCGAGCAATGCCTCAACAGCGGCATGCCCGCCACGCCTGCTTTCGAAATCGGCCATGTTCACCAGCGCTGGCAGGAAGCCCGGGTCGCGCGCCAAAGCGTCGCGCCAGGCGGCCAGGGCGCCCGCCGTATCGCCACGCTGCAGCAGCAGGCCGGCGATGTTCACATGCGCTTCAGGGCGTTCGGCCGCGACGCGCTCACTGTCCAGCAACTCGGCCCAGGCGCGGGCAAAGGCGGGGCGAGCCTCTGGCGGGATCTGTTCCAGCGGCACGGGCGCCAAGGCGCGCGCGGCCTCGATCCGCACCAGTCGCGTCTCATCGGCCAGGAAACGCGCCGCGTGCTGGCGGTTGCGCGGATGCAGCCCTTCCAGCGCGCGCAGCGCCGTGGCCCGCACCAGCGGGTCGCGGTCCAGCAAGGTCGCCCCGATCGCCCCGGCGCTCGCCTGGGACGGCGGCATGGGCAGCAGGCTGATGGCGGTGGCGCGCAGGATGGCGGGCTGGTCGCGGTCGGTCGCCAGCGCCGCCAGGGCGGCATCGGCGTCGCGCCGCCCCTGGCGCCCGGCGGCGATGGCCAGGGCAGGATGCGGGGCCTGCCGGCGCTCGGGCCCAAACCAGCTGCGGATTTCGGCGGCGGCCCATTCGGCCGGGCGGCCGGCGTGGCAGGTGGTGCAGGTATCGGGCGCGCCGATCACCGCCGCCACATCCGGCCTCGGCACGGAAAAGGCGTGATCGTGCCGCCGATCGACGCCCATGTAGGTGACGGCCGGCATGTGGCAGGACACGCATTGCGCCCCCGGCGTGCCCGGCGCGTGGTGGTGGTGGGCGGCGACATCGAAGCGTTCGGGCAGGTGGCATTGGGCGCAGACGGCATTGCCCTCGGCCCGCAACCGCCCGCTGTGCGCATCGTGGCAATCGGCGCAGACCACGCCGGCGCGGGCCATGCGCGATTGCGCGAAACTGCCCCACGCAAAAACCTCGCCCTGGATCTGCCCATCGGCGTGGTATTCGCCGGCAACCAGCAGCAGCGGCGCGTGGGTGTCGAGGAAACGCCCCCCCGGCACAGGGTCGGCCACCAGCGGGCGGCTGCGGCCATGACAGGGGGCGCAGGTCTCGACGCCAGCCTGGGTCGCCTGGCGCGGCGGGCCGACCCAGCGGGCGATGCCGCGCGTGTCGCCCGGTTCGAACTGCCAACCGCCGCCCGAGGTGTCGCGGAACAGCACCTCCAGCCCCTTGTGCGGAGAGGCCACGCCATCGCGTGCCCAGTCGACATGGGTCGCCCCGCGGCCATGGCAGGATTCGCAGCCGACGCTGATGTCGGTCCAGGTGGTGTCGTAGCGGTCGCGCGTGGCGTCATAGCCACGCACCAGCCCGGTCGAATGACACGACGCGCACATGAAATTCCAGTTCTGGTCGCGCCCGGCCCAGTGGAGTTGGTCGCCCGGGCGCAGCGCTTCCTGCGGCATCAGGTGGTACCAGCGCTGGCCGCCGCCTGATGCGGGGCGGGAATCCCAGGCCCAGGGCAGCGCTTGGCGGCGGCCATCGGGCATCTGCACGAGGTATTGTTGCAGCGGATCGACGCCGAAGGTTTCCGAGACGACCAAGTCCGCCACCGACCCATCCGGCCCGCCGGTGCGGATCAGGAAGCGTGCGCCATCGCGCACAAAGGTCGCGCTGTGGCGGCCGTCGGTGATGCTTTGCCCGGAGAAATCGCCGAGCACCGTCGCCGGGGTCGCGGGGGCCATGGCGCGGGCGTGGTCGCTGCCCGCCCAAGCTGCGGCTTCGGCCGCGTGGCAGCCGGCGCAGGTGGCGCTGCCGACGAAGCCCGGCCGTGCGGCTTCGCGCGCGACCGGGGCGGCTGGCGTCCAGAGCGCAGCCAGCAGGAAGGGCAGGATGGCCAGCGCCAGCGCGGCCAGCAGCCGCGATCCTTTGGTCATCGCCGGGCCGCCTGTTGCGGGAACGCCAAAAGCCCCGGCCGTTCAGAAGCTGAAGTTCACCGCAAGATAGGCGCCGCTCAGGCTCATGTTCTGGATCAGCGCGTTGCCGCCTTGCTCATACGACAGGTAGCGCCAGCCGGCCGAGACGCCGACCGGCCCGGTCTGGTAGCCGAGGCCACCGAAAGCCTGCCAGGTCAGGTTCGAATCCCCGGCGCCGACATCGACGTAGTAGGGCACAAAGAAGCCGCCCTCACCCAGCCGCAACCGGCCGCGCAGACCGACGATGCCGTTCCAGATGTTGTCGCTGGCCGACAGGCGCCCGGCCCCGCCAAAGCTCGGCCCGGCGTTGCCGCGCGGTCCGAAGATCTGGATGTTCAGATTGTAGTTGGTGGTGGAATCGATACCGAGATAGCGGAAGCCGGCGAGCGCATCGACATGGCCCCAGGGGCCGGAGGCCAGGGTGTATCCGCCGGCCAGCGTCCAGAGCGTGGTCTTCAGCGTGGTGTCGCCGCCGACGTTGACCGCGCTGGAAATCGGGTTGCGCCCGACGTCGAAGATGTTGACCGATTCCGTCCGGCTCGCGCCCGCGCTGGCGCTGACGTACATGAAGTCAGTCACCAGCGAGAACCGGTCGTATCGCGCCGTCGCCGCGAAGGCGATCGCGGCGTTCAGGCTGTCGGTATAATTGCCCGGATCAGCCCTGATATCCGCCGTACCGCTCGGGCTCCGCGGCAGGCTGTAGCGCAGGTCCGCGGCCACCGTCGGCAGCCATACATAGGGCGCGATGTCGAAGCTCCAGCCTGGCTGGAGCCCGGTCCCCTGTGCCGCGGCACCGGAAGTGGCGCCAACGGCGAGCAGCGTGGTCGCCACGGCGAGGTGTCTTGCAGAGCGATACATCATGCGCCTTCTCTTACTCCCAATTTCAGACCACGCCGCACCCTACAGCGCTTCGGCTCATCGCATCCAGGCGCGGCGATAGCCGCGTCGCGCGGCACCGGCGAAGGAGACCGGCGTGCGCGGCATGCCGATGATGTCGATGAAGACCGATACCTCCTCGCCAGCCTCCGGCATGGAGCCGTCCAGCACCTGCACGGTATAGGCGAGGCTGGTGCCCTCCAGAACCGGGTTGCGCAGCACCACCACGACCTGTCGCAACTCGCCGCGCTCGATGATCGACAGATCCGCATTCGGAGGGTCTGACAGGAAGCTGTCGCGCCCGGTGCTCCAGAAGGGCACGAAGGCGGCGGTGCGCATGTTGCCGGCGATGCGGTCGGGACGGTCGGAGAAGAACAGCGTAACCGGGCTGACATCATGCAGGGTGAGCCGGCTGGCGGTGCGGTCGAAGCTCATGCGCTTGGCTGTTTGCACGAACAGGAAGTCGGCGTTGCCGGAGGCTGCCGCGGATGGTGCGGCGGGTGCCGGCTGTGCGGCAGCAGGGCGCGCCAAGGCTGCGGCAACGGTCGCCGTTGCTGTCGCCGCGAACAGAAGTCGTTTTGTCGTCATGACATACCCCTTCACTTGTTGGACGCAGGCCATCGCCCGAGTCATTTGCGCCTGCAGCTTCACCTGCGCGGACGGCTGTGCGTTTCCCCTGGCCCTCGGTCGCTGCAATCAGATGCGCATCTCCGGTTGCGGCGCCGCTGCGGGTGCGTCCGACCGGCTCCGCACCGCCTGCGCCGCCGCCTGCCGGTCAGCGGCGGACGTCGAGAAGAGTATCCGTGCCAGCACGCCCTTACCGACCCGCGCGTTCAGTTCGTTTGCCGTGGTGTAGATGAGGAACAGGACGAAGATCCAAATCTGGATGGCTGCGAAGCGATGCCAGGAAAAAATGCTGCTCGACATAGTGCAGGGAGCCGGCAACGCTGCCGCCACCAAACCAGTACTCAAGCAGGCCTTCCAGCAGCCGCACGACCAGCACCACGCTGAAATAGATCAAGGTCTTGAACAGGATCGGCCAGATCAGCGGCCTCCCGTCGAAGCGGCCCACCATCGGCAAGGCATTGGCCAACAGCACGGACTTGCCGACCACGAGCACGCTGGTCGTCGCCACCAGAAAATTGAACAACTGAAGCTGGTAGTCTTCCAGAAACAGATGACTGGTCAGCACGATGATGTTGAAGCCGACGAGGAAAAACAAAGTCGGCGGGATCATCTCCCGCAACTCCCGGCCGATAAACGTAAGCGCCCGTGACGTGGACATGGCAGCACTCCTTTCGACGGTGCATCGCGTCTGCGGCCGGTGCGGGGCAACAGGGCGGGAAACGCCGCTGCCACGCGGACCCCAACTCCGGCCGCACCACGTTTTGCCTGGCGCCGCATGTCGGTCGCCGAACGGCCGCGCCAGCCGCATCAGCGCAGTCCGGGCCTGACCCCGACTGGCCTCCCCGTTCACCGACACGATCGGCGAAAAGGAAGACGGATGTGTCATTCCGTGCGGCGAAGGGGCAGGCGCCGGCCTCGGCGCCTGCCCCATGCCCTGTCAGCGCCGCGGGGCGGCGGGCGGCGTCGCCGCCGGGGGCGCAGCGGGCGGCGCGGCTGCGGGGGCCGCGGCACCGGGGGCTGGGCGCTGCACAGCAGCCCGGGCCGCCTGTGCTGCCTGTTCCTCGGCGAAGGCCCGCACCGCTTGCGGGGTCACCGAACCGTCCCCGAGGTCCACCGTGATCCGCCCGATCCGCCCGGTGAAATTGAAGGGCAATTGGTAGTCGCGATCATCCACCGGCGTGCCGGTGTCCATGCCGACGTCGAAGGTCTCGTCCCAGGCGAAGGTGAAGGGCACGGTGCGCGGCATGACGTGCTGCGCGACCTGCTGGCCGTTCACCGACAGCGTGCCGGTGCCGGCGTGGGCAAATGGAATCGGGCCCAGCGGGTTCAGCACGAAGTCGAACAGCACCGTGTGGCGGCCGGGTGGCAGCGCTTGCGGCGCCTCCCACTTCACCCGCTCGGCATTAAGCAGGTTCATGGTAAAGACCGGCCTGCCTTCCCGCAGATACAGGCCCCAGCCACCAAAGCGGCCGCCCTGCGTCACCAGCACACCATTGGCACCGCCGACTGGCACCTCGATCTCCGCGGTGATCCGGTAGGAACGGTTGAGAATGCTCGGCGCCGCATTGGCCTGGGTGCAGCATGAGGACCCCGTGTAGACGAATTGTCGCCGCCCGGCACTCGGGCCGGGACGCTGGAGGATCATTGCGGCGAGCGTCGCGTTGCTCAGCGGGAAGACCTGATTGCGCTGCGCCTCCATGGTAAAGATCTCGCGCATCAAGCGCAGGCGCTCCGGTTGCGCCGCCGCGAGGTCGCGACTCAGCATCTGCGTCGGGTTGTCGCCAAGGTCGTAGAGTTCCCACTGCAACCCGTTCATCACATCGAGCGGGCGCGGCGCCATGGCGTTCCAGGGCGGCGCCGGCGGCGTTGAACTCGCCATCCAGCCATCATGGTAGATGCCCATGTTGCCGAGGATTTCGAAATACTGGGTACGGCGGGTGGAGGGCGCGTTCACCGCCGCCGCCGGGAAGGTGTAGTTCATCGGCACGCCGTCCATCGGGCGCTGCGTGATGCCATTGACCGACTGCGGCTGCACAATGCCGGCCGCTTGGAGGATGGTCGGCACGATGTCGATCACGTGATGGAACTGCGCGCGCGTCGCGCCACGCTCCGCGATGCCACGCGGCCAGGAGACCGCCATGCCGTTGCGGGTGCCGCCGAAGTGGCTGGCGATCTGCTTCGTCCAGCGATTGGGCGTGCCGAAGGCCCAGGTCCAGCCCACCGCCATGTGGGGGTAGGTCTGGTCGGTGCCCCAGGCGTCGTAGGCGGGCATCTGTTGCTCGGCGGTCAGCGCCACGCCGTTGAAGTACAACACCTCATTCGGCGTGCCTTCGAGCGAGCCTTCGGCGCTGCTGCCATTGTCGCCGCTGATGTAGATGATCAGCGTGTTGTCCAATTGGCCCAGCCGCTCGACCTCGGCGATCACGCGGCCGATTTCATGGTCGGTATAGGCGAGGTAGGCCGCGTAAACATTGACCTGGCGGATGAACAGCCGCTTCTCCACGGCCGAGAGGCTGTCCCAGCGTTGCAGGAATTCGGGCCAGGGTGTCAGCTCCGCATTGGCGGGGATCACGCCCAGGCGCTTCTGGTTCGCGAAGATACGTTCGCGGATGCTCTCCCAGCCATCCTCGAACAGGTTCAACCTCTCGATACGCTCCACCCATTCACGGGTCGGGTGGTGGGGCGCATGGGTGCCGCCCGGGGCGTAGTGAATAAACCAGGGCCGGTTCGGCGCAATTTCGGTGTTGGTGCGAATATAGGTAATGGCATCATCCGCCATCGCGGTGATCAGGTTGAAGCCGGGGTTGCCGATGGAAGGGTGGATCGGCGTGGTGTTGCGGAACAGGTTGCCCGGCTGCCACTGCGAGGTGTCACCGCCGAGGAAGCCGTAGAAGTAATCGAACCCCATGCCGACCGGCCAGTTGGTGAAGGGGCCTGCGCTGCTGGCCTCCCATGGCGGGGTATTGTGGTTCTTGCCGAACCAGGCCGTGGCGTAGCCATTTTCCTGCAGGATGGTGCCGATCGTCGCCGTCTCCCGCGGGATGATGGAATTGTAGCCGGGATAGCCGGTCGAGAGTTCAGAGATGTTGCCAAAGCCCACCTGATGGTGATTGTGCCCGGTCAACAGCGCCGCGCGTGTCGGCGAGCAGAGCGCCGTGGTATGGAAGGTCGTGTAGCGCAGGCCAGCGGCGGCCACGCGGTCCAGCGTCGGCGTCGGGATGATGCCGCCAAAGGTGGAGGGGGCGGCGAAGCCCACGTCATCGGTCAGGATCAGCAGGACGTTCGGCGCGCCATCGGGCGGCATGATCTGCGGCGGCCAGGCCGGCGTGCTGTCGATGGCGTTGGGTAGGATGGTGCCGGCGAAGGGCGGCCGCGGGGCCGGCAGTTGCAGGCCCTGCGGCGTGACCACCGCGCTGGGCGCGCCGGGGGGGCCGCGAAACTGCTGCGCCTGCGCCAGGGAGGTTGTCGCCAGCAGCGCCACCAGGGCGCCGCGCATCATGCGGCCGTATTTCATCATCGCGAGCACCCCCACGAAACGATTTTATCGCACGCCACCGTCCGCCTTTGTTCCGCCCGGCGCAAGCGGCACCCGCTATCCCGTTTGGGCAAACGCACCCCGGTGCTGCCGCAGGGCGAGTGCGGGAGAGGCCGCCCGGTCGCGGCTGTCTAAGGGGCGCTCCCCGAACTGGGGCCGGTCATCCCGCGCGACATGCCCCGGGTGCCAGAAGCCATGCGACAGCGCAGCCGACTTCACCAGCGCGGGCGTTACCGCTTCGGCTTGCAGCGCGCGTCGCGCCAGCAGCAGTCGGGCCTCGGCCATCAGGGTCTCGGCCAGCATTTCCTGCAGGGAGAGCATAAGCCCCTCCGAGACCCCGGGCGCGTGCAGGGCCTCGGGCAGGTCCCCGGCCATCTGCGTCGCGGCCGCGATGGCCCCCGCCAGGCTGACCGCCGGGCCGGGCGGCAGGGACAGCACGCGCGCCTCACCCGGCCGGTGCACCGGCAATGGGGCGAGTTCGGCGAGCGATTGCAGCAGCGCCCCCCGGCAGCGCCCCCCCGGCAGCGCCAGCGCCGCCGAGGCGACCGCTGCGGCGATATGGCCATGGAAGGCCACACCGCCTGGCGCCAGGAAGGCCTTTGTCGACCGCCGCAGCCAAGTTGTCGTCGTCGAAGCGGCCGCTGAAGCCGGCGCTGCCGTTGGTCTGGCCGGGCCATGACAGGCTGCACCCGTGTAGCGTCCGACCAAGTAGCATCCTCGCGCGACGACCGGAAGCAATCCGTGTCGATCGTTGCCGTCAGTCCAGCCCCATCAGCCCGCGGGAAAACTCGGCGGCATCGAAGGGGCGCAGGTCGGACGCCGCCTCCCCCACCCCTACGGCATGCACGGGCAGGCCGAATTCCTGGGCAAGCGCCACCACCACGCCGCCCTTGGCGCTGCCGTCCAACTTGGTCACCACGAGGCCCGTGACATCCACCATCTCGCGGAAGACGCGCACCTGGCTGACCGCGTTCTGGCCGGTGGTCGCATCCAGCACCAGCAGCACCGAATGGGGCACCGCGGGGTCGATCTTGCGGAGCACGCGCACGACCTTGCGCAATTCCTCCATCAGGGCGGCCTTGTTGTGCAGCCGGCCGGCGGTGTCGATCAGCAGGATCTCGGCCCCCGCGGCCCGCGCCTGTACGAGCGCGTCATGCGCGAGGCCGGCGGCATCGGCGCCGTGTTTCTGGGGCGCCACCACCGGGCAGCCGGTGCGCGCGCCCCAGACCTGGAGCTGTTCGACCGCCGCTGCACGAAAGGTGTCGCCGGCCGCCATCCAGACCGCGCGCCCATCTTCCCGCCACAGCTGCGCAAGCTTGGCGATGGTGGTGGTCTTGCCGGTGCCGTTTACGCCAACCACCAGCACGACATGCGGCGCCAGCGTGACGTCGGGTACCAGCGGCCGGGCGACCGGCGCCAGGATCGCGGCGATTTCCTCGGCCAAGGCGGTGCGGATTTCAACATCCGTGACCTCGCGACCAAAACGGGTCTTGCGGAAGGCGGCGACGATCCGCTGCGCCGCAGGCAGGCCGAGGTCAGCGGCGATCAGGGTTTCCTCCAACTCCTCCAGCGCCGCATCATCCAGGCGGCGCTTGGTGAAGGTGGCGGCGATGCTTTCGGTCAGCCGGGCGGTGCTGCGCGCCAGCCCCGCGCGCAGCCGGCCGAAGAAGCCGGGCTTTTCGGGTGCCGGGGTTTCGGGCGCCGGGGTTTCGGGCGCGGGAGTTTTCGGCGCGGGAGTTTTCGGCGCGGGGGGTTCGGGCGGGGGTTGTGCCGCTTCGGGTGGCGGCTCCGCCGCGCGGCCGGTCAGCCGCCCCCAGACATCCTTCAGTGCCATGCCGCCCCACCATCCTGCGCCGCCTGGCCCCATAGACCATCCGCCGCGGCCCGCGTCACCCGGGCGGTGATGATGCGGCCCCGGCCGCCGGGCAGGGGCGCTTCCAGCCGCAGGGGCGCAAAATGCGCGGTGTGGCCGCGGTCATCGGCCTCCAGCAGCACGGTTTCCCTAGCACCGGTGCGGCTGGCGAAGTACCGCCCGGCCGCGGCCTGTCCCGCCGCACGCAGCAGCCCCGCGCGCTGCTTCACCAGACCCGGCGCCACCTGCGGCATGCGGGCGGCCGGCGTGCCGGGGCGCGGCGAGTAGGGGAAGACGTGCAGGAAGGACAGCCCGGCCGCCTCGACCAGCGACAAGAGTTCAGCGAAGGCGCGCGCATCCTCGGTCGGGAAGCCCGCGATCAGATCCGCCCCCAGCACCACATCCGGCCGCAGCGCGCGGGCGCGGGCGGCAAGGCGCAGCAGGTCGGCCCGGCCATGGCGGCGGCGCATGCGTTTCAGCATCAGGTCATCGCCATGCTGGGCCGACAGGTGCAGGTGCGGCAGCAGGCGCGGTTCCTCGGCCAGCAGCCGCCAGAGCCGCTCGTCGATCGCGGCCGGGTCCAGCGTGGACAGGCGCAGCCGGGGCAGGCCGGGGACCTCGGCCAGCACCTGCGCCGCCAGGTCGCCCAGGCCTGCGCCCAGAGGCCCGGTCCAGGAGGCGATATCGACGCCCGTCAGCACGACCTCGGCGACGCCGCCCGCCACCAGCGCGCGGATGGTGGCGATCACCCGTTCGGCCGGCACGGCGCGCGACGCCCCCCGCCCCTGCGGGATGACGCAAAACGTGCAGGCGTGGTCGCAGCCGTGCTGCACCTGCACCATGGCGCGGGTGCGGCGGCCGGTTTCGGCCAGGGTGGCTTCCTCGCCCGAAGCGCCCCAGGTCGCGGGCGCCAGCTTGTCGGCATTGGGCACGATCCGCGCGACACCAGGCAGCGCCGCCCAGGGGCCGGGGGCGATGGTGGCGGCACAGCCGGTGACGATGATGCGGGCCGCGGGATCGGCCCGCTGGGCGCGGCGAATGGCCTGGCGGGCCTGGGCCTCGGCTTCCGCCGTCACGGCGCAGGTGTTCACCAGCAGCGTGTCGGCCCCGGCCCCGCCGGCCTCGGCCAGGCGGACCATGGC
>JBBQHE010000148.1:0-11428 GCA_038323655.1 Acetobacterales bacterium | reverse complement strand
CTGCACCAATGCCGTGCCGAGCAGCCCATAGACCACGCCGCGCGTCACATCCCCCGTCAGCTTGAACAGCCGCCGCGACGAAGGTCCCGCCAGCCGGTCGGCCACGCGCCGCACCGCGGCGGCGATGGCCGGCCCATCGCGATAGAAGAAGAAGGCCAGCGCGATGGCCACCAACAGTTCCGCGATGCCCGACAGCACCGCCAGCAGCACCGAAAGTGCGGCCTGGGCGATGGTGCCGGCATAGGGCTGGATCGCCTCGGTCAGCCCCGACAGGTCCTGCTGCCAATGCACCCAGGTGTCATGCAGCGGGGGCCCGACCAGGGGGATGGACGCGATCCAGGCGAAATTGGGCAGGCCCTGGCCGATCAGCCCCTGCAGCCCCGCCTGCAGGCTTTCGATCGAGTCACGATCGGTCGGCGTCACCAACAGCAGGGGCAGCCCGATCAGCAGGAATTCCATCACCACCATGACCAGGGCGGCGGTGCTGGCACCCATGCGCGCGCGGTCGCGCAGAAGCACGAAGGCCGGCCAGGTGGAAAACACCAGGATCGCCGCCCAGAGCAGCGATGAGACGAAAGGCCGCAACACCAGCAGGCAGCCGACGCCAAGCGCGATCAGGCAGCCATAGGCGATCAGTCGATTGGCCTGGGGATCTTCGGCTGGGGGCGGGGCTTCGTTCATCGGCGCAGTCTGCCGCAAGCAGCCGCCTGAGTCGCTGACCTTGCGGCGCCGTGCTTCAGCCGGCCTTGCGGCCTGGGGCGGACCCGGCCAGAAGGCGACTTGGGAAAACAGAGGGAAATGTCACGCCATGCCGCGCTTCGCCGCCAATCTTTCCATGATGTTCACGGAAGTTCCTTTCCTCGACCGCTTCGCCGCCGCGGCCGGGCAGGGGTTCCGCGCCGTGGAATTCCTCTTCCCCTACGACTTCCCTGCCGCCGACATCGCCCAGCGCCTGGCTGACAACGGCCTGTCCCAGGTGTTGTTCAATGCGCCCCCCGGCGATTGGGCAAAGGGCGAACGCGGCATCACCTGCCTGCCCGACCGGCGCCAGGAATTCCGGGACGGGGTGATGAAGGCGCTCGACTACGCGACCGCCCTGTCCTGCCCGCGACTGCATCTGATGGCGGGCCTGGCGCCCGCCGGCGTCGCGCATGACACGCTGACGGGCGTCTATGTCGCCAACCTCGACTGGGCCGCCGACCAATGCGCCAAGGCGGGGGTGAAGCCGGTGATCGAGCCGATCAACCACCGCGACATCCCGGGGCTGTTCCTCAACACCATGGACCAGGGGGCCGCGGTGATCGCAGCCGTCGGGCCCGAGCGTCTCGGCCTGCAGTTCGACCTCTATCATTGCCAGGTGACCGAGGGCGACATCGTCAAGCGCGTCGAAAAGCACCTGCCCATCATCGCCCATATGCAGGTCGCGGACGTGCCCGCCCGCAACGAACCCGGCACCGGCGAGGTGAACTGGGACTTCGTGTTCAAGCGCATCGACGCGCTCGGCTTTCGCGGCTGGATCGGCTGCGAATACCGCCCCGCCGGCGAGACCATCGCCGGCCTGTCCTGGTTCCGCCCCTACGCCGTTTAAAGGAAGACGCACATGAAGATCGGTTTCATCGGCCTCGGCATCATGGGCCGCCCCATGGCGCTCAACCTCATCAAGGGCGGGCACAGCGTCGCCGTGCCGGAACGCGGCAGCCTGACGGACGAAATCCGCGCCGCCTGCACCGTGCTGGCTGATGCCGCCGCGGTCGCCGCGGCCTCGGAGGTCGTCATCATCATGGTGCCGGACACGCCCGACGTGGAGGCGGTGCTGTTCGGTGCGGGCGGCATCGCGTCGTCGCTCAAGCCCGGGACGCTGGTGATCGACATGTCCTCGATCAGCCCGACCGCGACCCAGGGCTTTGCCAAGACACTGACCGAGGCCGGCTGCGACTGGGTGGATGCGCCGGTGTCGGGTGGTGAGGTCGGTGCCAAGGCCGCGTCCCTGACCATCATGTGCGGCGGCACCGATGCCGCCTTCGCCCGCGCCCTGCCGCTGTTCGAGCTGATGGGCAAGAACATCACCCATATCGGCCCGGCCGGTGCGGGGCAGACCTGCAAGGTCGCCAACCAGATCATCGTGGCCCTGAACATCGAGGCCGTGGCCGAAGCGCTGGTCTTCGCGACCAAGGCCGGCGCCGATCCCGCCAAGGTGCGCCAGGCGCTGATGGGCGGCTTCGCGGCCTCCCGCATCCTGGAGGTGCATGGCGAGCGCATGATCAAGCGCACCTTCGCCCCGGGTTTCCGCATCCGGCTGCACCAGAAGGACCTGGCGCTGGCGCTTTCGGCGGGCCGCGACCTGGGCGTGGCGCTGCCGCATACGGCCTCGGCGCAGCAGATGTTCTCTGCCGTGGCGGCCCACGGCGGGGCGGACCTCGACCATTCGGCCATGGTGAAGGCGCTTGAGACCCTGGCGGCCCGGAAGGTCGCGGAGGACTAGGCGAGACTCGGCGACATTCCCATTGCATCAGCGCTGGAATCAGAGCACATTGTTCAGCAGGCGAGACAGTTCTCGCAAACAATCGTTCTGGTCCAGCGCTGATACCAACAGGGGGTTGCATGCAGTTCGCGGATATCGGTCAGCAATTGCGGGCCTACCGGCTCGAGTCAGGCTTGCGTGCAGAAGAGATCGCGGCACGCCTCGGCGTCTCCCGTGCCGCCCTGTATCGCTATGAAAAGGGCGAGGTCATCAAGCTGGACACCATCCGGCGCCTGGCGGAACTGCTGAAGATTTCGCCCTTGTCGCTGTTGGGGATCGGGATCGAGTATTTCACCCGGCCCGCCGGTTTCCAGGAACGGCTGCGACAGGTCGAGGAGCAGGCCGACCAGATCCTGCAACTCGGTGGCGCCATCTGCTACACCGCGGCGAGCGACGCCTTCGACGGCGCCCTGGCCGAGGCCCTGACCGAAAACGCCGACAATGCGCCCGAACGCCTGCCGGCCCGGGCCGCGGCCGACCAGGCGCTGGGCTTGCTCGCCGCACGCCGGCGCATGCATGCCGCGCGCAAGCCGTCGATGACCGCGATGCTGAGCGAGTCGGCCCTGCGCCGGATGGTGGCCGAAGGCGTCGCCCCGGGGCTGACCCTGTCGGAACGCACCCGGCTGCGTTGCCGCATGGCGGCCCGAACCGAAGCCGAGCACATCGCGGGGCTGATGGAAAACCTGCCGATGGGGCTGCAACTGGGGCTGATGTCCAGCATCGAGCCCTCGGGCACCTTCATCGTGCTGCGCGGCCGCGAACGCGCCCATGTCTGCACCAGCCCCTTCCCACCCGACACCGCCCCCGCCGCCGGCGTGGGTGTGGCGACGGTGACCGCGGCGGAAGAAGCCATCGGCGTCTATCAGCGCGTGGCCGAGGCCGCCTGGCGGGATGCGCTGAAGGGCCCGGCGGCGGCGGCCCGGGTGCGGGCGCTGGTGGCCGAGGTCAGCCCGGCCTGACCCCGCCGCCCGCTATCGCAGGAAATCGGGCTCCACCAGGCTTGGCAGCAGCAGCGCCATGCCCGGCCACAGGATCAGCAGCACCAGCACCGCGAACATCGGGATCAGCATGATCATCGTGTCCTTCAGCGCGTCGATCATGCGTATGCCGGCGATGGAACAGGCGATCATCAGGCACAGCCCATAGGGCGGCGTGACCAGGCCGAAGGCCAGCGACACGATCCCGATCATGGCGAAATGCACCGGGTGCAGCCCCGCCGCAGCGGCGATCGGCGACAGGATCGTGCCCACGATGATGATCGCGGGAATGGCGTCGAGGAAACACCCCACCACCAGGAACACACCGGCGATGATCAACCCGGTCGCGATCGGGCCCATCTCCCAGGCCGTCACCCCGGCCAGCAGCGCCTCGGGGATCTTGTAGTAGGCCAGCAGCCAGCCGAAGGCGCTGGCAGTGCCGACGCAGAACAGCGTGATCGCAGACAGGCGACCGGTTTCGGCAAAGGCGCCCCAGAGGCCTTTGAAGTCCATTTCCCGATAGACGATGATGGAAAGGAACCCGGCATAGAGCACGGCGATGCAGGCGCTTTCGGTCGCCGTGAACCAGCCGAAAATCTTGCCGCCGATGATGATGAAGGGCGTGATCAGCGCCGGGATCGACACCAGGAAGCCGGCCGCGATCTCGCGCAGCGTGGCGCGCGGATAGGTCGGGTAGCCGCGCATTTTCGCGTAGATATGCACCGTGCCCATCTGCACCAGGCCGATCATGATCCCCGGCAGCAGCCCGGCCAGGAACAGCGCCCCGATCGACACCGTCAGCACCCCGCCCCAGACGATCATCAGGATCGACGGCGGGATGATGACGGCCAGCACCGCGGAGACCGCGGTGATGGCGACCGAGAAGCTGTCGTCATAGCCCTCCTTGCGCTGGGCATCGATGAAGAGCTTGGACTGACTGGCCGCGTCCGCCGTGCTGCTGCCGGAAATGCCGGCGAAGAAGATCGAGAGCACGACATTGATCTGCGCGAGACCACCCGGGAAATGCCCGACCAACGCCCGCGAAAATCGCACCAGCCGGTCGGTGATGCCGCCGACATTCATCAGGTTCGCGGTCAGCAGGAAGAAGGGCACCGCCAGCAGGATGAAGGAGTTGTAGGCGTTGAAGGTCTCCTGCACGAGGATCATCGGCCAGAGCCGGTCCTCGATCAGCAGGATCGGCAGGCAGGCGATGCCGAGTGCGACGGCAACCGGCACCCGCAACGCCAACTGCGCGAAGAACATGCCGAACAGGATCCAGGCGGCGGTGCCGGCGGCGAGTGTGCTGGCCCCCATCAAACCGGCCCCTCGCCATGGCGCAGCACGCGGATGTCGTCCCACATCCGTTCTCCCTGGAACAGCAGCCAGGTCGCGCCGCAGATCGGCCAGGCGATGTGGATCAGCGGCAGCGGCAATTCGGCGAGCTCGCTGATACGATACCAGGCAAGCTCAGTGAACTCCCAGCCATAGATCAGGAACACCATCGCAAAGACCAGGACGAACAGCCCCGAGACGAGATCGAGCGCGGCCCGCGCCCGGCCCTTCAGCGAAGGGAACAGGTCCACGGTGAAATGCGTCCCCTCCCGCACGCCCACCATGGCGCCGATCATGATCATCCAGACCAGCAGGAAGCGGGACAGCTCCTCGGTCCAGATGTAGCGCGGCAGCAGGGCGGTGAAGCGGGAGAAGATCTGCAAGGTCACCGGCAGCAGGATCAGCGCCACGGTCATGACCAGCAGAGCGTCGAGAAACCGGCTGTACAGGCCGGTGATGCGGCGCAGGAGGCTGCGCGCGCCGGAGGGCGCCATGGTGGGGCATCCTTGGAAGGGGCGAGAAGAAATGGGGGGGCGACCCGACGGCCGCCCCCAAGGCTCACAAGGCCTGGCGATTCACAAGGCCTGGCGATTCACGAGGCCTGGCGGTTCACGAGGCCTCGCGGTTCACGAGATCTGGCGGTTCACGAGGTCTGGGCGTTGATCCGGGCGAAGATCGGGCCGGCATCGATCTCGCGCGCATAGGTCGCCATGATCGGCTCGACCGCCGCCTGCATCGCCGGGCGTTCGGTGAAGGCGACCTGGCGCAGCCGGCCGGCGGTCGCCAGTGCCGTGATCTTCTGCTCGTCCTCGGTGCTCTCGGTCTGCCGGCCATAGACGCCAGCCTCCTTGCCCGCACGCATCACCGCCGCCTGCAGCGCCGGCGGCAGCCGGGCGAAGGTCTGCGTCGAGAAACACAGCGGGCGGATGGTGATGGCGTGCCGCGTCATCAGCAGGTTCGGCCCGACCTCGAAGAAACGCATCTGCTCGACGCCGGCGGCCTCGTTCTCGCCAGCCTCGATCACGTTGTTCTGGATCGCGTTGTAGATCTCGTTGTAGGCGATGACCTGCGGCGCCATGCCGATCGCCTGGAAGGTGCGGCTCCAGATCGGCGCGCCCTGCACGCGGACGCGCAGGTTCCTGATCTCGGCCATGTTGGTCGCGGGGCGGTTGCTGAAGATGTTGCGGATGCCGCCGCCGGCCCAGCCGATCAGCTTTACCCGGGCGCGACGGTCCACTTCGTCGGCGATGGGGGCGAACATGTCGGCGTCGAGCACCGCATTCCAGTGCCCGAGGTCGCGGAACAGAAAGGGGGCATCGATGAACGGCGCCGCCCGGCTGAAGGTGGACATATGCGCGGGGCTGACGATGGCGTAGTCCACCGCGCGGCCGGCCGACATGTATTCGAAATACTGCTTCTCCAGCCCCAGCGCCGAGTTCTTGTGCATGACGAAATTGACCGGCTGGCCATAGTACTGCTTTACCAGCTCCTCAAACCGCGTCATGGCGCGGGTGAAGACGTGGTCGTCGTTGAACTGGCTGGCGCCGTTCAGCGTGATGACGGTCTGCGCCCGCGCGACATGCGGGGCGGCAAGACCGGCAAGGGCGAGGCTGCCCAAAAGGCTGCGTCTGTTCATGGCGGTCTCCCTGGTTTCTTGGCGCCGGCTTGGTGCCGGCCTGAAGTGCAGGCTAGACCGAGGCGGCGCGAAAGGGAAACCGTTAAGTTACTCCTTCAGCACCATCACCGCTTCCAGCAGATCCTCGTCCTCGGCCGAGCGATGCAGCTCAAAGCCCAGGCGGCGGACGAAGGCCTGCATCGGCGCATTATCGGCCAGCACCAGCCCGACCACCCGGCGCACCCCTGTCGCCCGGCCCCAGTCGATGATGCGCTGCATCAGGGCCCGGCCGAGGCCCCGGCCTTTCCAGCCAGGGTCCACCACCACGGCGAACTCGGCCTCGGCCGATCCACCCGGGCTGCGGATCAGGCGGGAGACACCGACCGTCCGCCCGGCCGCATCGACGGCGACAAAGGCCATCTCCCGGTCGTAGTCGACCTGGGTCATGCGGGCGATCTGCTCGGGCGGCAGTTCCTTCAGCGGTGAGAAGAAGCGCCAGCGCACATCCTCGGGGTTCAGCCGCCGGAAGGCTTCGGCATGGGCCGCGGAATCCTCGGGGCGGATCGGGCGCAGCGTCAGCACCTCGCCATCGCGCGCGGTCCAGCCTTCCGACAGCTCGGCCGGGTAGGGCGGGATGGCGAGCACGCCGACCTCGCCCTCCTCCCTCAGGCGGACCGAACAGTCCAGCGCCAGCACGCCCATGGGCCCCGCGCGCAGCGGGTTGATGCTGATGCTGGCCACCTCAGGGAAATCGACCGCAATCTGCGACAGCCGCACCAGCGCATCGGCCACCGCCTGGCGGTCCACCGCCGGCTGGTCGCGGTGGCCGGCAAACAGCCGGGCCGCCTTGCTGCGATCGACCAGGGCCTGGGCCAGGATGCGGTTCAGCGGCGGCAGGTCGAAGCCCTCGTCGGGTTCGAAATCGGCCGCCGTGCCGCCGCGGCCGAAGCCGATGAAGGGGCCGAACATGGCATCATCCGCAAGGTGCAACCGCAATTCCTGCCCCGGATCGGCCAGGCGCTGGACCAGCAGCCCATCGAGCCGTGCCGCGGGCCGGGCGGCGGCGATGCCCACCAGCATGGCCTTGGCTGCCCGCAGCACGGCGGCCGAATCGCGCAGGCCCACGACCACGCCGCCGACCTCGGTCTTGCGCGGCAGGTCGTGCGACAGGATCTTCAGCACCACGGGAAAGCCGATCAGCGCTGCCGCGACCGCCGCCTCGGTCGGCCCGGCCGCGCGCCGCCAGGCGATGCACGGCAGGCCGTAGGCGGCAAGCAGTGTCAGCCCCTCGGCCTCGTTCAGCTCAAGGCGTTCCTCCGAACGTATTTTTGCGAAAAGCGCGGCCACGCCGGCCCGGTCCGGCGCCAGGTCGAGCACGTCGCGGGATGGGATTTCCGCCGCCGCCGCCCGGGCGCGATGGTCGCGCGCCAGGTGCATGGCCCCCCGCACCGCGCCCTCTGGCGTCGCGAAGACCGGCAGCCCCGCGACCGCCAGGGTCCGGCGCTGCGGCTCGGCGGTCGCCTGGCCGCACCAGCCGACCAGCAGCGGTGCCAGCCCCCGCGGCGACGGCTTGGCCACAAGTTCGGCGACGAGCCCCGTGACATCCTCGCCGGGGGCGGGCGCGTGCAGCAGGATCACGCAATCGACGGCCGGCAGGGCTGCCAGGCGCCGGGCCTCGGCCATCATGGCGGGGCCCGCATCGGCCGGCAGCACCAGCGGGTTGGCGCCGCCGGTCTCCGCCAGGCGTCCGCCGGCACCGGCCACCGCATCGCTGCCGAGCAGGCCCAGCCCCTCGCCATTGGCCAGGATGGCAATGCGGTCGCCGGCCAGGCTGTGCGGCCCATGGCGCGATGCGGCGCGGACGCGGGGCAGGGTTTCGGCCGCGGCCAGCAGGTCCTCCAGCCCATCCACGCGCAGCACGCCGGCCCGGCGCAGGGCCGCCTCCAGCACCGCGTCCCGCACCCCATCGCCGCGCCCGCCGGGGCGGATCGCGACCACGGGGCGGGTGCGGGCCGCGGCGCGGGCGGCGGAGATGAACATGCGCCGGTTGCGGATGCGCCGCAGGTCGAGCAACACGGCCCCGGCCGAGGGATCGCGCGCGATCCAGTCGAGCGACGGCGCGAAGCCGATGTCGGCATTGTCGCCGATGCCGATGATGGTACTGAAGCCGACCGCCTCGGCCAGCGCCCAGTCGATCACCGCCCGCGGCAGTGCCGAGCCCTGCGCCGCCATCGCCAGGCGCCCGGCCGGGATCGGCAGGTGCGACAGCGTGGCATTCAGCCCGATCGACGGCACGGCCACGCCGAAGGACCGCGGCCCGAGCGCCCGCACGCCGCTCGCCCGCCCGGCGGCCACCAACGCATCGGCCGGCATGTCGGTGACGACGATGGCGGCAAAGCAGCCACGTGCGGCGAGGCCTGCCATGGCGGGGCCCACCGCTTCGCGGCCCAGGGCGATGACGGCAAGGTCGGTGCCCTGCTCCAGCGCGTCCAGCCCGGCCAGTGGGGTCAGCCCAGGCACTTGCAACCCGATCACGCTCAGCGCCCCGGCGAAACCGCCCGTCGTCAGATTCGCCGCCAGCACCGCGCCCTCCGGCAGGGACGGGTCGGCCAGCAGGACCACCGATCGCGGCCGGAACAGCGCGGTGTCGGAAAACCCTTTCTTGCGGGGGCCGTGGGTGATGGGCAGGGGCATGGCGGCAGGCTGGCCCCTGGCCCCCCGCGCCGCAAGCACGGCCGCGCGACATCTTGCCGGCGCGAGCGGGGTGGGGTCGGATGTCACATGAGCGATTCCGACCCCCGCTGGGACCCGCAGATGCGGGCGGCCCAGGCCGCCCTGGCCGCCCGCGCCGCGGCCTGGCCCGCGCAAAGCCTGACCCTGCCGCTCGACCAGGCCCGCGCGACCGGCGAGGCGATCCACGCCGACACCAGAGCGGGGCCGGTCATGGCGGTTACCGAGGACCGCTGGCTGCCGATCCGCGGGTCGCGGCTGCTGTGCCGGCTGCATCGCCCGGCCGATGTCGCCGGTGACGCGCCGGTGCTGGTGTATCTGCACGGTGGCGGCTGGGTCTGGAACAGCATCGACACGCATGACCGGCTGATGCGCGAATACGCCGCCGCCTCCGGCTGCGCGGTCATCGGCCCCGACTATACGCTGTCACCCGAAGCGGCCTTTCCCCAGGCGCTGGAGGAAATGGCCGCCGTCCTGCGCTTCATCGCCGCCGAAGGGGCGACCTGGGGCCTGGACGGCCGGCGGATCGTGCTCGGCGGCGATTCCGCCGGCGGCAACCTGGCGCTGGGCGTGGCCCTGCTGCTGCGCGCGACCGACCCCGGGCTGCGGCTGCGTGGGCTGCTGCTGAACTACGGCGTCTTCGATGCGGCGATGGACACGCCGTCCTATGCCGAATTCGCCACCGGCTACTGGCTGACGCGCGAAAAAATGCGCTTCTACTGGGACTGCTACTGCCCGCGCCTGGCCGACCGGCTGAGCCCGCTGGCCAGCCCGCTGCGGGCCGACCTTGGGGGGCTGCCGCCGGTGCTGCTGCATTGGGCGGAGCTGGACGTGCTGGCGGCCGAAAACGCCGAGATGGCCGCCCGGCTGCGCGCCGCCGGCGTGCCGCTGGAGGCCACGATGTTCCCGGGCGTCGCGCACGGCTTCCTGCGCGCCGTGGCCGAGGTGGACAAGGCGCGCCAGGCGGTGGCCCAGGCCGGCACCTGGCTGGCGCGCGTGATGGGCTGAGCCCCGATAGATCGCGGGGTCAGGTCGCGGGGTCAGGTCGCGGGCGAAACGCCGTCGCGGCCGACCTGCATGCGTTCCACCGTGATCGTGCCGTCGGCCGCCCGCGTGCCGACCACCAGCACGGCCGCCCCGGGCACCAGATCGGCCCGCGTCGCCGGAATGCCCATCAGCAGCGCCGTCCGCGGCGTGATCGCGACGCGATGCGACCGGCCGAGGATGGTCATGGTGACGGCCGCGCCATCGGCACTTTCCATCACCGCCTCCACCGCGCCGTTGTTCATCGAGGTATTGGGCCCAAGGTCCCAGGCCGATTGGAATTCCCGCGTGCGCACGCCGGGCGGAAAGACGCTGATCGCGATCGCCTGCAACCCGCCATCGGGCGCGGGTTCGGCCACGACGCCGAGGAAGGTGCCGGCGGTCAGTTCCGACAGGGCCACGCGCCGCAGGGCCGAGACGGCCAGCGCCTCGGGCAGCGTCACCCGGGCCTCGCCACCTTCGCGCAAGGCCACCGTCAGGCGCCCGGCGTCATAGGCCGCGATGGTGCCGCGCAGGCGGACGGGACCGGGGGCCTGGGCCAGGGCTGCCGTGGGCAGGGCGAGGCTTGCGACGAGCAGGCTGCGGCGGGCGAGATCGGGCATGGCGCTGTACTCCGTGATCGGTGTCATGTGGGTGGGATGGGTGCGACGGGAACCCAGCCCTTGCCCGCGCGCACATCCTGCATGGTGCGGCAGAAATTCTCGAAGGCCGGCATGCCGGCGGGCAGGCCGGCCAGGAAGGCGGCCTCCACGACCTCTTCCCAGGTCGCGCCATATTCCATCGCGCGGCGGGCCGACCATTCGATGCCCTCGCGGTCGCCCTTCACCGCCGTGGTGATGCCGACCATCACCAGGAAGCGGGTCTTCAGGTCCAGCGCCCGGTCCTTGTCGGGGCCGAAGATGACATGGCTGGCGAGGTCGCCGTAGCGGCGCAGGAACTCCGGATTGCATTCGGCCAGCATGTCGTGCAGCGGCAGGGTGTAGCCGCGCACGGCACGGATTTTTTCGAGTTCGGCTTCGCCTTCGGGGGTCATCTCTGGTTCCTGTTCAAATGGCACGCGCCGCGATCTCGCCTTCGCGTATGGCGGCATCGGCCCGGCGCGGGGCCAGGGCATCGCCGATCAGGTGGCGCACGGGGCCATCGCCGTGCAGCGCGTGGAACAGCCCGTCGTCGGCCAACGCGCCGACGGCCACCAAGATGGTGTCGAAG
>JBBQHE010000147.1:0-11464 GCA_038323655.1 Acetobacterales bacterium | reverse complement strand
TATCTGGCAGAGGGTATCAGCCATTGCGGCGCCTGCCACACGCCACGCAACGCGCTGGGAGCCGAGGATCACGGCAAGGCTTTCGCCGGCAGCCCGATCGATGGCTGGGAAGCGCCGCCGCTGACGCGGTCCAACCCATCGCCCGCGCCGTGGACAGAGGACGAGCTTTTCGCCTATCTCCGCACCGGTATCAGCCAATTCCATGGCACGACGGCGGGACCGATGTCGGTCGTCGTCCACGCTGGCCTCGCCAAACTTTCAGACGCAGACATCCATGCGCTCGCCGTCTACTTCGCCGACATCGCTGGCGCCGGCGCGCGCGTCGCCAAATCCGCTCCGGCGACACGGCACGCACTCCCGGCCAGCGCGCCGGAAGTCCGGCCGATCGACGATTCGGGCGCCCGGCTCACCACCATCGCCTGCGCGTCGTGCCACTACAACGCAGACGCCACCATCAATCCGTTGCGCCCTGATCTGGCACTCAACACCGCTGTAAACGAGCCCAAGCCAACCAATCTGATCCGCGTCATCCTCTATGGCATCAACGCCTGGGAAGGTGCGCCAGGCGTGGTGATGCCAGGATTTTCAGGCGCCCTCAACGACGCCGACATCGCTCACATCGCGGCGTATCTCCGGGCGACACTGACAGCGCGCGCGCCGTGGCCGGATCTGGTGAAGCAGGTCGCTTCCATCCGCCAACTAGGCAAAAGGCAGGAATGATGGTGCCACGATGACCAACTTCACGATCAACGGCCGGATTGTAACGGTGGATGCCGAGGCGGACACGCCGTTGCTGTGGGTCATTCGCGACGAGCTCGGGCTAACCGGCACGAAGTTCGGCTGCGGTATCGGCCTGTGCGGCGCCTGCACCGTGCATGTCGGTGGTCGTGCCACGCGATCCTGCATCACGGCCGTCAGCGCAGTGCAGAACGCGGTAGTGACGACCATCGAAGGGCTCGACCCTGCCGGCAAGCATCCCGTGCAGTCTGCCTGGCTGGCGCTGCAAGTGCCGCAATGTGGCTATTGCCAATCCGGCCAGATCATGCAGGCGGTGGCGCTGCTGACGGATTTTCCGTCCCCGACAGACCAGGACATCGACGCCGTTATGGCGGGCAACTTGTGCCGCTGCATGACCTATGTCCGCATCCGCGCGGCGATCAAGCAGGCGGCCGTGGCAATGGGGAGCCGCGCGAAAGATGGCTAGGCCAATGTCCCCCCGAGGAAGCGACCGCATCGTCTCGCGTCGCGCCTTCGTGGTGGGGATAGCGGGTGCCTGCGCCACATTCGGGTTCGCGCGCACCGCCAGCGCCGCCATGGACCCGGCGATACCCGGCGGCGTCCCGCCGATCGATATCGGTCCGCTGTTTGAGCCAACATTGTGGTTCACCATCGACGGCGACGGGATCGTCACGGTCAACATCATCCGCGCCGAGATGGGGCAGCATGTCGGTACTGCACTAGCCCGCATCCTCGCTGACGAGTTGGAAGCTGACTGGGATCATGTTCGCATCACCCACGTGGATACTAATCCGAAATGGGGTACGATGGTCACCGGCGGAAGCTGGTCCGTCTGGCAGACCTGGCCAGTGTTCAGCCGCGCGGGCGCCGCGGGACGCATGGCCTTGATCGATGCGGCCGCGCCGCTGCTGGACGTATCGCCGTCTGACTGCACCGCACGCGGAGGTATGGTTACCTGCGGAAGTCTGGCCATTTCGTATGGCAGCATCGTCAGGCGTGGCAAGCTCGACCGCCACTACACACCCGACGAACTGGCCAAGCTACCGATCAAGCCGGCCGCCGAGCGACGCCTGGTGGGCCGCTCTGTGCTCGCGCTGGACATTCCGCCGAAAACCAACGGATCGGCGCGTTACGGCATCGATGCGACGCAGCCCGGCATGGTCCATGCCCGGCCAAAAATTCCACCGACGCGCAACGGGTCGAAGGTTGTGTCAGTCGACGACAGTGCGGCGCGGGCCGTCAAAGGCTATATCCGCAGCCTCGTGCTTGATGACCCGTCCGATACTGTGCCGGGGTGGGTGATGGTGATCGCCGAGACCCAATATGCCGCGTTCCGAGCTGCCGATCTGGTGACGGTCCACTGGACGCCGGGTCCAACCGCCGGCGTGTCCGAGCAGGACATTCTGGATCACGCGGCACAGCAGATAGCGCAGAAAGATAGCGGCGTAGTACTGGACACTGGCGGCGGCGATACCACGGCTGCGTTCACCGCGGCGCATTCTCGGCTTCAACAAACCTACACGACCGCCAGTGTGCTGCATTTTCAACTTGAACCCGTGAACGCGCTGGCTTTCGAGCAAGACGGTGTTTTCGAAATCCACACTGGCAACCAGTGGCAGAGTCTGGTTCTGCCGACGCTGGCGAAGGCGTTGGAAAGGCCGGTGACGAGCATCGTGATGCGCACCTATCTGATCGGCGGCGGTTTCGGGCGGCGGCTGAACGGCGATTACGCGGTGCCCGCGTCGCTCGCCGCCAAGATGCTGGGGCGGCCGGTAAAGATGCTGCTGACCCGCGCCGACGACGCACGCTTCGACTCTGTCCGCTCGCCATCGGTGCAGACTTTGCGCATGGCGTTCGACGCGGACGGACAGGTGACAGCCATGGAGCACGACGCTGCTGCCGGCTGGCCGACGCAGGTGGTGGCGCCGGCGTTCATGCTCAAGGGACAGTCGGGCGCGCCCTATGACCCGTTCGCGATTTCGGGCGCCGACAACTGGTATTCCGTGGGTGCGCTGAGGGTCCGCGCTATCTCGAACGACTTGGCGAACGCCACCTTCCGGCCGGGGTGGCTGCGCTCGGTCGGACCGGGCTGGACCAATTGGGCCCTGGAGAGCTTCATGGATGAGGGCGCGCACCATCTGACGGCAGACCCGGTGGCGTTCCGCCTCAAACTGCTGACGGGCACGGGCCGCAACGCTGGTTCCGCGCCGAATGCTGTCGGCGGTGCCCTGCGCCAGGCCGGCGTGGTTCGCGCCGTTGCCAAGCGCGCTGGCTGGGGTAACGCGCTGCCGGCCGATAGCGGACTTGGCATCGCGACCAGTTTCGGTCAGGAGCGCGACATGCCCACCTGGGTCGCTTGCGTCGCCCGGGTCCGCGTCGACCGGCCGACTGGGACAGTTACTGTGGAAAAGCTGACCATCGTCGTCGATGCCGGCACCATCGTCGACCCCGACAGCGCCCGCGCGCAGACCGAAGGCGGCGCCTTGTGGGGACTGAGCATGGCGTTGCACGAGGGCACCGCGTTCCAAAATGGGCAAGTCACCGACACCAATCTCGACAGCTACACGCCGTTGCGAATCGGAAGGGTCCCTGCCTTGGACATCAGCTTCGTAGACAGCACCGAGGTCCCGGTCGGGCTGGGGGAACCGGCGACCACAGTGGTCGGGCCAGCGATCGGCAATGCGATCTTCGCGGCCGTCGGGGTTCGTCTGCGCCACCTTCCCATCACGCCAGCCGCCGTCGCCGCTGCGCTTGCCGCGAAAAGATAGCCATGCAGGCAGCGGACTTTCCTGTCGCTGGCGTGGGTGGTTCCGCTTACGGCCTGGATGCCTACACAATGGTGCCGCGGGACCTGCCGAACGCATCATGTGTCGCGCTCGCCATTGTGAGTTACCCGCGGGCCGTGGCTACACCGCTGCACGAAATGGCGCCACGCTATACCGCGATACGGGTGGAGTTCATCACTATGGGCTGGTCATCGGGCCCAATGTCGTGTTCATCATTCCGGTCAAGCGCGACCTACATGTGCTGAATGCCGCGTTCCGTATGCGGCCCATCTCGCGGCAGCGCGAATCGCCGAATGCTATCACTCTGTTCATGCATGCCCTCAAACGGCATTGGAACGGCGAACTCACGGCTGTTCTCGTCTCGGGCTATGGTGGAGATGGGGCAGCCGTGCTTTGCGGCATAAACGTGTCACCACATGATTTGTACAACATCGTAAGGTACCCAGGCCAGATGCGCCTAAAACGAGAGTTCGTCACGGACGACGCTGGTGACGGGGGGGAGTAATGCTCCGAAGGTCGCGAGACAGATTGACATGCCTCCCCCTTGTGCTTCCATCCGGCGGCAGCCGCGCGCCGAACGCAAAGGAAAGCGAGTGACCCCAAGGTAGGGCACGAAGCGAACTACGTAGTTTGGCCTCTGCGGCGCCAGTCAGAGAAGCCGCTAAGGCAAGGTCACATACGGGACGGTGCTGGCCTGCGCCCCCGGCCGGAAGGAGCTAGCGCAGTGGCAGAGAAAGCCAATCTGGATCAAGACGATGAGGAGCAAGTTCGCGAGTACGAGAACGTCCCATCGTCCGTCATTTTCGAGGCGATCCGCCGGCAGGGAGAGTACGAGCTGTCGCGGCCCATCAGCGCGCTCTGGTGGTCCGGCGTCGCAGCGGGGTTGGCCATCAGCATGTCAGTATTTTGCAAGGGATTCCTCGCGTCGATCCTGCCAAATGCGGACTGGGCGGCAGGCATCTCGAATTTCGGCTACACGGTGGGCTTCCTGGTCGTGATCCTGGGCCGGATGCAGCTATTCACCGAAAGCACGATTACCCCGATCCTGCCGCTTTTCTTCGCGCCGACGCGGGCGAACTTCTATCTGACCGGGCGGCTCTGGGGCGTCGTCTTCATCGCGAATATTGTCGGCTGCGCAACTGCTGCACTGGTTCTGGATTACGGCCACATCCTGCCCGGGGCGCGGTTCGATGGCATCATTGCCGTGTCGCGCCATTACGGCGAGCAGACGGCGCTGGAACACTTCGGGTGGGGCATTCCGGCCGGCTTCATCATCGCCGCGCTCGTCTGGATACTGCCGCGGATGGAAGGCGCAGGGGAGGTGCTGATGATCGTGATCCTAACCTACATGATCGGGCTCGGCGGCATGTCGCATGTGGTGGCGGGTTCGACCGAACTGTTCATTCTGGTCGGACGGGGCGAGCTTGCGCTTAGCGCGGCAATTCTCGGCGGCATCCTGCCGGCCTTTGCCGGCAATGTGCTGGGCGGCACTGGGATTTTTGCGGCCCTCACATACGCGCAGGTGCGCGAAGAAATCTGATCCGCCCGGTGACAATCAGTCTTGCTGGGTCTTGTCGAGCCCCCGCGCCAGCGGCACGCCGAACACGGCGGTGATCGGGAAAGCCAGCGGCACGGTCGCGGGGGGGAGAGCCGGCCCGAGGTCAGCCGGAACAAACAGGAGGCCACAACCGCGGAGGGTCGAGCGCCGCCAACGTCAAGCAAGATGCCAATCGGTCAGAGCACGCCGCGCGGTGACTAGGACGGGTTACCCAGCGTGGGGTCCGGGCGCCTAGTTATAGGCTGGGTATTTTCCGAACCTACCCGCCGTCGATGGACGCCGCGATATTGCGGATGTGATGAGCAACAAGCTGCCGAAGGCAATTCGAGGCAGCGTTGTGCCGTAATCTTGAGGAGATCAGTCATGGACAGCCCAGCTGACCGGATTAAAGACATTGGGCCACAGCCGCAATCGTTCGACATTGAACGCACGACGAAGGAAAATGTAAGTTACCGGTCGGTCGCCTGGAGCGGCCGCTACCTGCAAGTGACGCTGATGTCGATCCCCGTCGGCGGCGACATTGGCCTTGAAGCGCATCCAGAGACCGATCAGTTCCTGCGACTCGAGGCCGGCAGCGGCCGCGCGCAGATGGGCGTCGCGAAGGACAAGCTAACGTTCGAAAAAGACGTCTCAGACGGTTGGTGCGTCCTGGTTCCGGCCGGGACCTGGCACAACATCACCAATACCGGGGCGACGCCAATGCAAGTCTATGCGGTCTACGCACCTGCCCACCACACGCCCGACAAGGTTCAGGCGACGGCGACCGTGGCCGAAGCCGACAAAGACGACAAGCCTGCGGCTTGGTCAGTGCAGCCGAAACAAGTGGCCGATAAACACGGGTAAGCCGACTGACATGCCATCAGCGAGTGGTGTTATAGACACCATGCAATGACAGATCGTCAGATACAAGGTCCGTGGAAACTTCGGAAATGAAGATTATATAATATAATCGCTGTAACATATATGATACTTGAGACATGCTGAGATATGGTGCGCGTCAACCGGACGTGGTGCTATAGGAAACGAGATCGTTTTTTCGGTTTGCCGATCTCGACCAACGAAGTGGTAGTCGAGTCCTTGTCGTATCCGCATCATATCTCAGCACAAGCAGAACCGCCGACGCCCATTCCGGGAACCGCCCACGGCAAACAACAGGCCCGTAACGGTCTTCCCCCCTAGCCGTGCAGTCCGAGCGCAGATCCGCACATTAACTCGTTGGCCCTCGCAATGTTTCGACGCGGCTCCGGGTAAGCCGATGACCATGCCCGCCGCAGACCGGTTCCATAGCCGGTTGAAATCGGCGAAATGGATCGGGTCACCCGCAAGCCCCGATTCACATGCGGTTCAATATAAGTTACGCCGCCTACCACAACTCTCCTCCCTCCCAACACCAAAACTCCTAATGTCAAACGATCCGTGGCGCCCAACCCAAGATATGCTGTCTCCCCCGCCCACAATCACGATCGGTTTTGTTGGTGCGTCCTTTCAAAATACCCGGCCGTGCCCACTTCTCCCCATCACCCAGATTGGACGAAGGCATGCTTCTGCGCACTGAATTTCCTACAGATCCACGCGTAGGCGAGATTCTTGATATCGTCGCGAAGGAGACCGACGTCGTGCGCGAGGCGCTGGTTCCTGGCGCCACGCTTGACGAGCTGGGCATCCCCTCGCTCGACCTGACCCACGCCCTGTTCGCCATTGAAACGCACTTCGACATCGAGGTCCCCGTCGTCGGCGGCGACCAGCAAGGCGCCGAATTCACGACGATCGGCGCCCTTGTCACCCACATCCTGGCCACGCTGGACCGGTCACCCGCCGCAACTCCCGCCGCCCCCGGCGCCACCTGAGTATGTCCCGGCGCGTGGCCATCACCGGCCTGGGCACCATCTCCGCCCTCGGCACCGGGGTTCCCGCGCTGCTCGCCGCGATGGCCGCCGGCCGCTGCGGCATCGGCCCCATCGCCACCATCCCCACCGACCGCCTGAATGTCCCGATCGCCGCCGAAATCCACGGCTTCACCCCCGAAGCCCATTTCGACCGCCGGCAATTGCTGATGCTCGACCGCGCCGCCCAACTCGCCCTGGTCGCCACCCGCGAGGCGCTGGCCGGCATCGACCTCACCGCCATCGACCCGTCCCGCTGCGCTGTCGTGCTGGCTGCCGCCATCGGCCACACCACGCTGGATGCCGGCTACCACGCCCTCTACGCCGACAACGCCGGCCGCCTCCCGCCACTCACCGTCCCGCGCGGCATGCCCAGCGCCGCCGCCAGCCACGTCGCCATGATGTTCGGCCTGCAGGGCCCCTGCTTCTCCGTCGCCTCGGCCTGCGCCTCCTCCGCCCATGCCATCGCGCTGGCCGCCCAGATGATCCGCTCCGGCCAGGCCGACCTGGCGATCTGTGGCGGCAGTGACGCCTCGATCTGCGTCGGCTACCTCAAGGCCTGGGAAGCCCTGCGCGTCCTCAGCTCCGACGCCTGCCGCCCCTTCTCGCGCGACCGCTCCGGCCTGGTCATCGGCGAGGCCGCCGGCATCCTCGTGCTGGAACCCTGGGAGCGCGCCCTCGCCCGCGGCGCCACCCCGCACGGCGAGTTCCTCGGCTCCGGCATGGGTGCCGATGCCGGCGACCTCACCGCCCCCTCCGCCGAAGGTGCCGCCCGCGCCATCCGCGCCGCCCTGGCCGATGCCAACCTGCCCCCCTCCGCCGTCGACTACATCAACGCCCACGGCACCGCGACGCACCTGAACGACAGCACCGAAACCGCAGCCCTGCGCACGGTCTTCGGCGCCCACGCGCACCGGTTCGCCGTCTCCTCCACCAAATCCATGCACGGCCATTGCCTCAACGCCGCCGGCGGACTCGAAGCGGTCGTCACCACCCTCGCCCTGCGCGAGGGGCTGCTGCCGCCCACCCTCGGCCTGCGCACCCCCGACCCGGATTGCGACCTCGACTACGTCCCCAACACCTCCCGCCGCGCACCAATCAACATCGCGCTCTCGAACTCCTTCGCCTTCGGCGGCCTCAACGCCGTGCTCGCCCTGGGTCGCGCCGCATGAGCGCCTTCATCAACCGCATCGGCACCGCCACCCCGGCGCACGATATCCACGCGGCCTTCGTCGCCTTCGCCAGCGCCGGGCTGCCCGAAGGCCGCACCCGCTCGGTGTTCGACCGTATGGCCGCTCGCTCCGGCATCGCTCACCGCTACTCCCATCTCAGCCCCGGCGACCTCACGGCCGGCGAAGTGGATGCCGAAGGCTTCTACCGCCGGGGCCATTTCCCCGGCACTGCTGCCCGTATGGCTGCCTACGCGCCGCACGCCCTCGCCCTCGCCCAGGCCGCCATCGCCCGCCTCGCGCCAGACCCGCACAGCATCACCCATCTCATCGTCGCCTCCTGCACCGGCTTCACCGCCCCGGGACTGGACCTGCAACTCGTCGCCGCCCTCGGCCTGCGTCCCAACGTCGCCCGCACCATCATCGGTTTCATGGGCTGCGCCGCCGCGGTGCCGGCGCTGCGGGCCGCCGACCAGGCCGTGCGCGCCGATCCGGCGGCCCGCGTGCTGGTGATCAACATCGAACTCTGCAGCCTGCACCTGCAAGAATCCACCGACGTCGAAACCGCCCTCGCCCTGCTCCTGTTCGGCGACGGCTGCTCGGCCGCCCTGGTCACCGCCGAGCCGACCGGCATCGCCCTGCACGAGTTCCACACCGCCATTCTGCCCGACAGCGCCGGCCTCATCACCTGGACCATCGGCGACCACGGCTTCCTGATGCACCTATCCGGCCAGGTGCCCGGCCGCATCGCCGCCGCCCTGCGCGCCAACCTGCCACCCGCCCCCACCGCCCCGCTGCCCCTGCCGCCCCCTGCCGAGACCGCACTCTGGGCCATTCACGGCGGCGGCCGCACCGTGCTGGATGCCGTGCAGATCGGCCTGGACCTCCCGCCTGCCGCCCTGCGTCATTCCCGCGCCGTGCTGCACGACCACGGCAACATGTCGTCCGCCACCATCATGTTCACCCTGGCCCGCATGCTGGCGGACGGCAGCACCGGCCCCGGCCTGGCCATGGCGTTCGGCCCCGGCATGGTCGCCGAAACCTTCCGCTTCCATCTGGCCGCCACGCCATGACCGACCTGTCCCGCCGCAGCACCGAGCCCGAGCTGATGGACCGGCCAGACACCTCCGAGCGGGACTACGCCCGCGCCCTGGCCGACCTCGCCCAGGTCAACCGCCTCACCCTCACCCACCGCCCCGTGCTCCGCTGGCTGCAAGCCGCCACGCGCGATCTGCCCCAAGGTGCCGCGCTCTCCGTGCTTGATGTCGCCAGCGGCCATGGCGACCTGCTGCGCGCCATCCATCGCTGGGGCACCGCGCGCGGCCTGTCGCTGACACTGACCGGCCTCGACCTCAACCCACGCTCCACCGCCCAGGCCCAGGCCGCCACCCCGCCCGGCACGGCCATCACCTGGCGCACCGGCGACGTCTTCGCCTACGCGCCGCAGCCCGCGCCCGACTACATCGTCACCTCGCAATTCACCCACCACCTGGACAACACTGAGATCCTGGCCCTGCTCGCCTGGCTCGAACGCCACGCAAAACGCGGCTGGTACATCGCCGACCTGCATCGCCACGCCCTGCCCTATTACGGCTTCCGCCTGCTCGCCCGCGCCATGCGCTGGCACCGCATCGTGCGGATCGACGGCACCATCTCCATCGCCCGCGCCTTCCGCCCGGCCGAATGGCGTGCCCTGCTGGCCCAGGCCGGTCTGGTCGCCGAGCTGCGCTGGCACCTGATGTTCCGCCTCTGCGTCAGTCGCCTCAAATGACCCCGCAGATCATCGCCGGCGGCGGCCTCGCCGGGGCCGCCGCCGCCTGCGCGCTCGCCCAGGCCGGCCGCCAAGTCACCGTGCTGGAGCGCAGCACCGGCCCCACCGACAAAATCTGCGGCGATTTCCTCAGCACCGAGGCGCAGCACTACCTCACTCGCCTCGGCCTGAACCTCCCCGCCCTCGGCGGCCACGCCATCGACCATGTGCGCCTGGTCCGCGGCCCGCGCGTGATCACCGCCCGCCTGCCCTTCCGCGGCCTCGGCCTGTCCCGCCGCGTGCTGGACGAAGCACTTCTGCACCACGCCGAAGCCGCCGGCGCGCAAATCCGGCGTGGCGTCACGGTCGAGCGGCTCTCTCCCGCCATCGGCTTCCTCGCCACCGGCAAGCACGACCTGCGCGCCGCCGCCCGCAAGATCGCTGCCCCTCCGGAAGAACTTGTCGGCTTCAAAACCTACCTGCAACTCTCGCCCGCCCAGCAGTCCGCCCTCGCCCACACCGTCGAGGTGATCCTGTTCGCCGATGGCTATGCCGGCCTGCAACTGGTCGAGGGCGGCCGCGCCAATCTCTGCCTGCTGATCCACCGCGACCACCTGATGCGCGCCGGCGGCACCTGGCCCGCCCTGCTGGACGATCTGCAAAGCCTCAGCCCCCACCTGCACGCACGCCTCTCCGGCGCCACCGCGCTGCTGGCCCGCCCCCTGGCGATCGCCCGCGTGCCGTACGGCTTCCTGCACCGCCCCGAACCCGCCGAGACCGCTTTCCGCCTCGGCGATCAGGCCTGCGTCATCCCCTCCTTCGCCGGCGACGGCATGGCCATGGCCCTGCACAGCGCCGCCCTCGCCGTCCGCTGCCACCTGAACAACATCCCGCCCGCCGAATACCACCGCCTGCTGCACCGCGATGTCGCCAGGCCCATCCGCCGCGCCAGCGCGCTCTACCGCCTCGGCCGCTGGGCCCCTGGCCAGGCCTTGCTGATGCAGGCATTGCGCCTGGCCCCCGGCCTGCTCGCCCGCGCCGCCGCCGCCACCCGCATCGCCGAAACCGCATGGCTGCACGCATGATCCCAAGCGCCGCCCTCCCCCGTCGCCTCCTGCTCGCGCTGCCATTGCTCCCCTGGCTCGCCAACGCCGCACTGGCCGAGCCCCCCACCCCGGTCGGCCTCTGGCACACCGTGGACGACCGCACCAGCAAGCCCCGCGGCACCGTCCGCATCGAGCAACAAGACGGCCTGCTCACCGGCCGCATCGTCAGCACCATCGACCCCGCCGACGCCGCCCATACCTGCGAAGACTGCCCCGGCGACCGCAAAGGTCAGCCCATCATCGGCCTGCAAATCATCCGCAACATGCGCCCCAACGGCGACCACTGGGACGGCGGCACCATCCTCGACCCCGAAACCGGCAAAACCTACCACTGCACCATGGCCCTGCACGACAACGGCCATCGCCTGGTGGTGCGCGGCTATATCGGCATCTCACTGTTCGGCCGCTCGCAGTCATGGCTGCGCACGCCGCCTTAATGGCGGGCAGGGTACCGGGTGCGGGCGCGGCAGAATA
>JBBQHE010000146.1:0-11629 GCA_038323655.1 Acetobacterales bacterium | reverse complement strand
GCACCACGGTGTCATGCGTGCCCCAGTAGATGATGAAGGGGGCGGCCGGCCGCACGGCTGCGACGCTGCCCGCGATGAAGGCCCGGCCCCAGGCCAGCACGTTCGCGGGCTGGTCCCGCAGCAGCGACCGGTAGCTGGCGCCATAGGCGTAGTTCAGCGTGTCGCTCAGCGCATGCATGCATTTGCGCCGCATCAGACCGTCCACCACGCGCGCCCCGTCATCGGTGAAAACATCGGTCAAACGCAGGGTCGGAAAGGCCGCGGCGGTGCCCCAGAGGTTCATCGCCAGATGCGCGAACTCGAAGACGTTGCTGGAAAACCCGCCGATCAACCCCTGCATGAACTGGGCGGCGCTGGCCTCGGTCATCTCGCCAGGCGGGCCGACAGCGGCGATATCGTCGGGCGCCAGGGCCACGAAGCCGCGGATGTCGATCCCGTCATGCGCCGTGCCGCGCCGCGCGATGTAGTCCCCGAGGCCCGCGGCACCGCGCGTCGCCCCACCGCCCTGCGACCAGCCATAGATTCTCCACCCGCATCGGGCCGCAAAGCCTGGCCTCCGACGGGAGGCAGCGGCCCGGCGCTACAGCCCCGCCGCTTCCAGCCCCAGGATCACCCGGGCCGCAGCCTGGGCGCGCGGCACCATGCTCGCCACGACCATGAATTCATCGGGGCTATGCGCCTTGCCACCGACCGGGCCTACCGAACACAGGGTGGGTGCGCCGACCGCGGCGGTGAAGCCGCTGTCGGCGCAGCCGCCCGAAAACTCGCCGGCGGTGGTGAAGCCGGTGGCTTCGGCCGCGGCCTGGTAGGTTTCGAACAGGCGCTTGGCCGAGGCGCTCTGCGTCAGCGGCAGGAATTCGCCGCGGATGGCCAGGCGCGCCTTGGTGCCGGGGATGAAGGATTTTTCGACGATGGCCTCGATCCGCGCCATGACCTCGGCACGGTCCTCGGGGTTCACATAACGCAGGTCGATCTGCCCCTCGGCATGGGGGGCGACGGTGTTGACGCTCTGCCCGCCACTGACCAAGCCGACGTTCAGCGTGATGCCGCGGGCCAAGTCCGTCAGCGCATGGATCGCGGTGATTTTTTGCGCCAGTTCGCCGATGGCGCTGATGCCGTATTCGTAGTTGCCGCCGGAATGGGCGGCGCGGCCTTCGATGGTCATGACCATGAAGACGCCGCCCTTACGCCCGGTGACGACGGCGCCGGTTGGCCGGCCAGGTTCGCTGTTCAGCACGACGCGGGCGGACCGCGCCTCGGCCTCGATCACCTGGCGGCCTTCGGGTGAGCCGATTTCCTCATCGCCCGTAAAAAGCCCGACCAGCGGGCCGGGTGCGCCGCCGAAACGGTGGAAGGCCGCGAGCAGGAATAGGTTCATCACAAGCCCCGCCTTCATGTCGCAGACGCCGGGGCCGGAGGCCATGCCATCCTTGATGGTGAAGGGCCGGCGGCTGGGTTCGCCCTTGGGGAAGACCGTGTCGCGATGGCCCATCAGCACGATGTTCTGCTGGCGGTTGCCGCTGGTCAGCGCGTCACCGCCGGCTACCGTTGCGCGGATACAATCGCCGTAGAGACTGCCGTGGATCGTCTCTACCGGGATGCCGTGGGCGGCGCAGAAGTCCTTGACGATGGTGCCGACCGCATCGACGCCGGCCTTGTCGTAGCTGCCGCCATCGGTGTTCACCATGGCTTCCAACAGGTCGATCATCGGCTGCTGTTGTGTCGCCAGCCAGGCGGTGATGGCGGGTCCGGGGGTCTGTGCGTTCATGGGGTCTCAGCCGGGCAGGAAGTCGGGGACGGAGAAATAGCGCTCGCCAGTGTCGTAGTTGAAGCCCAGCACCCGCGCGTCGGGTGCGAGGTCCGGCAGCTTTTGGGCGATGGCGGCCAGCGTGGCGCCCGAGGAGATACCGACCAGCAGCCCTTCTTCCCGTGCCGAGCGCCGCGCGAATTCGCGGGCGTCATCGGCGCTGACCTGGATCACCCCGTCCAGCAGCGACACATCCAGGTTCTTCGGCACGAAGCCCGCGCCGATGCCCTGGATCGGGTGGGGCGAGGGTGCGCCGCCCGAAATGACCGGGGAGGCCGCGGGTTCCACGGCAAACACGCGCAACCCCGGCCATAGCGGCTTCAGCACGCGCGCGACGCCGGTGATATGCCCGCCGGTGCCGACGCCGGTGATGATGGCATCGAGCCCGTCCGGGAAATCGGCCAGGATTTCCTGTGCGGTGGTGGCTTCGTGGATCGCGATGTTTGCCGGGTTTTCGAACTGCTGGGGCATCCAGGCGCCGGGGGTGGCGGCGACCAACTCCTCGGCGCGGGCGATGGCGCCCTTCATGCCCTTTTCCCGCGGGGTCAGGTCGAAGGTGGCGCCATAGGCCTGCATCAGGCGGCGGCGCTCGATCGACATGCTCTCGGGCATGACGAGAACAAGTTTGTAGCCCTTGACCGCGGCGGCGATGGCCAGGCCCACGCCGGTATTGCCCGAGGTCGGTTCGATGATCGTGGCGCCGGGCTTCAGCCGGCCATCGGCTTCGGCCGCGGCGATCATGGCGACGCCGATGCGGTCCTTGATCGACCCTCCGGGGTTGCTGCGCTCGGACTTGATCCAGACCTCGGCCGTGCCAAACAGCCGGTTCACGCGGATATGCGGGGTATTGCCGATGGTGGCGAGGACGTCGGTGGCCTTCATGGGGACGGGCTCCGTTGGATAGCGCCTGCATAGCAGGCGGGGCCCATCGCGTCGCCCCGGCCGATGCGGGCTTGCGCCCGCCCGCCCGAAGAGGGCAGGGATGCAGCATGAGCGCTGCCGCCATACTCCTCGCCGCCGGTTTCGGCACCCGCATGAAATCGCGCCTGCCTAAGGCAGAGCACCCGATCGCGGGTCGGCCGATGCTGGCGCATCTGATCGCGGCCTGCGAGGCGGTGTTCGACCGCATCGTGGTGGTGGTCGGGCCGGGGATGCCGGGGCTGGAGGCCATCGCCGCCCCGCACCCGACCGTGGTGCAGCACGACCGGCTGGGCACCGCCCATGCGGCCTTGCAGGCGGCGCCGCTGCTGGAGGGCTTTTTCGGGGATGTAGCGGTGCTCTACGCCGACAATCCCCTGATCACCGCCGACACGATGCGCCGCCTGCTGGCCGCGCGGTCCGAACATGGCGCGGCGTTGTTGGCGATGCGCCCGGCCGATGCCGCGAAATACGGCCGCGTCCTCACCGATGCCGCGGGCCGGGTGCAGCGCGTCGTGGAATGGGCCGATGCGACCGAGGCCGAGCACGCCATCGGCTTGTGCAATGCCGGCGTCGTCTGCGCCCCCGGCCCCGCGCTGTTCGGCTGGCTGCGCGCGGTGCGCAACGACAACGCCGCCGGCGAATACTACCTGCCCGACGTGATCCGCCCCGATGCCGGTTGGGTCGCCGTCGAGGCGCCGGAGGCCGAGTGCCGCGGCATCAACAGCCGCGCCGAGCTCGCCGCGGCCGAGGCTGAGGTGCAGGACCGGCTGCGCGCCGCCGCCATGGCCGGCGGGGCGACGCTGATCGACCCCCGCAGCGTGACGCTCTGCCACGACACCAGGCTCGGCCAGGACGTTACCATCGGGCCCTCGGTGGTTTTTGGCCCGGGCGTCACGGTGGACGACGGCGCCGAGATCCGCGCCTTCTCGCATCTGGAAGGGGCATCGGTCGGCCCAGGCGCCATCATCGGCCCCTTTGCCCGGCTTCGTCCCGGCACGGTGGTGGGGGCCGCGGCCCATGTCGGCAATTTCGTGGAGCTGAAGGCGACCGTGCTGGGCGCGGGGGCCAAGGCCAACCACCTGTCCTACCTCGGCGATGCCAGCATCGGCGCGGCGGCCAACATCGGCGCCGGCACCATCACCTGCAACTACGACGGCATCGCCAAGCATCGTACCAGCATCGGCGCCGGCGCCTTCATCGGGAGCAATACGGCCCTGGTCGCACCCGTCAGCATCGGCGAGCGTGCGCTGGTGGGGGCGGGCAGCACCATCACCCGCGCCGTGCCCGATGACGCCATGGCGATCGGGCGAAGCCGGCAGGAAAACAAGCCAGGCCGCGGCTTCAAGGGGAAGCGCTGACATGTGCGGCATCGTCGGCATCATCGGCAGCAGTGCGGCCGCCCCCCGCATCGTGGAAGGGCTGAAGCGCCTGGAATACCGCGGCTATGACAGCGCTGGCATCGCGACGCTGATCCAAGGGCAGATCGCGCGGCGCCGGGCGGAGGGCAAGCTCGGCGCGCTCGCGGCCTCGATCGCGGAGACACCCTTGGCCGGGACCACCGGCATCGGCCACACCCGCTGGGCGACACACGGCGCGCCGGTCGAACGCAATGCCCACCCGCATGCGACCGCTCGCGTCGCCGTGGTCCACAACGGCATCATCGAGAATTTCGCCGAACTGCGGGCGGAGTTGGAAGCCGCCGGGCAGACCTTCGTCAGCGACACCGATACCGAGGCCGTGGTGCAGTTGCTCGACCGGCTGCTGGGGCAGGGCCACGGGCCGGAGGAAGCGACGCGGCTCGCGCTCAAGCGCCTGCATGGCGCCTTCGCCATGGCCTTTCTTTTCGCCGGCCACCCAGAATTGCTGATCGCCGCCCGCCGCGGCCCGGCGCTGGCGATCGGCCAGGGCGAGGGCGAGATGTACATCGGCAATGATGCGCTGGCCCTCGCGCCGCTGACCCGCAACATCGCCTATCTGGAAGAAGGCGACTGGGTGGTGCTGACGCGCCAGGGTGCCAGCTTCTTCGATGCCGAGGACCGGCCCGTCGCGCGCGTCTTCAAACCGACCCAGGTCTCAGGCGCGCTGACCGGCAAGGGCAACCACCGGCATTTCATGGAAAAGGAGCTCCATGAACACCCCGGCGTTGTGGGCGACACGCTGCGCCAATACATCGCCCCCGCGACCCGAAGCGTCGCCCTGCCGCCGCTGCCTTTTGACCCGCGCGATGTGCCGCGGCTGACGATGACGGGCTGTGGCTCGGCCTTCCTCGCAGCCCATGTCGGGCGCTACTGGATCGAACAACTCGCGCGCATTCCGGTCGATGCCGATGTCGCCAGCGAATTGCGTTACCGCGAGCCGCCCTTCGTGCCAGGCGGGGCGGCGATCCTGGTCAGCCAGTCGGGTGAGACAGCGGACACGTTGGCAGTGCTCGCCATGCTGAAGGCCGCGGGCCAAAAAACCCTGTCAGTGGTGAATGTCCCCGAGAGCAGCATGGCGCGGGAGGCCGATACCCCACTGTTGACTGTGGCGGGGCCGGAGATCGGCGTCGCCTCGACCAAGGCTTTTACGGCGCAGCTCTCGGTGCTCGCCTGTCTGGCCATCGGCATGGGCCGCGCCCGCGGCACGCTGTCGGGGGCGGATGAGGCGCGGCTGACCCAGGCGCTGCTGGCGGTGCCCGAGGCCGCGGCGCTGATTCTGGAGCAGGACCAGGAGATCAAGGCCCTGGCGCAGGAGATCGTCCGGGCGAGGGATGTGCTGTTCCTCGGGCGTGGCGCGCTGTTCCCGATCGCGATGGAAGGGGCGCTGAAGCTGAAGGAACTGTCCTACATCCACGCCGAGGGCTATGCCGCCGGCGAGATGAAGCACGGCCCGATCGCGCTGATCGACGATGCGGTGCCGGTGATCGCGCTCTGTCCCTCCGGCCCGCTGCTGGAAAAGACCGCGTCGAACCTGCAGGAAGCCGCGGCGCGCGGCGGGCGGATCATGGCCTTCTGCGATGCCGGATCGGCGCCGGTGCTGCGCGGCTTCGCCGAACGCATCGTGGTGTTGCCGCGCGTGGATCCCTTCGTGGCGCCCATCCTGCACGCCATACCGGTGCAGTTGCTGGCCTATCACGTCGCCGTTCTGAAGGGCACGGATGTGGATCAGCCGCGCAACCTGGCCAAGAGCGTGACGGTGGAATGAGGGGGCGACAAAATCTGGGCAAGGACGCAACCTCACGTTAGGGTCTTGCCTTGCATATTCAGGCGTCGGCATCGCCACGGCCAAAAGGGCCACGGCCGCCGGCACCTGCGAGAGGGAGACGCGATGCCGCTCCGAAGCAATCTCGAACATTGGGCCCGTCGCTACCTGTCAAGCCGCGGCACGCCGCCCATGGTGGAGAACCCCGTGGCCCTGGCCCTGCCGCGCTTGACGGCGGAGGTTGCCACAGCCCGCCGCTCCGCGCGCTTCGACATCGGGCTGGGTGTCGGCCTGGCCCTTGCTGGCATGATCGCGGGCGGGTCAATCTTGTTCATGCCGCTGGGCAATGACATCGTCATCGCGCTGCTCAAGATGCACCTGGTCCCGATGCTGGGGCTGGGCGGCGCGATCTGGGGCAGCATCCTGGCCGAACAGGCGGGGCCGATCCTGTCCGCGGCGCAGATGGTGCTGCGCTGCCTGTCAGCGGGTCACCTGGCGGAAGCCTTCCAGGCAGCGGTGATCGGCATTCCGGCACGGCCGCGCTGACAGCGGGGGGCGGGAGGGTCTAGGCTCCGCCGCAAAATGCGGAGGAACCCCCCCATGCTCGACACCATCGCCAACCCGGCGCTGCGCGACCCCGATCTGCTGCGCCAGGCCAATTTCATTGGCGGCGCCTGGGTCCAGGCCGAATCCGGCAAGACCATCGACGTCCGCAATCCCTCCACCGGCACGCTCGTCGGCCGAGTGCCCGCCATGGGGGCCACGGAAACCCGCGCCGCGATCGAGGCCGCCCATGCCGCCCAGCCCGCCTGGCGGGCGATGCTGGCCAAGGACCGCGGTGCGATCCTCCATCGCCTCGCCGCCCTGATGCACGCCAATGCCGACGACCTGGCGGCGATCATGACCGCCGAACAAGGCAAGCCGCTCGCCGAGGCGAAGGGCGAGGTCGCCTATGCCGCCAGCTTCCTGGAATGGTTCGCCGAGGAAGGGCGCCGGGTCTATGGCGACATGATCCCGCAGAATGCGAAGGGCCGGCGCATCCTGGTGACCAAGGAACCCATAGGGGTCTTTGCCGCCATCACGCCCTGGAACTTTCCGGCCGCGATGATCACCCGCAAGGCCGGGCCGGGCTGGGCCGCGGGCTGCACGGGGGTGATCCGCCCGGCCAGCCAGACGCCATTCTCGGCGCTTGCCTTGGCTGTTCTCGCCGAACGCGCGGGCATGCCGGCCGGCGTCTGCAACGTCATTACCGGGCCGTCGGGTGCCACGGGCGGCGAACTGACCGCGAACCCGCTGGTGCGGAAACTCTCCTTTACCGGATCGACCGAGGTCGGCCGCATCCTGCTCGCGCAATGCGCCGCCACCATCAAGAAAACCAGCATGGAACTGGGCGGCAACGCGCCCTTCATCGTCTTCGACGACGCCGATCTCGACCAGGCAGTGCTCGGGGCCATGGCCAGCAAGTTCCGCAACACCGGCCAGACCTGCGTCTGCGCCAACCGGCTGCTGGTGCAGGACGGGGTCTATGACGCCTTTGCGGCGAAGCTGACCACGGCGGTCGAGGCTCTGAAGGTGGGCGACGGCATGGAACCGGGTGTCACCCAGGGCCCGCTGATCAACGCCGATGCCGTGGCCAAGGTCGAGGAACACATCGCCGACGCCCTGGCCAAGGGCGCCCGCATCCTGACCGGCGGCGCCCGACATCCGCGCGGCGGCACCTTCTTCGCCCCCACCGTGCTGGCCGATGTGCCGCTGTCGGCCCAGGTGCTGCGCGAGGAAACTTTTGGCCCGGTGGCGCCGTTGATCCGCTTTTCCACCGAAGCCGACGCCATCCGCATCGCCAATGACACCGAATTCGGCCTGGCTGCCTATTTTTACGCCCGCGATGTGGGGCGCATCTTCCGGGTCGCCGAGGCGTTGGAAGCCGGCATTATCGGCGTGAACGAAGGCATCATCAGCACCGCTGAGGCGCCCTTCGGCGGCTTCAAGCAATCGGGCCTCGGCCGCGAAGGCAGCCATTACGGGATCGAGGAATATCTGGAGGTGAAATACCTCGCCATCGGAGGGATCGGGACATGAAGCTCGCGCACATCAACCAGTATGTCGCCGATGTGAATGCGACGCTGGCCTTCTACACCGCCGCCTTCGGCCTCACGACGCGCTTCGTTGCCGAGGGCGATGTCTATGCCGAGATGGAGAGCGGGGAGGTGACGCTCGCCTTCACGGCCGAAACCTATGTCGCCGAACAGGGGGCCGAGTTCCGCCGCCTGCGCGCGGGCGACACGGCGCATGGCTTCGACCTGGCCTTTGTCACCGACGATGTCCATGCCGCCTTCGGCCGCGCCGTCGGGGCCGGCGCCACGCCGATGATGCCGCCGAACCAGCGGCCCTGGGGCCAGGTGGTGGGCTATGTGCGCGACCTGAACGGCACGGTGGTGGAGATTGGCAGCCCCATGGGGTGACAGCCGCCCTGTTCGGCGCCATCTGGGGCGCCCGCTTCAGGTGATCCTGCCCCATGACCCCTAGATTCGACCTTTTCGTCATCGGCGGCGGGTCCGCCGGCGTGCGCTGCGCGCGGATCGCTGCCAGCCATGGTGCGAAAGTCGCCATCGCCGAAACCCGATTCTGGGGCGGCACCTGCGTCAATGTCGGCTGCGTGCCCAAGAAGATCATGGTCCAGGCGGCGGAATATGGTGCCTGGATGCGGGATGCGGCGGGCTTTGGCTGGGACATCACCCCTGGCTCCACCCATGACTGGGCCAGGCTGGCCGCGGCGCGGGATGCCGAGGTCACGCGCCTTTCCGCCATCTATGCCCGGCTGCTGGCCGGCGCCGGGGTGACCGCCTTCGAGGGCCATGCCCGCTTCGCCGGGCCGCACAGTGTCGAGGTGAATGGTGAGGTCGTGACCGCGGCGCGCGTCGTCATCGCCGTCGGCGGCGCGCCGGTGCGGCCGGAGATCCCGGGGGCCGACACCGCGCTGATCTCGGACGACCTCTTCACCCTTCCGGCCCTGCCGGGGCGCGTGGCTGTGCTGGGCGCGGGCTATATCGCGCTGGAATTCGCCATGCTGCTGCGCGGCCTCGGCGCCGAAGTGGATCTGGTCTACCGCGGCGACCTGCCGCTGCGCGGCTTCGACGAAGACATCCGCCAGGCGATGGTCGAGGCGCTGGATGCGGCCGGTATTCGCCGCCACGGCGGCCAGGCGCCGCGGGCGATCGAGCCGCGGCGCGTCATCCTGGCCGATGGCACGGCGGTCGAGACCGACTGCGTCATGCTGGCCGTCGGCCGCCGCCCGGCGCTGGCCGGGCTGAACCTTGAGGCCGCGGGCCTCGCCGCCGATGCGACCGGCGCGCTGACGGTCGATGGCAGTCACGCGACCGCCGTGCCGCATATCTACGCCATCGGCGACGTGACCGACCGGGTGAACCTGACGCCGATGGCGACCGCGGTCGGCCATGCGCTCGCCGACAGCCTGTTCGGCGGCAATCCGCGCCAGGCGTCCTATCGCAACGTGCCGAGTGCGGTCTTCACCGACCCCCCCATCGCGACGGTCGGGCTGACCGAGGCCGAGGCCGCTGCGACCGGCCCCACCGACATCTACGTCGCCCGCTTCACGCCCATGCGCCACGCTATCAGTGGCCGAAGCCGCAAGACGCTGATGAAACTCGTGGTCGATGCCCGCACCGACCGGGTGCTCGGCGCTCATGTGATGGGCGATGACGCGGCCGAGATGCTGCAGGGCTTTGCGGTCGCAATCACCGCAGGCGCGACCAAGGCTGATTTCGACCGCACCATCGGCATCCATCCGACCGCGGCCGAGGAGTTCGTGACGATGCGCACGCGCACGCGCCGGGTGGGCGTGGTCTAGCCCCCCGGCGGCATTTCCACCGTCCAGATGTCGAACTTCGCCAAAAGGGTGACACCGAAGCTGCTGCTGATCGCGACATCCGACGCATCGCGGCCCCGCGCGATCAGCACCCGGCCGATGCGTGGGATGTTGTTGCGTGCATCGAAGGTGTGCCAGCGGCCGCCGACATAGACCTCCATCCAGGCCGAGAAGTCCATCGGATCGGGGCTGATCGGCACGCCGATATCGCCGAGGTAGCCGGTGCAGTAGCGCGTCGGGAAATTCATGCAGCGCAGGAAGGCGATGGCCAGGTGCGCATAGTCGCGGCACACGCCCTTTCGCTCGATCCAGGCATCCCAGGCGCCGCGGGTGGACCGCGCATCCTGGTAGTTGAACTTGATGTGGTTGTGCACGAAGTCGCAGATCGCCTGCACCCGCGCCCAGCCGGGCGGCGTGTTGCCGAACAACTGCCAGGCGATGTCGGACAGCCGGTCCGTCTCGCAGTATCGGCTGCCCAGCAGATAGACCAGCGTTTCCTCCGGCAGGTCCTGCACGGGGGTCTGCTGCGCCTCGGGAACCACAAGGTCGGGCAGTCCGCTGTCGTTGACCACCGCATTGGTGGTCAACCGGATCAGCCCGCGCGGAGCGACGATGCGCGTGCACCAGTTTCCGAAGCCGTCGCGATAGGCCGTCATTGGCACCGCCGGCACCGTCACCATGTGGTCGGGTTCGATGATGTCCGACACGCGCGAAAAATGCACGTTCAGCGTCAGGATCATGGGTGTGGGTTGGGGACATTCATAGGCGATGTCGTAGCCGAGGCGGATGCGCAAATCTGTTCTCCGTCGCCCTGTCGGCGAGATGATGATGATACCGTGCCAGAACGCACCCGTCGCCTGATGGTTGCGAAGCAGGTTCGGTCAGTGGTGCCAAGTTCGTGCACCGGCGTTGCGTAGGAAAAAGGAAGCACGGCATGCCAGATCAGGACGCCAGCGCCGAACCCGATGTCCTGTGGGCAGACGGCCTGGTGGTGTTGCTGTTGTTCGCAGGTTTTCTCGGCCTGGTCACCGCAATGTTCGGCCCGCCCGACCTGCAGGGCTTGGCGACACTCGCGGGCCTGGGCTGCGCCGCGCTGGCCGGGTTGGCGCGATTGGCGCCGGTGCGGCGTTGGCGTGCGGCAAGGAAGGGGCGGGGAAAGGCGCGCGCCGGCCCGTAGCCGGTCCCCGTTTGGTGACTGGACGCCAACGGGGCGCCTTGCCCTAAGGTGGCGATGTGATCGCGGTGGCCCGCTTCCAGCCGCGCAGGCGCGGGGCCGGGCGCCTGGTGGCGGAGGCAAGGCATGCAGCAGTCCGGGCAGACTCCCCAGAACGCAGGGCAGAACCCAGGGCAGAACGCAGGGCAGAACCGCGGGCGGTCACCGTGGTACGTCCGCGCCCTTGGCATCGTCGGCTTCGGCGCCCTGGCCTGGGGCACGATCTATCCGTCCGAGGACACGCCCTTTTGGCTGTTCCTGGGCATTGTCTGCATCGCGTTGGAGGTGCTGCTGCGCGTTTGGGTGCGGCGACGTGGTCGCGGCGGCCGGCGTGCGTCCTCCGGGATGGACGACAGCGGCCAGGGTTCCTCCTCGGCGCATGATCCATCCCCTGGCTGGTCATCCTCCGCCGATCGCGCGCCCTCCTCCTCCGCCTCGTCCAGCACCGCCGCCTATGCCACGGGCGGCGTGCTGGGCGCCGGTGTGGCCGCTGGTTTCCTGACGGGGGGCGGGATGGATGGCGGGGGATTTTCCGCGGGCGGGGGGATGGACGAAACCTCGTCCAGCAACAGCAGCAGAGACAGCGGCAGCAGCAGTAGCAGCGACAGCGGAAGCAGCAGCA
>JBBQHE010000145.1:0-11653 GCA_038323655.1 Acetobacterales bacterium | reverse complement strand
CATCGGCCAGACCATGATCGGCGGCGAGACGGTGATCGCCGAGCTGGAAACCCGCCCCTGATGCCGTTCCCCCCCCCTCAGCCCGGCCCCCAGCCTGGCCAGGGGGGAGAACCGCGCCGCTTTCGCCGGTTCCACCGACGGGTCCGGCCGCGGTTCGACGGGCTGTCGTTCAACCGGCTGATCCCCAACATCATGACCATGCTCGGGCTCTGCGCCGGGCTGGTGGCGATGCGCTTTGCGCTGGAAGGCCGCTGGGACCGCGCCGCCACGCTGATCGTGATCGCCGCGATCATCGACGGGCTGGACGGGCGCCTGGCGCGGCTGCTGAAGGCGACCAGCCGCTTCGGCGCGGAGTTCGACAGCCTGGCCGACTTCCTGTCCTTCGGCGTGGCGCCGGCCTTCGTGCTGTATCTCTGGACGCTGCATGGCACGCCGGGGCTCGGCTTCTTCCCCTGCCTGCTGTTCACCGTCTGCATGGCGCTGCGTCTCGCGCGCTTCAACGCGGCGCTGGAGGCGGCCCCGGGGCTGACGCCCAAGCCCGCCTATGCACAGTCCTTCTTCACCGGGGTGCCGGCGCCGGCCGGGGCGGGGCTGGTCATGTTCCCGCTCTTCGCCAGCCTGATGGCCGAGGGCTGGGGGCTTGCGGGGCTGGCCGCCGCCTTTCGCCACCCGGTCTTCGTCGGGCTGACGCTGCTGCTGGTCGGCGTGATGCTGGTCAGCACCTGGCCCTCCTGGTCGTTCAAGAACTTCAAGGTGCCCCGCAAGCTGGTGCTGCCGCTGCTGCTGGGCGTCGGCGGCTTCGTCGCCCTGCTCGTCGCCGAACCCTGGGCAGCCCTGGCGGCGGCCGGGATGATGTATGCCGGGATGCTGCCCTTCTCGGCCCGGTCCTACCTGCGGCTGAAGCGGGAAGCCGAAGCACCGCGGGAGCCGGCGGTGGCGGCGCCGCACGAGGCTGCGCCGGTCCCGCCGAGAGGCTAATACGCTTCCGGCACATAAAGTTCCGGCGCGAGGGTCCGGCGTTCATAGTCCGGGTTGAAGACCCGCTCCGGCAGCAGCACCGTCTCGTGCGGCACTTCCTCATACGGGATCAGCGACAGCAGGTGCGCGATGGTGTTCAACCGCGCCCGCTTCTTGTCGTTGCCCTCGACGATGAACCAGGGCGCCTCGGCGATGTTGGTGCGTTCGAACATCACCTCCTTGGCCTTGGTGTAGTGTTCCCAGCGCACCCGCGACTGCAGGTCCATCGGCGACAGTTTCCACTGCTTGATCGGGTCATGGATGCGCATCAGGAAGCGCAGCTGCTGTTCCTCGTCGGTGATGGAGAACCAGTACTTCACCACCAGGATGCCGGAGCGGACCAGCATGCGTTCGAATTCCGGCACGTCGCGGAAAAACTGCTCGACCTGGTCGTCGCTGGCGAAGCCCATGACGCTTTCCACCCCGGCGCGATTGTACCAGCTGCGGTCGAACAGCACGATCTCGCCGGTCGCCGGCAGGTGCGGGACGTAGCGCTGAAAATACCACTGGGTCTTTTCGCGGTCGGACGGTGCGGGCAGGGCGACGACGCGGCAGGTGCGCGGGTTCACGCGCTGGGTGATGCGCTTGATCACGCCGCCCTTGCCGGCGCTGTCGCGGCCTTCGAACAGGACCACCACCTTCAGCCCCTTATGGCTGACCCAGTCCTGCAACTTTACCAGCTCGCTCTGCAGGCGCAGCAATTCGCGGAAGTAGAAGCTGCGGTCGATCGCGCTTTTCTTCCGCGCCTGCCAAAGCGCGCGCAGCTGTTCCGGGATGCGGCTGTCATCGACCTCCTGCTCCAACTCCTCGTCGAAGTCGTCCTGCAATTCGAGGTCGAGCCACGGGCGCTCGGTGGTGGTTTCGTTCCTGTCCGGCACACGGACCTCCTTGCTTGCCGAAGCCACCTTAGCCGAGGCTTGTGACGCGCCGATGACGGCCATGCGGCACGGGCCTTGCTTGCCACGGCCCCACCTGGAGCATGACATGATCGACCTGAACGCCGAGGACCGGGGCGGCCCCGCCCAACCGCTGCTCGCGATCAGCGGGCTGACCAAGCATTTCCCCATCCGCGGCGGGCTGCTGGGCCGCACCGTGGCGACGGTGCGCGCGGTCGATGACGTCGGCTTCACGGTCGAAAAAGGCGAAACCCTGGGCATCGTGGGCGAAAGCGGCTGCGGCAAGTCCACCACCGCCCGCCTGCTGATGCGGCTGATGCCGCCCGACGCCGGCGAGATGATCTTCGACGGCGAAGGCGTGGGCGAGGCCGACCTGCCGCTGACCCAGTACCGCCGCCAGGTGCAGATGGTGTTCCAGGACAGCTACGCCTCGCTGAACCCGCGCCTGCCGATCGAGGACACCATCGCCTTCGCCCCGCGCATCCATGGGCTGACCGGGGCCGAGGCGCGTGAGCGGGCGCAGGAATTGCTCGCTGCCGTCGGCCTGGCGCCGGCGCAATACGCACGCCGGTATCCGCATGAACTGTCGGGCGGGCAGCGGCAGCGCATCAACATTGCCCGGGCGCTCGCGCTGCGGCCGCGCCTGGTGATCCTGGACGAACCGGTCAGCGCGCTGGACAAGTCGGTGGAAGCGCAGGTGCTGAACCTGCTGGCTGACCTGAAGGAACGCTTCGGCCTCACCTATGTCTTCATCAGCCACGACCTGAATGTGGTGCAGTACATCTCCGACCGGGTGCTGGTGATGTACCTCGGCCAGGTGGCGGAGATCGGCCCGGTGGAGGCCATCTACAGCCGTCCGGCGCACCCCTATACCCGCGCGCTGCTCGCCTCCCGCCCCTCCATGGACCCGGCGAACCGGCGCACCGAGCCGCCGCTGTCGGGCGACCCGCCGAACCCGATCAACCCGCCCAGCGGCTGCCGCTTCCGCACCCGCTGCCCGCATTCCGAGGATGTCTGCGCGAAAATCCCGCCCCTGCCGGCCGACCTCGGCGGGGGGCACCTGGCCGCCTGCCACATGGCGCTGCCGGGGTCGGGCCACAGCCTGGCCGGGACGCTGGCGGCATGAGTGCCATGCTGAAGCAGGACAATACGCTGATCCGCGCGCGCAACCTGACGGTGCAGTTCGTCTCCCGCGACGCCACCGTCTCGGCGGTCAATGGCGTGGACCTGGACCTGATGCAGGGCGAGACGCTGTGCATCCTGGGCGAAAGCGGATCGGGCAAGTCGGTGACGTTGCGGGCGCTGATGGGGCTGCTGCCAAAGCGCGCGCGCATCGGCGGCGAGATTTTGGTCGCCGGCCACAATGTCGCGACCATGACCGAAAGGCAGTTGTCGGCCTTCCGCGGTGGCGAGGTCGCGATGATCTTCCAGGAGCCTATGACGGCGCTGGATCCCGTCTATACCGTCGGGCGCCAGATCGCGGAAACCGTGCAGCGGCATGAGGGGCTTTCGCGCAGTGCCGCCAATGCACGGGCGCTGGAATTGCTGGAACTGGTGCAGATCCCCTCGGCCAAGCGGCGGCTGGAAGCCTATCCGCATGAACTGTCGGGCGGGTTGCGCCAGCGCGCGATGATCGCCGTCGCCCTGGCCTGCCGGCCGAAACTGCTGCTGGCGGATGAGCCGACGACCGCGCTGGATGCCACGGTGCAGATCCAGGTGCTGCTGCTGCTGCGGAAATTGCAGGAACAACTGGGCATGGGCGTCGTTTTCGTCACACACGACCTGGGCGTGGCGGGCGAAATCGCCGACCGGGTGGCGGTGATGTACGCGGGGCGTGTGGTGGAACAGGGGCCGGTGGGCGCGCTGATGGCGGGGCCGTTGCATCCCTATGCCGAGGGGCTGCTGGGGGCGACCGTCCATGCCGGGATGCGCGGCAAGCGGCTGACGACCATTCCCGGTGCGCCGCCGAGCCTGGAATCCCTGCCGCCAGGCTGCGCTTTTGCGCCGCGCTGTTCCTACACGGTGCCCGCCTGCGAGGCCGCGGTGCCGCCGCCGACGCTGGTCGCCGGTGAGCGGATGGTGCGGTGTATGAAGTATGGGTGAAGCGCCGCTTCATCCGCCTGCGGTCGTCGGGGCCACCTGCTGCGCCTTGAAATGTTCGACGTTGGCGTTCATGCGTGCGCAGGCCAGTCCGAGCAGATGCACGGCGAAGCCCGGTTCCAGCGCGAAGGCCGCGACGATACCGTTTGCGTCGATCACGAAGACTTCGACATCCGTCACGCAGACCACGGTCGATGGCCGCAGGTTGCCGGGCATGAAGACGCCGATCTCGCCGAAGAACGCGCCGGCGGCCACTTCGGCGCCATAGGCCGGCACGGCGACCCGTCCGGAGGCGAGGTAGTAGGCTTTGTCAGCCACCTCGCCACGTTCGAACATCACATGGCCGGCCGGATAGATTTCGCGCTTCATCACCTGCATCAACACGCTGGTGTCGAAACTGCCCGCCTTTGCGTTGCGAAGCCGGCGAACGAGTTGCCGAAGCTCCAGCAGGCGTATCAGGTTGAGGGGCAGCAGCGCGCCGTGCAGGACGGCGATCGGCCACAGGCCGAGCGGCACGCTGTAGGCGAGAAAAGCGACGTTCGACGCCAGCGCCGCCCAGCGCAACGGCACCATGTTCTTCATGTAGAAGCAGGAAAACACCAGTTAGGCCGCGAAGCTTCCCGCGATGTGAACCAGGTCGAGGCGCGCGGCCAGCATGCCAATCGCTTGTGAGATATTCACGTTCATGCCTTGCAGGGATGTGAGACCGGCGACCAGCTGTCCGCGCGACGAATCGCAAATAGCGTTTCATTACATATCGCCAAGCGAGGTGTAGGTCGGCGATCAGAGCGGCGACAAAAGGCCGCCCGGCGCCGGGGCAAGAAAGCCCGCCCCTGGTGACGCCCCCTCCCCCCGGGGCTAACCTGCCGCAAAACACACCCGGGGACGCAGCATGACCACCACAGCCCGCACCGGCGGCCAGCTCCTGGCCGACGCGCTTGTCGCGCAGGGCGTCGAGCACCTGTTCTGCGTGCCGGGGGAATCCTACCTCGATTTCCTCGACGGCATGTACAACCAGCGCAACCGCATCGCGACCATCACCTGCCGCTTCGAAGCCGGCGCGGTCCATATGGCCGAGGCCTATGGCAAGCTGACCGGGCGCCCCGGTGTGTGCGCCGTCACCCGCGGCCCCGGCGCCTGCCATGCCGCCATCGGCGTGCATGTGGCGATGCAGGACAGCACGCCGCTGGTGCTGCTGATCGGCCAGATCCCGTTCGAGGAGACCGACCGCGATTCCTTCCAGGAAGTCGATTACCGCCGCATGTTCGGACCGCTCGCCAAATGGGTGACGCAGATCGACGACGCCGCGCGCATTCCCGAACAGATGGCCCATGCCTTTGACGTCGCGACCAGCGGCCGCCCCGGCCCCGTGGTGATCGCGATCAGCGAGGAGATGCAGAAGGCCCGCGTCGTGGTCCGCGACAGCGGCCCCGCACCGATGCTGCCCGCCCACCCCGCGCCCGAAGCCATGCCGCGGCTGATGGCGATGCTGGCCGCGGCCGAACGGCCGCTGGCCATCCTGGGCGGGTCCTGCTGGACCCCGCGGGGGCGCGCCGATATCCGCGACTTCCTGGTCGCCAACAACATCGCAACCGCCGTCGGCTTCCGCCGCCAAGGGCTGTTCGACGGGAACCTCGCGCAATACGCCGGTGACCTCGGCGTCGGCGCCGACCCGGCACTCGTGGGCTTTGCGAAAAAATCCGACCTGGTGCTGGCCATCGGCACGCGGCTGGGTGAGGCCGTGAGCCAGGGCTACACGCTGTTCGACCTGGCGGGCGACAAGCCCATCGTGCAGGTGTTTCCGGACGGCGCCGAAATCGGCCGCGTCTTCCGCCCGGCATTGGGCATCGTCTCCGACCTCAACGCCTTTGCTGCCGCGGCGGTCGCCACGCCGCCGGTGAAAAACCCCGCCTGGTCAGGCTGGACGAAGGAGGTCCGCGCCGCGCGCCTGGCCTCCCGCACAGCCCCTGATTATCCGGGGCCGCTGAACCTGGCCGTCGCCATGCAGCAGTTGGAAGCAGCCCTGCCGGCAGACACGATCTTTACCTCGGATGCCGGCAACTTCGCCACCTGGCCGACACGCTTCACCCATGTCGGCGAAAAGCAGGATTTCCTGGGGCCGACCAATGGTGCGATGGGCTACGGCGTGCCGGCCGCCATCGGCGCCAAGATCACCCACCCCGACCGACCCGTGATCTGCTTCGTCGGCGACGGCGGCTTCATGATGACGGGGCAGGAAATCGCGACGGCCTTCCACCATGACGCACCCATCGTCGTGCTGGTCTTCAACAACGGCATGTACGGCACGATCCGCATGTACCAGGAACGCGCCTATCCCGAACGCATCTCGGCGACGCGCCTGACCAACCCCGACTTCGTGAAGTTCATCGAAGCCTTCGGCGGATACGGCGAATGCGTCGAAGCGACCGACGACCTTGCCCCCGCCGTGATGCGCGCCCTGGCCAGCCGCAAGCCCGCGATCGTCGAAGTCCGGATGAACCCCGAACAGGTCACCCACCGCGCGACCATCGCGCAGTTGCGGGCGCAGGCGGCGAAGGGCTGAGGGCGGCGTCCCTGGGGAGGGCTTTGCCCTCCCCGTCCTTCCTTTACCGCTAGGTCGGCAGCCCGAGCTATGGCCTTTGTAGCGCTGTCTGGTAGGTCCGGCTGCGCCGCGGCCAGCATTCGGCCCAGGTGGCCCTCCACGGTGATGTCCGGCGGCGTGGCCCGTTTGAACGGCCGGATGATCACCCGGTCGATCAGCGCCCGGGCGGCGTCCAGCGCTTCCGGGTTGTCCCCCGCCTCCAGCGCCTCACGCAGCCGCCCGACGGTTCGCCGGTAAGCCTGGCCCAGGTTCGGCAACAGCCGGATCGTGGTCGGCTTTGCCGCATCAAGGGCGGCCGCCAGGCGGTCGCGTTCCGCCCCCAGCCCCGAAAGCTTGGCCTGTAGGCCTGAGCCGCGTAGGCCATCGGTGATCGCATCGATCAAGTTGGCCAGCTTCCGCTCCACTGCGGACAGCGCCCGGGCGACACTTTGCGCCTCATCCCCACGCTCAGCCGTCAGGCGGTTCCATTCGGCGGTGAATTCCTCGGCAAACAGGGCCGCCAGCTCCGGGTCCATCATGCGTTCGGCCAGGATGGCCAGGACGGCGGCTTCCATTTTGGTCCGAGGCACGGTGGTGCGGTTGCTGCACATGCTCACCGCAGCCCCGGAACAGCTGTAGTAATTCCCCCTGCGCGCCACGAAGCGATCGCCGCAAACGCCGCAGACCATCTTGCCCGTCAGCAGGTAGCGCGGCGGCCGGCGCTCCCAGAACCGGGCGGTGCCGGTCGCGGGGTCGGCGGGCGGGGTAGCGGTCGCAAGGCGCTTCTGCACGGCTTGCCAGACGTCGTCGGGGATCAGGCGAAAATCAGGTACGAGACCCACGACATGTTCCTCGGCGTCGTTCCTGTACCGTCGTTCTGCGCCTGAGACGGGATCGACCTGTCGGAGTCGCTGGTTCCAGACGAGTTCACCGATATAGGTCCGGTTCCGCAGCATCCCGTCGCCAATGCCAGGCCGACCGGAGATGGTCACACGTTGCCATTTGCGGCCCGTGGGTCCCGGCACTCCTTCGGCGTTCAGCGACCGGGCGATGGCGCCGGGCGACAGCCCCGCCGCATAGTCGGCAAAGATGCGACGGACGACGGCCGCCTGCTCGGGCATGACGGCGCGCAGGCCCCGGTCGATCTCACCATCGGAGCGCTGGACCGAGGTGACGCGGCGGTAGCCATAGGGGGGCCTGCCGCTCGCACGGCCGGCGCGAATGCGGCCCTCGATCCCCCGGCGAGTTTTGGCGACGAGGTCGGTCAGGTAGAGGGCGTTCATTGTGCCCTTCAGACCGACGTGGAGCGCGTTGACGTCGCCATCGCTGATGGTGACCAACCGGACCTTGGTATAGCCCACCAGCTTGTGAAAGGCGGCGATGTGCTCCTGGTCGCGGGAGAACCGGTCCAGCGCCTCGGCCAGGACTATGTCGACCTCACCGGCTCGCATGGCAGCCTGCAGGGCTTGGTAGCCCGGGCGCTGACTGATGCTGCCGGAGAGGGCGGCATCGTGGAATTCGCGAACGACACTCCAGCCCTGGCGCTCGGCGTGGGCGCGACAGATTCGAAGCTGATCGTCGACTGAATGTTCCGACTGCCGGTCGGAGGAGTAGCGGGCATAGGCCGCGACGCGGGTGCCGGGGCCTACGGCGTGGGGAGCATGGCGCATGACCGTTCCATTCTGGGATCAGGAGGGGTCAGGGCCATGCTGGCCCACGTTGGATGTTGCGATGGGAGGATGGGGTTGAAGAGGTCCTTACTTCGCCGCGTATCGCCCTTGGGGGCAAGGCCTTTCATTGGCGCGTGAGCCTCAGGTCGAGTCGTCGTACTGGCCTCGTGCCTTCGCCTTGGGGCCCCGGGCGCGATCCATCGCAAAAAGCCGGTCGGCCAGGCCGGCGGTTTCCCGTCGCAGCTTGGCGATGTGCTTGCCATGACGGATGACCGCGTCGAGCCCGTTGGCCGCGGCATAGTGCTGTACCGACACTCTGGGGCTATGGCCCAGGACCTCCGCCGCATCGAAGGCGGCCTCAGGGGACCGGCGCGCGGCCGAGGATCGCAGCCATTTACGCAATGCATGCGGGCCATAGGGTCGGCCGAGCCATGCGGTCGTGCTGCGGATGACGATCTTGCTGAGCCCGCCGACGTTGAGCGGCTGGCCTCTGGTCCCGAGCCACAGCGCATCGGTCGCAGCGGCCCCGGAAAATTGGGGTCGGCCGTGCGTCAGATAGTCGCGCATCATTGCCGAGGTCTCGATATCGAGCGGATACGACAGCCTGCGCTTTGTTTTGGAGGTCCCGGGCGGCAGGTCCACGAAGTAGCAACCGTCGTCGGTTTCGGTCAGCTCCTGGCCGAGGCGCATCGCGGAGACCGGCCCGATTCGTGGCGCGCGGCTCAGTAGAAATCCCATGAGCGCCGCATCCCGCAACGCCGCCGCCCCCTGCGCATAGCCTTCGCCCGCAAGGCCCTGAGCGTGTAGCCGACGGACATGGCGCATGATGTCGGCGACATCGTAAGGCACCCAGGGTTTGGCGACGGCCGGGATCGCCCGGCGCAGCGGGAGGCCACCAGGACGGATGATGAAGGACCAATCCTCGTCGGGCAGCATGCGCAGCATGGCGCCATAGAGGCTGATCAGCCGACTACGAAGGGTCCAAGGCCGGTTTTCGCGTGCCCGCTGGTCGGCGCACCAGGCACCCAGCCGTTCGGGCGTCACCCGCTGTGCGGGGCTCTCGCCAGGCACCAAGCAACCGGTCCGGCCGAGAAAATCCAGCCAGAGGCCATAGACCTGCACGTGCGTGTCGAGGGTGCGCGGACGCAGCTCTTTGGCGGCCTTGCCCTCACTGAACAGGTCATCGGAGGCGGCGTTCGCTCGCTCCCAGGCGAGCCGGTCAGCCGCGGGCCAGTCGGCGAGCAGGAGTGCCATGCGGGGTTTCATCGCGACCGCCTACCGGCAAACTTGGTGGCGATCGCGATCTGCTGGGTCGTTTGGGACAGGCCGGTCCTGCGTCGCCTTTTGGCGATCTCGTCGCTCAGTCGCCGGGCAGCCCCCTGCTGGTTACTTCGGCGATAAAAGATCATCGCCGTCTCGAACCCGGAATGGCCCAGGATGGCCCGGACATCGTCAATCGCGTGGGGATTGGCCGATAGCACCAGGGATCCGGCATAGGCCCTGAACGCATGCAGATTCACGCGCAGGCCAACGCGCTGCTCGATCGCACTGGCGATGGCCTTTGCAAAGCCGGCCGGGGTTCGGGACCGATCGGCATGGTCGCGATTTGGGAACAGCCAGTCCGAGTCGGCATTGGGGCCGAGAGGCCGGAATTCTTGGATATAGGCGCGCATCAGCTCGGTGCTCTCCGGCGTCAACGGCACTTCAACCCCGATGCCGTTCTTTATCTCCTCGCCGGGAATGTGGATCGATCCCGTCCACCGACCCTTTCGGGTTTCAACAAAGCGCACATGCTCGCCGATGCGCAGGGTGGTCAGGCTACGCCGACGAATCGCGGCGTGCAGTGCGAGTTCGATCGCGGCGGCGACGGAGGCGAGCCAGGCCGCCTCATGCGGGCGGGGGAGGTGAAGAACCCCCTGGCGGTCGGTCCAGCCGCCTCGCATACGGGCCGCCTCCTTCATCAGAATGCTTGGCAGACGCAGCAGCCGGGCCTGGGTCCGTGGATCGTCGAGATCGTTCAGAAGCTTGACGTTCTTGGCGGTCATTTCCTTCCGCCGTGGCGGCGTGGCCTTCTTGATGAGAGCTTTGACTGCCTTGAACTCGTCGTCGGGCAGGCGCAGGTAACGTGCGAGCGATCCGATGGTGGCCGACAGGACGCCCATGTCGGCATTGACCTGACGCCCGGTCCTTTCGAAGTGCCACGTCATCACGGTCTTGATCACTTCGGGCTGGACCATCACGCGGAGCGACCTAAAGCGCTCGGGCGCCATGCCCGACTGGACGCCACCCCAGAGCAGCCGCCGAAGGGCGTGACGGCGCGTGTCGCGGGTCTCGGGGCTCAACGCACGATACCCGTTGTCATCGAACAGCTTCGTGCCGTCGCTATGGGTCATCTGGTCGAGGTAGGCGCCGATCTCCTGCTGTAGTGCCGCTGGGTATGCCGAAAAGGGAAGCGAAAGTTGCCGGCCTTCGACCGGAGGCAGTTCCAAATGCGCCTGCGGCCAGCCAGGGATGGTGCCAGTAGCCTTGTTCCACTGGACCGCGACGCGACGGGCGTTCTCCCGCTCGTTCGGTCCGCCGCGGGTTGCGATTCGATGGGCGAGAAAGGCACCCAAGGTGCCGGAGTCGACCGCCGCCGGCGTAATTCCCGCGCTCTCGCAGAAGGCGGCGAAGGCCCGCAGGCGGTGGGGGTGATGGACAGCAGGCAGGGCCTCGACCAGCGCCGACCAATCGGCGTCCTGGGAGGGCTTGCTGGGCTCCCGTGCCGCCAGGAGCCCGAGGCGCCGCAGCACCGTGCGGACGGCCGACCTCTGATTCTGTAGCGTGACCTGCTTGATGTTGAAGGCGACCGGGGAGGCGCGGTCGAGGTCGGCCAGGATCTGGGCGGGGTCCAGCCGAATTGCTTCGGCCGGCAGGCCGTAGAGCCGGGTGAGGAATGTCAGACCGGTGTCGAGACGCTGACGAGCGACCGGGGTCACGGCCCAGGCGGCGAGGGCGATCCTGGCCTCGGCGACGGTCGGAAAGGAGGCGGCGGGGGTTGGTTTGTTGCGGGTCATGGTCGGTTCTCAATGCGGGCGGAAAGATACGGAAAATCGTGAGGCCGGTCTACTCTGAAAGCGAGAGTTGGAGATGCGGCCATTCTCACGACACCACTCCAACTAACTGTTTTAAATGGTGTCGTACCCTTCCCTCCGGTCCTCATAGGCCAGGACGTCCCGGAGGCGGTAGAAGCGCTGACCCGACTGCCAGACCGGAACCAGCTTTCCGGTTTTGTCCCAGTTGTGGAGGGTCCGAAGCGTCCGTCCGAAATGATCGGCGACTTGGCGGGCTGTCAGAAGGGGTTGCAGCGTCAGCGCGTATGGGTCGGGGCCCGCGTTGGCCGAAGTCAG
>JBBQHE010000144.1:0-11668 GCA_038323655.1 Acetobacterales bacterium | reverse complement strand
GTGGACACGCCCTCGGCGCTGCTGGTCACGGGGCGCTCGCCCTTTCGGACGCTGGGCGAGTATCTGGCGGCGGCGCGGCTGCGGCCGGTGCGCTTTGGCTCCTCCGGCATCGGCTCGTCGGGGCATATGATGGGGGCTTTGCTTGCGACCGAAGGCCGCGCAGCGCAGCTGGACCACGTGCCCTACCGCGGATCGGCGCCCGGCTTGCAGGACATGCTGGCCGGCAACATCGACAGCCTGATCGACCCGCTGACCACCAACATGGGCATGCTGCGCGATGGCACGCTGCGGGCGCTGGCGGTCACCTCGGCGGCGCGCACCGCAGCGCTGCCCGATGTGCCAAGTTTCGCCGAACTCGGCCTGCCCCGGCTGACCGCCGGCAACTGGATCGGGCTGTCGGGGCCGAAGGCCTTGCCCGCCCCGATCGCCGCCCGGCTGACCGCGGACATCACCGCGCTGATCGCGCGGCCTGAGTTGAAGGCGCGCTTTGCGGAGCTGGCGTCCTACACCGCGGATCCGCCGGTGCTGGGGGCCGATTATACCGCGATGATCGCGGCCTTTACCCGGCAATGGACGGCGGTGGCACGGGAGCAGAACATCACCGCCTCCTGAACGCCCTGCGCACACAAGCCCTGGTGGGCCCTGCCACAGTTCTCCACAAGTTTCGGTGGTCAGGGCGAATCCTTTGCTTGCCCCGCGGGTGCGATCCGCCTTACCAATTCTGGTAGGCAAGGCGGATGGGAGCCACCACCAATGGATTGGTCAGCGGAGGCAATCGAGACCCTGAAGGCCCTTTGGGCCGAGGGACATTCGACGGCGGAAATCGGCCGCCGGATGGGCATTTCCAAGAACGCGGTCGTCGGCAAGGCGCACCGCCTGGTGCTGCCGGCCAGGCCCAGCCCGATCCGGCGCGACGGCGTGTCGCAGCCGATCACCTCGGGCCGCCCGGTGATGGCCGCGGTGCCGCGCCCAGCCCAGATTTCGGTCCAGGCCCCGCGCCCGGTGGCCGCCCGGCCTGTCGCGGCCCCGGTCACCGAACGCGCAGCGCCCCGCCCCGTGGCAGCGCCAGCGCCCATCGTGCGGGCTTTCCCGCGCTTTGGCGGGCGGTCCTGCTGCTGGCCGATCGGCGAACCCGGCACGCCCGAATTCCGCTTCTGCAGCGGTGATGCGCTGACCGGCAAGCCGTATTGCACGGAACACGCGGCCGTCGCCTACGTCCGGGCACGCGACCGCCGGGAAGACGCCGCCTGACCTGGCCGGCGCCGGCGCGTCGTGAGGCTGTTCATTGCCCAGACCCTCGATGGCTTCATCGCCGGTCCGGGTGACGGGCTGGGTCACCTGGCGCCGTTCGAGGGCAATGACTACGGATACCAGCAGGACCTGGAGGCGGCCGAGGCCGTCATCCTCTGCCGACGGACCTTTGACCTGATCGTGCCGCAGCATGGCTGGACCTATCCGGCCAGGCTGCCGGGGTGGTGATGACCACCCGGCCGTTGCCGCCGGACACGCCACCCCAGGTCACGGCCGCGACCGACGCTGGCGCCGTCGCGCGGCGCTTCCCGCAGGCTTTCATCGACGGCGGGGCCCAGACGATCCGCGGCTTCCTCGACCTGGGGCTGGTGACCGAGGCGCGGATCTTCACCTTGCCGATCCGGATCGGCGCGGGCGTGCGGCTTTTCGCCGCAGGACCAACGCTTGCGGAAAACTGGCGTTTGGTCGGCGTCCGGGCCTTTCCCTGCGGCACCGTCGGCAGCCATTACCGCCTGGGCTGAGCCTGCCGTGCCGCGCCGCCCGCAAAAGCCTTGGCGCGCCCCCGGGCTTCATGCCATACCGCCGCCGCCGTCAGTGCCGCAACGCGCCGCCGGCACCCTCGCGTGCGCGAGGGGTCGTCAGCAAGGCTGCCGTTCCGTTCCGGACCGCTGGCAGGACATGACGGCGTTTCCGGCCACATGGGCGGCCTGCCTATCCTTCCGGGGACGGGCGTGCCTCCCCCGTGCAGCCCGAAGCGCTGCGCTTCGTTCCTGCGCCTGGGTTTGTGTGGCCCGGCCGCTCCTGCCCGAACCCCGCGCCGTACAACCCGCCGCGACCCATCCCGAACTCGGGCCAGGGCGCCGCAGCCCGGGCGCCCGATGGCCCCGGGGCAATAGGACGACGCATGTTCGACAATTACTTCCGCAAGGACATCACCTGGGGCAGCCAGACCCTGACGCTGGAGACGGGCAAGATCGCCCGCCAGGCCGATGGCGCCGTGGTGGCCCGCATGGGCGACACCATCGTGCTCTGCACCGCCGTCGGTGCCCGTTCGGTCAAGCCCGGGCAGGACTTCTTCCCGCTGACCGTGAACTACCAGGAAAAGGCCTTTGCCGCGGGCAAGATCCCGGGCGGCTTCTTCAAGCGCGAAGGCCGTCCTTCGGAGCTGGAGACCCTGGTCTCCCGCCTGATCGATCGCCCCCTGCGCCCGCTGTTCCCGGATGGGTTCCGCAACGAGGTCCAGGTCGTGGCGACGGTGCTGTCGCATGACATGGAGAACGACCCGGACGTGGTCGCGCTGGTCGGCTGCTCAGCCGCACTGACCCTGTCGGGCATCCCCTTCTTCGGCCCCGTCGCCGGCTGCCGCGTCGGCTTCATCGAGGGCGGCTACGTGCTGAACCCGACCGCCGATCAGCGCAAGGTCAGCAAGCTCGACCTCATGGTCGCCGGCACCGCCGAGGGCGTGCTGATGGTCGAATCCGAAGCCCAGGAACTGAGCGAGGAGGTGATGCTCGGCGCCGTGACCTTCGGCCATAAGGCCTGCCAGGCGGTCATCCAGGGCATCATCGAACTGGCCGAGCGCGCCGCCAAGGAGCCCTGGGCCGTCACCGAGACCTCCGAGGCCGAGATCGCGCTCAAGGCGCGCATCAAGGAACTCGGCTTCGCGCCCATGGCGGAAGCCTACAAGGAGACCCAGAAACTGGTCCGCCAGGGCAAGGTCGGCGCCGTGAAGAAGGAGGTCGCCGCCGCGCTGACCGCCGAGGGCCATGACGCCGGCGCCGCCAAGGGCCTGCTGAAGGCGCTTGAGGCCGACGTCGTCCGCAACAGCATCCTCGACACCGGGCTGCGCATCGACGGCCGCGACACCAAGACCGTGCGCCCGATCATGGCCGAGGTCGGCGTGCTGCCGCGCGCCCATGGCTCGGCGCTGTTCACCCGTGGCGAGACGCAGGCGCTCTGCGTCGCGACCCTCGGCACCGGGCAGGATGAGCAGGTGATCGACGCGCTGGGTGGCGATTATCGCGAACACTTCATGCTGCACTACAACTTCCCTCCCTACTCGGTGAACGAGACGGGGCGGATGGGCAGCCCGGGCCGCCGTGAAGTCGGCCATGGCAAGCTCGCATGGCGCGCGATCCGGCCGCTGCTGCCGGAAAAGACCAACTTCCCCTACACGATGCGTGTGGTGTCCGAGATCACCGAGAGCAATGGCTCGTCGTCGATGGCGACGGTCTGCGGCACCTCGCTGGCGCTGATGGATGCCGCCGTGCCGCTGGCCCGCCCGGTGGCCGGCATCGCCATGGGTCTGATCAAGGAAGACCGCGGCTTCGCGGTGTTGTCCGACATCCTGGGCGACGAAGACTTCCTGGGTGACATGGACTTCAAGGTGGCCGGCACGGATGCGGGCATCACCGCCTTGCAGATGGACATCAAGATCACCTCCATCACGCCTGACATCATGCAGATCGCGCTGGAACAGGCGAAGGGTGGGCGTTTGCACATCCTGGGCGAAATGGCCCGCGCGCTGACCGGCGCGCGCGGCGACGTGGCGGCGAACGCGCCGCGCATCACCGTGATCGTGGTGCCCAAGGACAAGATCCGCGAAGTGATCGGCACCGGCGGCAAGGTGATCCGCGACATCGTGGAAAAGTCGGGCGCCAAGGTCGATATCGAGGATGACGGGACGATCAAGATCGCCTCGACCAACCCCGCCGCGACCGAGCTTGCGATCAACATGATCCGCGGCATCACGGCAGAAGCCGAGGTGAACGGCATCTACACCGGCACGGTGGTGAAGACCGCCGAATTCGGCGCCTTCGTGAACTTCCTTGGCGCCAAGGACGGGCTGGTCCACATCAGCGAGCTGGCGAACGAGCGGGTGAACCGCACCACCGACATCGTCAACGTCGGCGACAAGGTGAAGGTCAAGGTCATCGGCCACGACGACCGCGGCAAGGTGAAGCTGTCGATGCGCGTGGTGGACCAGGCGACGGGGGCCGATATCACGGACCAGGTCGGTGCCAAGCGCAGCCGCCCGGAAGGTGAAGAGGGTGGCGAACCGCGCCGCGACCGTGGCGGCGATCGCGACGGCTTTCGCCGCGACCGCGGCCCGCGCCGTGGCGGTGGCGATTTCGCCGCCGATTGATCCAAAGGCGGCCGGGGCGGCGACGCCCCGGCCCACCCTTGCGCCTGGCCCGGATCGGTCGCATGTGCGCAGCCAGCAGTGAAACGCGCCGCGGACCGACCGCGCCAGAACGAGCGAACGACGAAAAACGTGAAGCCAATCAACACGATCCGCATGGGTGGTGCAGAAGTCCTGCCTCTCGTCGAAGGCGGCAAGGGCGTTTCGGCCACCAATGGCCAGAGCAGCGGCGCCTGGGCGCATGCCGGCGGTGTCGGCACGGTCAGCGCCGTCAATGCCGACAGCTATGACGAAAATGGCCAGGTCATCCCGCAGATCTACCACGCCAAGACCCGGCGCGAGCGGCATGAGGAACTTGTCGCCTACGGCATCGCCGGCGGCATCGCCCAGATCAAGGCGGCGCACGAGGTCAACGGCGGCCGCGGGCGCATCCACGCCAATATCCTGTGGGAGATGGGCGGGGCGGAGCGGATCATCCGCGGTATGCTGGAAGCCGTGCCCGGCATGATCCATGGCGTGACCTGCGGTGCGGGCATGCCCTATGGCCTGGCCGCCGTGGCGCGGGAACACCACGTCTTCATGTACCCGATCGTGTCCAGCGCCCGGGCCTTCAACGCGCTGTGGCGCCGGGCCTATTCCAAGGCCTCCGAATGGCTGGGCGGCGTGGTCTATGAGGACCCGTGGCTGGCCGGCGGGCACAATGGCCTGTCCAACAGCGAAGACCCCCGCAAGCCTGAGGATCCTTTCCCCCGGGTGCTCGCGCTGCGGCAATTGATGAACTCCTTCGGCCTGAACACCGTGCCGATCATCATGGCCGGCGGTGTCTGGTGGCTGGAGGAATGGGAGGATTGGATCGACAATCCCGACCTCGGGCCCATCGCGTTCCAGTTCGGCACGCGGCCGCTGCTGACGAAGGAATCGCCGATCCCCGACGAGTGGAAGCAGCGCCTGCTGACGCTGAAGCCGGGCGATGTGTCGTTGCAGACCTTTTCGCCGACGGGTTTCTACTCCTCGGCCGTGCGCACCCGGTTGTTGCGCGACCTGGAAGACCGCAGCGAACGCCAGGTTGCCTATGCCGCCGCGGCCGAAGGCGACAAGACGGCGGAATACGGCGTGGGTCCGCGCAAGCGTCCGGTCTGGATGACGCCGGAGGATCGCGCGAAGCTGGAACTCTGGGTCGGCCAGGGCTTCACCGAAGCCATGCGGACGCCGGATGACACGCTGATCTTCGAAACACCGGAAGCCGCGCGCGAAATCCTGCAGGACCAGACCGATTGCATGGGCTGCCTGTCGCATTGCCGCTTCAGCAACTGGACGCAGATCGAACCCGATTTCAGCACCGGCAAGCGCGCCGACCCGCGGTCCTTCTGCATCCAGAAAAAGCTGCAGGCGATCGCCCATGGCGGCGGCACCGAGGACAATCTGATGTTCGCGGGCCAGGTGGCCTTGCGCTTCGCCCAGGACCCGTTCTATTCCAACGGCTTCATCCCGACGGCGGGGCAGTTGGTCGAGCGGATTTTGACGGGGCGCTGACCGGCAGGTTGCTGGCGACGGTCGCCGTCCTGGGGGGGCGGCTCACTGGGGAGGGCTTTGCCCTCCCCAGACCCCACCCAGCAGGGGCGCGTCGCCCCTGCACCCGCCTTGGGTATTGGTAAATCAAAGGGAGGGGCATGGTGCGCCCCTTGATCAAGGGATCGCCCTTCGACACCCCTCCCTTTGATTTACCGAAGTCGTGGGGTCCAGGGGGCCTCAGGCTCCCTGGTGGGGGGCGTTTGAGGGGGGTGAAGCCACCCTCAAGGCGTCGGTCCCCCCAGCACCGCGATGCCTCTCAGGCCCCGACCCGCAGCAGCCCGGGGCCATGGCGTTTCAGCCAGGCATCGGCGGCGGCGCGGTTCGGCGACATGCCGTTCAGCAGCGCCCAGAAATGCGGCCCGTGGTTCATGTGGCGCAGATGCGCGACCTCATGCGCCGCGACGTAGTCCAGCACCCAGTCGGGCGCCAGCAGCAGCCGCCAGGAAAAGGCCAGCGTGCGGTCGGCGGCGCAGGAGCCCCAGCGCGTCCGCGTATCCTTCAGCCTGATCGCATGCGGCACGACCCCGATGGCGGTCGCGTGGTGCGCCACGCGCGCCGACAGCCGCCGCCCGGCCTCGGCCCGGCAGAAATCGGCGACGCGGCGCGCCAGGAATTCCACGGCCCCGGTGACCACCAGCGTCTGCCCATGCAGGAAGGCGCCGCCGCGTTCTTCCGGCGCATGCACGATCTCATGCGCGATGCCGCCGATCGGCACCATCGCGCCGGGCACGAAGGGGCAGGCGGGGGCGAGCGCGCGCAGCCGCTGTGTGATCCAGCGCGCATGGGTTTGCAGCAAGGCCAGGCCCGACTTGCGGCTGCCGCGCAGGGGCAGGGTGACCAGCACAGCGCCCTCCGCCGCATCGATGCGCAGCGACACGCGCCGCGCGCGGGCGCTGCGCTGCCAGACCACCGGCACCGGCACGGGCGGCGCCAGGGGGTCAGGTGCGAGGTCGAGGGTTTCCCGTAGCGATTCGTCGGGCATGCGTGCAGCCTGACCACAAGCCTGGGCCGCGATCAAGCGCGCGGCAGGGTCTCCAGCACCGCGATCGTCGCATCGGCCAGGCGGTCGAGCATCGCGTCGATCTCGGCGGCGGTGCTGTTGTAGGGCGGCGCCATGATCACATGGTCGCCGCGCAGGCCATCGACCGTGCCGCCCATCGGGTAGCAGGCCAGGCCCCGGTCGAAGGCCGCCTGCTTGATGCGTTCGTTGACGCGCAGCGCCGGGTCGAAGGGCGCCCGGGTCGCGCGGTCGGCGACGAGCTCGATCGCCTGGAACAGCCCGCGGCCGCGGATATCGCCGACGTGGCGATGGTTGCCGAAGCGCTGCACCAGCCCATCGGCCAGGTGCACGCCCATGGCGCGGACATTGGCCAACAGGTCTTCGTCGCGGATCGCTTCCTGCACCGCGAGCGCCGCAGCGCAGGCGATGGGATGCGCCTGGTAGGTATGGCCGTGCTTGAACAGGCCGGAGCCGTCCTGCAGCGCTGCCACCACGCGCCCCGCTGCCAGGATACCACCGATGGGCTGGTAGCCGCCGCCCAGGCCCTTGGCGATGACCTGGATGTCGGGGGTCACGCCCTCGGCTTCCCAGGCGTGCAGCGTGCCGCAGCGGCCCATGCCGCTCATCACCTCGTCCAGGATCAGCAGCGCCCCGTGGCGGTCGCAGACCGCGCGCATGGCGGGGAAATAGCCGGGCAGGGCGGTGACGCAGCCGAGCGTCGCCCCCACCACCGTCTCGGCGCAGAAGCCGGCGACAGTGTGGGGGCCGAGGCGCTGGAACTCGGCGTCCAGCTCCGCCGCCAGGTGGGCCACGTAATCGGCATCGCTGCCGGCCTGCTCGCGATAGGCGTAGCAGGGCGCGACATGGGAAAACACGTCGGCCAGGATCGCCTCATACGGCGCGCGCCGCGCGACATTGCCCGAGGCCCCGAGCGCCCCGAGCGTATTGCCGTGATAGGATTGGCGGCGCGCGATGAAGCGGCGGCGCGCAGGCTGGCCGATTTCCAAAAAATACTGGCGGGCGAGTTTCAGCGCTGCCTCCATCGCCTCCGATCCGCTGGAGACGAAATAGGCGCGCGTCAGCCCGCCCGGCGCGTGGCCGACCAACATCTCCGCCAGGGCCTCGGCCGGTTCGCAGGAAAACAGGCTGGTATTGGCATAGGCCAGGCGATCGATCTGCGCCTTCATCGCCGCGATCACCCCCGGGTGCCCATGGCCGAGGCAGGCGACAGCGGCGCCGCCCGAACCATCCATGACCTCTCGCCCAGTCGCGTCGCGCAGCATCACCCCCTGGCCGGAGACGGCGATGGCCGGATCGGCGCGCAGGTTGCGGTGCAGGATGTGGCTGGTCATGGCGGCGGTTCCCGTGGCAACGCCATCAGTCCCACCGCCGCGGCCGGCACGCAACGGCTGGCGGCGGTGCCGTTGCGTGCAACCCGCGATACGCGGAAGGTCGCGGGCCAGCCTGCCGGGAGAGCACCGCATGACCGAGACCGCCGCCACCAAGGTCCGCATGGGCGAGATCACCGGCGACGAGGCACGCGCCCTCTACGCCCAAAACCCCGTGATCCTGCTGCCGATGGGCAGTCACGAGGACCAGGGCCCGCATGCGCCGATGGGCGACTACTTCCTGGCCGAGAAGGTGGCCGAGCAGATCGCCCTGCGCGCCACCGCCGCCGGCACGCGCACCGTGGTCGCCCCGGTGCTGCCCTTCGGCAAGTCGGATTTTTTTGGCCCGATCCCGGGCGGCATCGCGCTGTCGCACGCGACCTTGCTTGCTGTGCTGGATGACGTCTTCGCCAACCTGCTTCGTCATGGCCTGACCAGGCTGGTCGTCCTCAACGGTCATGGCGGCAATGTCGCGGTGATCGAGGATGCGACGCGGACCGTCTGGCACCGCGGCGGGCCGGTGATCCCGGCGCTGTATTTGTGGCGCATCGCGGCCGGGTTGCTGCCGAAGATCGTGGGCGCGGAGCAGGCGGCCGCGACCTCCAGCCACGGCGCCGATCCGCTGACCAGCCTGGGGCTGCATTTCTTCCCCGAACGCATGCGGCCGGAGCTGATGCCGGCGCCGCGCGAAGGGGCGAGGCCCCGCCACTTCGGGCTGCCGTTCTCGGGTTGGGGCGCGCTGGACTTCCAGGGCATCGAGGTGACAGTGCCGTTGGAATACGATGCGGTGAGCCCGAACGCCGTCGGCAGCGGCGACCCGCGGCTGTGCAGTGCCGAGACGGGTGCTGCGTTGGCCGAGATGCTGGCGCGGATCGGCGCCGATTTCTGCGTGCATTACGCAAGCCAGGGCTGAACGTCACCGCCGCCCGCCCGCCGCCCGCGCCTGGGCGATGGCTTCCATCAGCACCGCCGCATCGCCGATATGGTTGGCCAGCAGCAACACCAGCCGGGCATCCAGCCGTCGGGAAGCGGCCTCATCCAGCCCCTCGTGCGCCGCCACCAGGGCGGCGAAGAGCGCATCGGGGTCCGCAAGCCGCGGGGTGGTGTCCAGCGCCATCAGCCCCGCCCCAAAGCGCGGGCATGGGCAGCGGCGACTAGGTCATGGTCGGGTGACGCGAAGCGGGCGGCGATGTGCTGGTCCGGCCGCAGCAGCACGGCCATGCCGGTCGTGGCGGCGAAGCGGGCGCGGGCGAGGCCTGTGTGGTCCTCCAGCGCGCCACGGATCGGCGCATCGGCGACGAAGAGCGGGAAGACACCAGGCGGCAGGTCCAGCGGCCGGGGTGGGGCGAAGACCAGCAGGCAGAAGCCGGTGCAATGGCGCAGCAGCCAGTCGGGCGCGCCATCGCGCAGCACGGGCGCATCGGGCGCGGCCTGGCCCGCCATCGCATCGGCCGTGTTCAGCGGGCTGCCCGCCAGCACGGCGGGGCGCGACAGCCGGCCGGAGTTGACCAGGCCGCGGGCGAAGGGAAAGGCCTCGGCCAGGCCCAGCACCGCGTCGCGATAGGCCTGGGCGGCGGGGGTTTTGGGCGTGATGAAGTCGGTCGCCCGCGTGCTGTGCAGGATGTTTTCATCCGCTGCCGGAATGCGTTCGGCGTCATAACTCGCGATCAGGCTTTCGGGCGCTTCGCCGCGCAGCACGGCGGCGAGTTTCCAGCCCAGGTTGTCGGCATCCTGCACCCCACCATTGCCGCCGCGTGCGCCGAAGGGGCTGACCTGATGCGCGCTGTCGCCCAGGAAGACGACGCGGCCGTGCACGAAGCGATCGAGCCTGCGGCAGCGAAACGTGTAGACGCTGACCCAGGCGAGATCGAAGGGCACCTTCGGCCCCAGCATCGCCGCGACCCGGGCGCGGACGCGGTCTGGGTCTTTCTCGGCCTCCGCATCGGCGTCCCAGCCCAGTTGGAAGTCGATGCGCCAGACATCGTCGGGCTGCTTGTGCAGCAGCACCGACTGGCCGGGGTGGAAGGGCGGATCGAACCAGAACCACCGTTCGGTCGGGAAATCGGCCTGCATGACGACGTCGGCGATCAGGAAGCGGTCCTGGAAGATTTTTCCGGTGAAGGGCAGGTCCAGCGCGCGGCGGATGGTGGACCGCGCGCCATCGCAGGCCAGCAGCCAGTCGGCGTGCAGGGTGTAGTCACGGTCGGGCGCCGCCACGGTCAGCGTGGCGCCCGCGGCGTGGTGCGACACCACCTCGACCTTGTGTTTCCAGCGCAGGTCCACGAGGCCCGTGTCGCGGCAGGCCTCCACCAGCCAGGCTTCGGCGTAGTATTGTTGCAGGTTCACGAAGGCCGGGTGCTCGTGGCCCTGCTCGGGCAGCAGGTCGAAGCCGTAGACTTCGCGGTCCTGGAAGAACACGCGGCCGCGCTGCCAGGTGATGCCCTTGGCGAGCTTTTTGTCGCCGAGGCCGAGGCGGGAGAAGATTTCAAGCGTGCGCTTGGCGAAGCAGATGGCGCGCGACCCGGTCGAGACGGTGTCGTCATCGTCCAGCACCACGGAGGCGATGCCGCGCCGCGCGAGGTCGAGCGCCATGGTCAGCCCCACGAGGCCGGCGCCGACGATGACCACGGGGTGGCGCGTCGTGGCGGCGGGGACGGGGGCGGTGGGATAGCGGGGATTGGTATGGGGGGTCGGCATGATGCGCCATCCTGCGGCGTGGTGGGGGCGGCGGCTAGGGTCGAGCGCGGGGGGGTCTTTTGGCGTTGGGTGGTTTCGGAGACATGCGCGGGGGTGCTGCGGTGGGGCGTGCCGCCCGGCGGCACTCTCGCAATGCCTTGGTTTTCTGCGCGCGGAGCGGTTTCGGACAAATGGCCTGGGCCGTGCCGGTTTGGCATGGGCGGGTGCGGGTTGGGCCGGTCTTCATCATGCGCAGGAAGATCGCGGGTGTCGCGCAATGCACCGTCTCGGATGATTGCACGTAGCCGGGCTAGCCGCCGCCCGGGGCCTGCGGATGGCGCATGGCGGAGGGCTTCGGACAAAGCCACCCGGATCGGCGCAGCGTGACCGGATGGGGGCGCCTGGGGGCGGCGGGTCGCGGCGGGTCCGGTCATCGGGGCCTTCCTTGCCAGATCGGGCACACTTTATATAGGAAATTATCCTTATGCAAGGCAAATGTGCTTACTGCGACCGTTCCGCTTGCGTTTCACGACCGGCCGACCAACATCACTTTGAAGAACGGGGGATCAGGCGGGGTGGAGCCCATCACCATTGGGGCCTTGGCGACGGCAGGAGTCGCCTGGGCATGGGCGACGATCC
>JBBQHE010000143.1:0-11806 GCA_038323655.1 Acetobacterales bacterium | reverse complement strand
CGGCCCGCAGCAGCGGCCCCTGCTTGTTGGAGACGACCGCGAGCGGCGCCACGGCCCGGGCGGCCTCCAGCATCGCCGTCGTGCCCGGCAGGGGTGTGAGGACATCGAGGTGGCAGGCCCGCACCTCGGCGTAGAAAATGTCGCGGGCGGCTTCCCAGCGGGCGCCGAACAACGCCGGGAAACTGTCCTTCAGCGACCGGCGGACGTTCCGCAGCACGTCATCCCGCGTCCATTCCGGCATGGCATGGGCGGCGAAGGTCGCGTTGAGCCCGCGCAGGATCGCCTCCCAGCCATCGACCAGGGTGTTGTCCCAGTCGAACAGGATGGCCCGCGGCCGCAGGCCGCTTTCGCCGAAGCCTGGCGTCACGCGGCATTGCCCAGCACGTGCCGGGCAAAGATCGCGAACAGGCGCCGCACCACCGGCCCGACCGTGCCATCGCCCACGGGCACCCCGTCGATCGCCACGATCGGCTTCACGAAGGACGTCGCCGAGGTGATGAAGGCCTCCCGCGCCCGGCGCATCTCGTCGAGGGAAAAGGCGCGTTGCTCGTAGGCGATGCCCTCGGCCGCCAGTTCGGCCACCAGCGCCGCCCGGGTGCAGCCCGGCAGGATGACATGGTCGAGCTTCGGCACACGGATCGTGCCGTGTTCATCGACGATCCAGAAGGAGGTCGCCGCCCCTTCGGTCACCATGCCGGCCTCGTCATACAGCACCGCTTCGATCGCGCCCTGTTCGCGCGCCGCCTGGCGGGCCAGCACATTCGGCAGCAGGTTCACGCTTTTGATGTCCCGCCGCGCCCAGCGCAGGTCGGGGGCGGTGATGACCCGCCCGGTCCAGGCCGCGACATCGGAGGGGTAGGGCGGGATGCGGCGGATCGTCACGACCAGGGCGGGCTTCACCGGGATTTTCGGGAAGGCATGGTCGCGCCGCGCGACGCCGCGGGTGACCTGCATGTAGAGCAGGCCCTCGGTCACCCGGTTGCGCCGCGCGACCTCGGCCAGGACCTGTTCCAGGGCCGTGCGCGACATCGGCATGGCCAGGCGTATTTCGCCGAGCGAGCGTTCCAGCCGCGCCATGTGCAGGTCGGCATCGATGAAGCGGCCGGCGTGCAGGTGCACGACCTCATAGATGCCGTCGCCGAACTGGTAGCCACGGTCCTCGATATTCACCGAGGCTTCGGACTGGCGCAGATACTGGCCGTTGACATAGGCGATGCGTGACATGCGGGACCCCGTGTGGACCCGCCAAGGTTACGACAGGCCCGCGACCTTGTCCTCGGCATGCACGCCCAAAAACTTCAGCTTGCGGTGCAGCGCGCTGCGCTCCATGCCGACGAAGCCGGCGGTGCGGCTGATATTGCCGCCGAAGCGCAGCAGTTGCGCTTCCAGATACTGGCGTTCGAACAATTCGCGCGCGTCCCGCAGCGGCAGGGTCATGATCTCGCTGCCACGATCCAGCTTCAGCAGGGCGGGCGCGGAGGAGCCCACCTCCGGCGGCAGCATATCGGCGCGAATCGGCTCCGACGGGCCACCGGGCGCCATGATCAGCAGCCAGTCCACGAGGTTGCGCAGCTGGCGCACATTGCCCGGCCAGTCATAGGCCTGCAGGGCGGCCAGCGCGTCTTCACTGACCTCGCGCGCGACCATGCCCGTGGTTTCGGTGCTGCGGGCCATGAAGTGAAGGATCAGGGCGGGAATGTCGTCCCGCCGCTCACGCAGCGCGCCGATCTTCAGCGGCACCACGGCCAGGCGATAATACAGGTCCTCGCGGAAGCGCCCGGCGGCGATCTCAGCGCCGAGATCCCGGCTGGTGGTGGCAATGACCCGCACATCGACGCGCACGCGGGTGCCGCCACCGACGCGCTCGAACCCCGCTTCCTGCAAGGCGCGCACGATCTTGCCCTGGGTTTCGAGCGGCATGTCGGCCACCTCATCCAGCAGCAGCGTGCCGCCATGGGCGCGTTCCAGCACGCCGGCGCGGCGCGGGCTGCCGGCCTGGTCCTGGCCTGGCTCGACGCCGAACAGTTCCTCTTCGAACCGGGCCGGCGCCAGGGTCGCGCAGTTCAGCACGACGAAGGCCGCATCCGCCCGGCGCGATCGCGCGTGCAGCATGCGGGCCGCGACCTCCTTGCCCGAACCGGCGGGGCCCTGGATCAGCACGCGGCTGCCGGTCGGTGCGACCTTGTCGATCGCCCCCCGCAGCCCGGCGATGGCCGAGGACACGCCGATCAGCTCCGTCTCCGGCCCCGCGCGCAGGCGCAATTCGCTGATTTCGCGCTGCAGCCTTGCTGCTTCCAGCGCCCGGCTGACGATCAGCAGCAGCCGGTCGGTCTTGAAGGGTTTTTCGATGAAGTCATAGGCGCCGTCCTGGATCGCCTGCACCGCGGTTTCGATCGTGCCATGGCCCGAGATCATGATGACAGGGACATGCGGCTCCTCGACATGCAGCGCCTTGAGGATACCCAACCCATCCAGCCGCGAGCCCTGCAGCCAGATGTCGAGCACCACCAGCGACGGCCGCCGGGCGCGAAAGGCGGCGATGGCGGCATCGGAATTATGCGCGGTGCGGACCTCATATCCCTCGTCGCCGAGGATACCTTCGATGAGCGCGCGGATATCCGGCTCGTCATCGACGATCAGGATTTCATGCGCCATGGCGTATCGCTTCTGCTTCTTGCGGAACCGGCTCCGCGACCGTTGGCGCCGGCAGGATCAACGAGGCGCGCGTGCCGAAGCCCGGTGTACGGTCTTCCAGCACCAATCGCCCACCATGGTCCTCCATGATCTTCTTCACGATGGCAAGGCCAAGACCAGTTCCTTTGACCTTGTGGGTAACATAGGGTTCGGTCAGGCGGGCGCGCGGCTCGCCGTCCGGCAGGCCGATCCCGTCATCCTCCACGACGAACGCCCAGGTCCCGGGATCGGTTGCCAGGGTGAGCACAATCTCCCCCGCACCCTGTCGCATCGCCACCGCATCGGCGGCATTGACCAGCAGGTTGGTCAGCGCCTGGCCGATCAGCCGCCGGTCACAGCGCGCCATCGCAGGGCCATCCGGCACGGTCAACGTGTAGCGGATGGCCGCATGCGCCTCCCGCTGCAGGACCAGGCTGTCCCGCGCGATGGCGGCAAAATCCTCCCAACCGATCTGTGGCTGCGGCATGCGGGCGAAGGAGGAAAATTCATCTACCATGCGGCCGATGTCGTCTACCTGGCGCACGATGGTGTCGGTCAATTGGCGGAAGGTCTCGGGGTCGTCGGTGATCTGCTTGAGGTAGCGCCGGCGCAGCCGTTCCGCCGATAGCGAGATCGGCGTCAGCGGGTTCTTGATCTCATGCGCGATGCGGCGCGCGACGTCGGACCAGGCGACCTGGCGCTGGGCCGCCTGCAGGGCCGTGATGTCATCGAATGTGAGCACATAGCCCGCGACCCGGCCCTGCTGCATCTCGGCCCCGATCCGGGCCAGCAGGGTGCGCGGACGGGTGCCGGGCTGGCCGGTCTCGGGTCCGATCGGGATTTCCGCGGTGCGCGGGCGCGAGGGGTCGGCGGCGGCGGCCGCCAGCAGGGGGGCGAATTCCGGCACGAGCTGCGACAGCGCCAGGCCGAGTGCTGCATCGAGGTCCTGGCCGACCAGTTCCGAGGCGGTGCGATTGGGCAGGTTGATGCGCCCCGCCGCATCCAGCCCGATGACGCCCGCCGAGACACCGGCCAGCACGCCTTCGGTAAAGCGGCGGCGGTCGTCGATCTGGCGATAGGCTTCCATCAACTCGCCCCGCTGCGCGCCCAATTGCCCGGTCATGCGGTTGAAGGCGCGGGCGAGGCTTGCGACCTCGTCATCCGCCTTGCCCTCCGCCACTTTCACCGACAAATCGCCGCCGCGCACCCGGTCGGCCGCCTGGATCAGCCGGCCGATCGGCCCTGCGATCTGGTTGGCGATCACGAGCCCGACCAGCACCGCCCCGAACAGCACCAGCAGCGCGGTCACGGCGAAGATCAGCGCGAAGGTGATCTGCAACGGGCCGCGCCGGCGTTCCAGCAACTCATACTGGTTGAAGGCGATTTCGGTGCGGCGCATGTGTTCCAGCACGGCCGGGTCCACCGGCCGGCCGATCAGCAGCATCGCACCTGTTGGGGTGTCGAGCGAGGTCATCGCCCGCACCAGCCCCGCGGCCTCATCGGGCAGCACCGCGATCTCCCCGCCGCGGACCAGGTCCAGCGCCTCCTGGCTCGGGGGGTTCAGCATGAGGTTGGAGCCGAGGCCGCCGGCCGCCAGCACGCGGCCGAGAACCGGGTCGAAAACAACGGCCTCGGTCAGCCCGCGCAGGGCGGCCTGGGTCGCCACCACGCGGGCGTAGTTGATCTCCTGGTCGGGCAGGAAGATCTGCGCCGCCCGGCCGAGGTCCGACGCCATGCCCTGGGCATCGCCGCGCACGTTGTTGATGTGTTCGGCAAGATAGGCGCGGGAGGCGAGCAGGGAGGCTTCCAGCGTGTCGCGCACCCGGTCGCTGAACCAGGCCTGGATGCCCAGGTTGAAGAACACCGCGGCGAAGCCCGCGACCAGCAGGGCGGGAAACACCGCGACGCCGCCGAACAGCAGCACCAGCCGAACATGCAGCCGCGAGCCCGCACCGCCACGCCGCCGGTCGGCCCAGACCCGCACCAGCCGGCCGATCAGCGAGACCACCAGCAGCAGCAGCAGCCCGACATTGCCCAGCACCAGCGCCACGACCTGGCCGGTGGAGGTCGGCCCCAGCGGGCTGCCGCCCGACAGCACGACAAAGGTCGCAAGCCCCGCGGTCAACGCCAGCACCGCAAGCCCCAGCGTCACCCCCCGCCCGAGCAGCGCATCCGCCGCCCGGCGCAGCATGCCCAACCGTGCCAGGGGGGGGGCGGCCATCGCCGTCAGGTCAGCCCGCGGACCACGGGCAGGTCGAGTTCCTTGATCTTCTTGCGCAGCGTGTTGCGGTTCAGCCCCAGCATGGCCGCGGCCTTGATCTGGTTGCCGCGCGTCGCCGACAGCGCCAGGCGCAGCAACGGGCGCTCGACCTCGGCCAGCACGCGCTCATACAGGTCGCGCACCGGCAGCCCGTCTTTTTGGGCCGACATGAAGCCGCCGATGTGGCGTTCGACCGCCTGCTCCAGGGTTTCGGGGCCGCGGCCGGGTTCCTCGGCCGTGCCCGGGCCGGCGTCGGCGAGTTCGGCCGAAACCGCCTCGGCGCCGATCACCTCCTGCGCATATAGGGCAGCGAGCCGTCGCATGAGGTTTTCCAACTCACGCGCATTACCCGGCCAGGAATGTGCCCGCAGCCGGTCGATCGCGCCCTGGTCCAACTGCTTGAACGGCAGGCCGGAGGCCTTCGCCCGGTCGAGGAAATGCCGCGCCAGCAGCGCAACATCCTCGGCCCGCTCCCGCAAGGGCGGCAGCCGCAGAGGGACCACGTTGAGCCGATAGAACAGGTCCTCGCGGAATTGGCCGTTGCGGATCGACTGGCGCAGGTCGCGGTGGGTCGCGGCGACGATGCGGACATTGGCCTTGATCGGCGCGCGCCCGCCGACCGTCGTGAATTCGCCTTCCTGCAACACGCGCAGCAGCCGCGTCTGGGCTTCGGAGGGCATGTCGCCGATTTCATCCAGGAACAGCGTGCCGCCGGCCGCCTGTTCGAAGCGCCCGACGCCGCGCGCCAGCGCCCCGGTAAAGGCACCGCGCTCATGGCCGAACAATTCGCTCTCGATCAACTCGCGCGGGATCGCGGCCATGTTGATGGCAACGAAGGGGCCGGTCCGGCGGCGGCCGTAGTCATGCAGCGCGCGGGCGACCAGTTCCTTGCCCGTGCCCGATTCGCCGGTGATCATCACGGTGAGGTCGGTGGTCGTGAGCCGGGCCACGGTACGGTAGATGTCCTGCATCGCCGGGCTGCGCCCGACCAGCGGCAGTTTTTCCTCGGGCGCATCGTCCTCGTGCGCGGCGATGGTGGCGGGCGGGGTCGCCAGCGCGCGGCCGACTACCTGCAGCAATTCCTTCAGGTCGAAGGGCTTGGGCAGGTATTCGAAGGCGCCGCGCTGGGCCGCCTTGACCGCGGTGGTGAAGGTCGATTGCGCCGACATCACCACGACCCGCATTTCGGGGCGGATGCGCTTGATCCGCGGCAGCAGGTCCAGCCCGTTCTCGTCCGGCATCACGACATCGGTGATGACGAGGTCGCCAGCCCCTTCCTCGACCCAGCGCCACAGCGTGGCCGCCGAGGAGGTGGCGCGCACGTTGTAGCCGGCGCGGCCCAGCGCCTGGGACAGCACCGTGCGTATCGCCCGGTCGTCATCGGCGATCAGGATGGTGCGGGCTTCGCTCATGGGTAGGTCCATCCTCAGTGTGCGTCAGGCAAGGGCGGGCAGCCTGGGGCGGCGGTCGGCTGCCGGCGGCTTGGCCAGCGACAGGCGGAAGATCGTGCGGCCCGGCCTGCTGTCGCATTCGATCAGCCCGCCCTGGTCGGTGACCAGTTTCGCGACCAGCGCCAGCCCCAGCCCCTGACCACCCTGCTTGGTGGTGACGAAGGGTTCGAACAGCGTCGCCTTCACCGCCTCGGCGATGCCGGGGCCGTTGTCGGCGACGGCGATCTCCAGCGGCAGGTGCATGCGCTCGCGCGACCCCGGCACCGCGATGCGCACGCCGTGGCGATAGGCGGTGCTGAGCACGATCTCGCCGCCCGGGGTCAGCACAGCCTCGGCCGCGTTCTTCACCAGGTTCAGCAGGATCTGCACCAACTGGTCGCGATTGGCCCAGACCGGCGGCAGCGACGGGTCGTAGTCCTCGGTGATCTTCACATGCGACGCGAAGCCGCGCTGGGCGACGCGGCGGACATGGTCCAGCACCTCATGGATATTCACCGAGACGCGTTCGATCGGGCGTTCGCTGAACATGTCCATGCGTTCCACAAGGTTGCGGATACGGTCCACCTCCTCCTGGATCAGGGTGCAGAGTTCGCGGTCTTCTTCCGCGACGCCCGCTTCCAACAATTGCGCGGCCCCGCGTATGCCCGACAGCGGGTTCTTCACCTCATGCGCCAGCATCGCCGCCATGGCCGAGGCGCCGCGCGCCGCCCCCCGGAAGTTCAACTGCCGGTCGAGTTTCTGCGCCGTGCTGGCATCCTGCAGCGTCAGCACGATGCCGCCGGGCAGGTCGGCATAGGGGGCTGCATGGACCGCGACATCCTGGCGCTGCAACCGCGGGCTTTCCAGCGACAGGTCGTGGTCGGAGACGGGGGCATCCAGCGCCCGCACCTGGGACAGCACGCCGAACAGCCGGCTGTCACCGGGGATCAGGTCGGACAACGCCATGTGCCGCAGGCTGACCAGGGAATGGGCGAAGAACAATTCGGCGGCCGGGTTGGCGAAGCAGAACCGGTCCTCGGCATCCAGCACGACGACCGGCATCGGCAGCGCGGTCAGCACGGCGATGCCGTCGGTGATGGCGGCCAGGTTGCGCGCGCCGCTGGCCAGCGCATCGGCGGCCGGCTTGTGGCGGACGCCGCTCATGCCGCCAGGTCCTGCGGCGTCGCATCGCGCGCAGCGCCGCGTTCGATCAGCGGTTCATAGAAGCGGGCCAGCACCTCACGCGCCTCGGCCTCGGTCTCGGCCTGGTTGATGCGGACGCGGAAGTCGGCCGAGCCGAACAGGCCGCGCGAATACCAGGCCATGTGCTTGCGGGCGATGCGTATGCCGGCCGGGTCGCCGAAATGCGCGACCAGGGCGGCGTGGTGCTCCAGCAGGATGGCGTATTGTTCGGCGAGCGACGGTTCGGCCGCCTCGCCCCCGGTCAGCGCCGCGGCGATGACGCGGGGCAGCCAGGGGCGGCCGTAGCAGCCGCGGCCGATCATCACCCCATCGGCGCCCGATTGCGCCAGTGCATCGCGGGCATCCTGCACCGTCAGGATATCGCCGTTGACGATAACCGGGATGGTCACGGCTTCCTTCACCCGGGCCACAAAGCCCCAGTCGGCGGTCCCGGTATAGAATTGCTGCCGCGTGCGGCCATGGATCGTGACCATGCGGATGCCGAGCGACTGCGCGATCTGCGCCAGGCGCGGGGCGTTCAGGCTCTGGTGGTCCCAGCCCATGCGCATCTTCAGCGTCACCGGCACCGGCACGGCGCGGACCACTGCCTCCAGCAGCCGTGCCGCCGCCACCTCGTCCCGCATCAGCGCGGAGCCCGCCGATTGGCCGACCGCCACTTTCTTCACCGGGCAGCCGAAGTTGATATCGACAATGGCGGCCCCGCCATCCACCGCGGCGCGCGCGGCCTCCCCCATCACCACCGGGTCGCAGCCGGCGAGTTGCAGGCTGGCCGGACCGCCCAGGCCATCGACCTGCGCCATCCGCCGGGTGACGCGGTTTTCCCGCACCATGGCCTCGGAGGCGATCATCTCGCTGACCACCATCGGCGCACCGAGCGACCGGGCAAGCCTGCGGAACGGCAGGTCGGTGACGCCCGACATGGGCGCCACGATCACCGGTATGGGGATCACGACCCCCCCGCCCAGGTCGATAGGCGCCAGGCGCCGCGTCTCGGTTTCGGTATGAATGCTCATTTGCGAGGCAATCTACAGGCTCCGGCCCGCAGCGTCCATGCGCGCCTTGCCACCGGACGAGGCGTACTGATGCGCGGATGGACAGGCCGCGCGCCGCACGGCACATCCGCGGCCATGACCTGCATCGCCATTCTCGTCGCCGCCGGCGCTGGCCGCCGCTTCGGCGGGCCGGTCCCGAAGCAGTTTGCGCTGCTGGCCGGGCGCCCCGTGCTGCGCCACGCCGCCGAGGCGCTGCTGCGCGACGGCGGCGTCACCGCGATCCTGCCGGTGGTCGCTGAGGGGATGCAGGCCGAGGTCGCCGCCATGCTGGCCGGCCTGCCCTGCCTGGCCCCGGTCGCCGGCGGCGCCACCCGCCAGGCCAGCGTCGCGGCCGGGCTCGCAGCCCTGGCGGCGCTCCCCCCCGCGAGCGTGCTGGTGCATGACGCCGCCCGCCCCTTCCTGCCCGCGGGGCTGGTCCCTGCCCTGCTGGCGGCGCTGGCGACCCACCCCGGCGCCATCCCGGCGCTCGCGGTGGCCGAAACGCTAAAACGCGGGGCCGCCGGCGTGATCGCCGGCACCGTATCGCGCGACAACCTGTTTCGTGCCCAGACGCCCCAGGCCTTTCGCTACGCCGCCCTGGTCGCGGCCCAGGACCCCGCCATCGCCGCGACCGACGATGCCTCGCTGCTGGAAGCCGCCGGCATGCCCGTCGCACTCCTGCCGGGCCACCCCGACAATGTGAAGATCACCTGGCCCGAGGATCTGTCCCGCATGGAAAGCCTGCTCGCCCGCCCCATGCTGCCGCGCGTCGGCACCGGCTTCGACGTGCACCGCCTGGTGCCCGGGCGGCCGCTGGTGCTCTGCGGCGTGACGGTGCCGCATCCGCTGGGCCTGGATGGCCATTCGGATGCCGATGTCGGGCTGCATGCGCTGTGCGATGCGATCTATGGCGCGCTTGGTATCGGCGACATCGGGCGCTTCTTCCCGCCGAGCCAGGCTGAATGGAAGGACGCCGACAGCGCGCGCTTCCTGGTCCATGCGGCCGGCTGCATCGCCGAGGCAGGCGGGGTGCTGGCCAACGCCGACGTCACGCTGATCTGCGAACAGCCCAAAATCACCCCCCACGCGCCAGCCATGCAGGCACGTCTGGCCGGGCTTCTGGGCGTCGGGATCGACCGCATCTCGGTCAAGGCCACAACCACCGAACGACTGGGCTTCACCGGCCGCGGCCAAGGTATCGCCGCCCAGGCCGCCGTGATGGTCCTGGTGCCAGGCTGAGCCGCCCATCCGGCCCTGGCAGGATGCCGGGACAGTGCCAGCCGCGGGTCGGGATGCCGCAGCGGTGAAAGCCGCTGCTATCGGCGATGACCAGCGTATTGGGCGCGACGTTCAGGACCCGCGGCGGGCCATAGCCCAGCCGGTGGATGTCGCCCTCGGCGATGCGCAGCGAGGCTTCGGCCGTCAGCCTGTCGCGGCCCTGGCAGGCGGTGATCGACACCCGCCGTTCCAAGGCCAGGCGGCGGTGGCGGGCAGGCCGCGCAGGCGCGCGGCGTCGAGCGGAAACAGCCGGGTCAGGCTGTAGCCATCGACGAATTCCCGCGCCGGCGCCTCCCTGGCCAGGATTTCGGTACGCAGGGCGGCAAACACTTCCGGGGCCAGGAAGTTGGGCTTCACCAGGAAGCCGTCGCGGCGCAGGGCGGCGGCATCCTCGGCCGAAACCAGCGGCGCCAGCGCGGCGCGTCGCCTTCCGCCCATCTGGGCCGCCACCCGCCTGCGCCAGACGTGCAGCCCCATCCGCATCAGTCGGGGGCTGCCGATCACCACATTGTCGCGGAATGATTTGGCCTGGGTGAAGACGCCGATCGCATCGATCGGCGCACGCATCCAGGTCAGCCAGCCTGCCATGTCTACCCCAGCCGCATGCGCGACGGGTGTTGCCGCCATGGGCCGGCCGGGTCAACCGGGGGGCTCGGGCAGCGGGGCCTGGCCGCCCCCCCCTGGCGGCCCGCCGCTTGCTGGGCAATCCTTCTCTATATTTGCCCGGAGCCCCCTGCCATGACCGCGACCCGCCGCACCCTTTTGACCGCCGCCGCCCTGTCGGTGCCGGCGCTGAACAATGCCCGCGCCCAGGCGCCTGTGCGCTTTGCGCTCGACTGGGCCTTGCAGGGCAACCACGCGATGTGGGGCCTGGCCGAGGACCGCGGCATCTTCCGCCAGAACGGGCTCGCGGTGCGGATGGATCGCGGCTTCGGCTCAGGCGATACCTTGGTGAAGGTGGCCGGCGGCGCCTATGACATCGGCTTCGCCGACATCAGCGGGGCGGTGAAGTTCAACGCCGAAAACCCCGACAAGCGCCTCGTGTCGATCTACCAGGTGTTCGACCGCACGGCGGCCGCGGTGGTCACCACCAAGCGCTCGGGCATCACCAATGTGCAGCAGGTCGCGGGCAAGCGCCTGGGCGCGCCCGAGGGCGAGGGCTCGCGGCTCCTGTTTCCCGCCTTCGCCCGTGCGGCGCGCATCGACACCAGCGGCATCCGCTGGACCAGCATGGCCGCCAACCTGCGCGACACCATGCTGATGCAGAACCAGGTGGATGCGGTGACGGGCTTTCTGTTCACCGTCTATTTCAACCTGGTCGGCATCGGCCTGCCCGAGGCCGACATCATCGCCTGGCCCTATGCCGAGAACGGCCTCGACCTCTACGGCAGCGCCGTCGTGGTGCGGGCCGAATGGCTGGAGCGCAACCAGGATACGGCCCGCGCCTTCGTGCGCTCCTCGATCGAGGGGCTGCGCGCGCTGATCGCCGACCCCGTGGCCGGCATGGCCTCGATGAAGCGGCGCGAACCCCTGTTCGACGAAGCGCTGGAAGCCCGCCGCTGGGCGATGACGCGGGATCGTTCGATCCTGACGCCCAATGTGCGCGCCGGCGGCTTCGGCGTGCTGGACATGGACCGCGCCGCGACGCTGGTTTCGGTCAATGCCGAGGCCTATGGCATCGCGACCCCACCGACCGCGGCCAGCATGTTCACCGCCGCCTACCTGCCCGCCGACCGGTCGGTCTGATGCGCCGGCTGCTGCGCGGCGCGCGGGTCCTCAGCCCCGACGCGCTGTCCGCCCCGCATGCCGAGGTGCTGGTCGAAAACAGCCGCATCGCCGCCATCCTGCCGGAAGGCACGATGGTGGCGGATGCCGAGGTCTTCGATGCCTCGCACCGGCTGATCATGCCTGGGCTGGTGAACACCCATACC
>JBBQHE010000142.1:0-11824 GCA_038323655.1 Acetobacterales bacterium | reverse complement strand
GTCACCCCCAGCACCAGCGCGCGATGATCCAGGCACCAGCCGACCAGACCGCGCAGCGCGTGGGACAGCCGGCTGTCATAGGGATCATGCGCTTGCCCGCGCGGGGCCGGCAGCAGCCGCATGCCAAGCCAGGGCGTGAAGACCACGGCGACAAGCCAGGAGGCGATCAGCGCGCCCCCCACCACCCAGAAAATCCCGCCCGCGTATTCGCCCGAGGTCGAGGCCGCGAAGCCGACCGGGATGAAGCCCGCGATGGTGACGAGGGTTCCGGTCAGCATCGGCCCCGCGGTGCTGGTCCAGGCAAAGCCCGCGGCGCGGACCCGGTCCCAGCCTTGTTCCAGTTTCACGGCCATGGCCTCGATCGCGATGATCGCGTCATCCACCAGCAGGCCGAGCGAGAGGATCAGCGCGCCGAGGCTGATGCGATCCAACTCCATCCCCCAGCGCCACATCAGCACCAGGGCGATGGACAGCGTCAGCGGCACGGCGAGTGCGACGACGATGCCGGCGCCCAGGCCGAGGGATGCGAAGGAGATCAGCAGCACCACGCCGATGGCGGCCGCAAATTTTTGCAGGAACTCGGCAAGGGAGACTGCGACGACGGCCGATTGATCGTTGATGGCGAAAAGCCGGATACCCGTCGGCAGGCCGGCCGAAATCGCCGCGACCTCGGCCCGCAACCGCGCGCCCATGGCCAGCACATCCACCCCCGGCTGCCGGGCAACGGCGATCAGCACGGCGGGCTGCCCATCCTGGCGGATGGCGCGGCTGGGCGGGTCCTCCAGGCCGCGTTCCACCGTCGCGATATCGGCCAGCACCAGGTTCCGCCCGCCGGCGGCGATCGGCAGGGCGCGTATGGCGGTCAGCCCATCGAAGCCCGCGCCAGGGCGCAGGTACAGCCGCGTGGCGCCGGCCTCCACCACGCCCGCCGGGATCACCGGGTTGAAGCGGGCCAGGGTCTCGGCGATCTGGGCGGGGGTGATGCCGAGGGTCGCCAGGCGGACATGGCTCACCTCGACATGAACGCGCTGCGGGCGCTCGCCCTCGATCGTCACCTTGCCGACGCCGGCCAGGCGGCGGAAGCGGCCCTGGATCGTCTCCGCCTGGCGGATGAGATCGGCATTGTCCGAGCCTGTGAGCGCGAAGATCGCAGAATAGACGTCGCCGTATTCATCATCGAAGAACGGCCCGCGCACGCCGGACGGCAGATGTTGGACGACATCGCCGACCTTCTTGCGCACCTGGTACCACAGGCCTGGCACCTCCCGCGGTGGGGTCGTGTCGCGCAGGGTCACCGTCGTCGTCGCGACACCGGGGCGGGCAAAGGTTTGCAGCGTGTCGAGATTGGGCAGGTCCTGCAGCCGTGCCTCGATCGGGTCGGCGACCAGGCGCTGCATCTCCTCGGCGGTCGCCCCGGGCCATTGGGTGGTGACCACCATGACCTTCAGCGTAAAGGCCGGGTCCTCGGCGCGGCCCAGTTTCAACCAGGCGAAGCTGCCGCCGGCCAGGACCAGGATCATCAGGAACAGCGTCAGCGCGCCGTTGCGGACGGCGAAGGCCGAGAGGTTGAAGCGGTCCATGTCAGCGAAGGGTCGCGGCAGGGCGACGGTCGGCCACGCGCACGGCACTGCCGGGGTCGAGCAACTGGACCCCGGCGGTCACCACAAGGTCGCCTTCGGCAAGCGGGCCTTGCAGGGAAGCGGTCTCGGGGCCGAGGCCGCGCACGCTCACCGGCACGGCTTCGATCCGGCCAGTGTCGGTGACGCGCCAGACCATCGCGCCCCGGCCGCGGTCATGCAGCGCGCCGCGGGGCAGGGTTGCGACCGGGGCGGTGGGCGCATCGGCCAGGCGCACGGTAGCGGTGGCGCCGAGCGCAGCCCAGCCCGGCGGGGTTTCCAGCGCGAAGCGCGCGGCACGCGTGCGCAAGGGGCCCTCGGCCTGGGGCGAGGCTTCGCGCAGGGTGGCGCGCAGCACCGTGTCAGGGCGCGACCACAGCGTCACTTCGGCGACGGCACCGGGCGCCAGGGGCATTTGTTCGGGCAGGGCCACCAGCACCTCGCGCTCGGCGGGGTCGGCCAGGCGCAGGGCAGGGGTTCCTTCGGCCAGGACCTGGCCGGTCTCGGCCAGGATCGCCATGACCACGCCCGGGCGCGGCGCGCGGAGTTCGGCATAGCCCAGGCGGTTCCGCGCAAGGTCGAGCGCGGCCGAGGCGGCGGCAACGCGCTCCACCGCCGCACGGGCGGTGGCGATGCGCTGTTCGTCGAAGGCAGCGGCGACGTGCCCGGCCTCACGCAGGGCGCGGGATCGCGCCGCGTCGGCGGTGGCGCGGCGGGCTTCAGCGGCCGCACTGTCCAGATCCGCCTGGGCCGCGCGCAGCGCCAGGGTAAGATCGGCGGCATCCAGGCGGGCCAGCACCTGGCCTGCCACGACCACCGCGCCGGCATCGACCAGGCGATGGGTGATGCGGCCGCCCGTGCGGAAGCCGACGTCAACCTCGTGCCGGGCGCGGATTTGTCCCGTGAAGCTGCTAGCGGTGGTGGCGGGCGCGAGGCGCACCTCGGCGACCTGCACGGGGCGGGGGGCGTCGGGCCGGGGTGCCTCGGCCGCCTCAGGGCGGCAGGCGGCCAGGGCGAGGAGGAGCAGCGGGGTGGGGCGCATGGGCGGGGCCTTGGCTGGACCCGGCGAATAATCAATGGCGAATGACGAAAGTCAAGATTCGTCAGTTCACATTATTCACGCCCGAAACCCCCGCAGCAGGAAATCCACCATAACGTCGAGCTGCGCCGTGAGCTCCGCCTCGGTCCGGCCATGGCGCAGGCAGTCCGACAGCATCAGCGGATGCGTCCAGACCAGCGTCGCGGTCTTGACCATCTCGGCCCCGCTGGCGGTGTCGATGGCGGCGAAGGCGCCCTCGGCAATGCCGTCGGCCAGGATCCGCGCCGTGATCGCCTTGATCGTGGCGATGAAACCCTCGACCACGCCCCAGTGTTCCGTCATCGCCGCCTCCACCATGTCGTGCATGCGACGATCCTGGATGAACAGGCGCAGGTCGCTTTCGAACAGGTGGTGCAGCAGGGCCCGCAGCCGGTCCGGCGCGGGCGCGGTGCTGGCAGCGATCGCCTCGGCCCCCGCTGCCACGCCGCCCAGCATTTGCGCGGCGATGGCTTCGTTGATGGCGCTCTTGGACGGGAAGAATCGATAGACATTGGCTGGCGACATCGACAGTTCACGGGCGATGTCGGCGACCGTGGTCTTCTGGTAGCCGACCCGGCGGAACAGCGCCTCGGCCACGGTTTCGATCCGCGCCCGCGTATCCGGCGCGCCGCGGCTGGGCGCGGGCCGAGGGGCATGGAGGCCAGGTACCGACATCGGGGTGCCCCTGATGATTGACGACGAGCGTCAGTGTATCACCCGCCTTGGCCAGCGGCGAGCCTTGTACGATCTTCTCCTGGCCCGGGCCGCGCCACATTGCATCAGCACCACGGCAGCCCCCATCTTGCTGCCAACACGCCAGAGGATCAGCGTCATGACCGTCCCCGATGTGTCCCCCGCCGAGGCCTGGTCGGCGCTGCAAGCAGACCCGGACGCGGTGCTGGTCGATGTCCGCACCGATGCCGAATGGACCTTCGTCGGCGTGCCGGACCTGACCGCGGCCGGCAAGCAGCCGGTGCTGATCCCCTGGCAGGTCTATCCGTCGATGCAGGTGAACGGTGCCTTTGCCGAACATTTGCGCCGGTCGGGCGTCACGCCGCTGTCCAAGGTCTTCTATCTCTGCCGGTCTGGCGCGCGGTCGCTGGCCGCGGCCCAGGCGGCGCAGGCGGCCGGTTTCCCCAATGCGGCCAACGTCGCCGACGGGTTTGAGGGCCCGCCCGATGCGCAAGGCCACCGCGGTGCCGTTGCCGGCTGGAAGGCCGAGGGCCTGCCCTGGCGGCAGCGCTGAAGCCGGGGGCGCGCGCGCCCAATCGCGCGCCCGCCCCCAACGCCCGAGCCTAAACGCCCGCGCCTAACGCCCGCGCCTAACGCCCGCGCCTAACGCCCGCCCTGAGCGCCCGCCCGTAGCGCCCTCGCCGCCGCGGGCCTGCCGGGCTATGCGGGCGCCATCATGCCTCACCCCCTGCCGGCGCTGCTGGCCGTCGTCATCCCCTGCTACAATGAGGCCGCGAATGTCGCGCCCCTGGTGGCGCGCCTGGATGCCACGCTCGGCGGCATCGCCTGGGAGGCGATCTTCGTCGATGACGACAGTCCCGACGGCACGGCGCAGGAAGCCCGCCGCCTGGCCGCGGCCGATCCGCGCATCCGGGTCATTCGCCGCGTTGGGCGGCGCGGCCTGGCCTCGGCCTGTGTTGAGGGCATGCTGTCCACCTCGGCCCCCTTCGTCGCGGTGATGGACGGCGACCTGCAGCATGACGAGGCCGCACTGCCGGCCATGCTGGCCGCGGCCGAAGCGGGGGCCGACATCGTGATCGGCAGCCGCCATGTGGCAGGTGGCGCGGTCGGGCAGGGGCTCTCCGCGCTGCGCCGCCAGGTATCCGACCTGGGTGGCTGGGCGGCACGGCTGCTGCTGCCCACGCCGGTCAGCGACCCGATGAGCGGCTTCTTCCTGCTGCGGCGTGAGGTCATCGAGGCCGCCGCCCCGCGGCTGACGGCACGCGGCTTCAAGATCCTGCTCGATATCCTGCTGTCGCTGCCGCAGGTCCCGCGGGTCGCCGAGGTGCCCTATGTTTTTCGCCCGAGGCAGGCGGGCGAGAGCAAGCTCGACGCGCTGGTGCTGCTGGATTTCGCCGGGTTGTTGCTGGACAAGCGGTTTGGTGGCGCGGTGCCGTTGCGGTTCGTCGGTTTCGCCCTGGTCGGCGCGATCGGCGTGCTGGTGCATCTGCTGGTGCTGACCCTGGCGGTGCGTGGCCTGGGCTTGGGTTTCGCTCCGGCCCAGTGGGCGGCGACGCTGGTCGCCATGACCGCCAATTTCTGGCTGAACAACACTCTGACCTACCGCGACGTCCGGCTGCGCGGCGCGGACCTGTGGCGCGGCCTGCTGCTGTTCTACGGGGTTTGCGGCCTGGGCGCTTTCGCCAACGTCGGCATCTCGTCCTTGCTGGTGACCGATGAGGTCGCGGGCTGGCGCCTTGCGGGGGCGGCCGGGGCGCTGCTGACCGGGGTTTGGAACTACGCCGTCTCCAGCACGCTGGTTTGGCGTGCGCGCTAGCGGCGACAATTCTGGCCGGGACAGGCTTGGCCGCGCCAGGCTTGGCCAGGACTGGCTTGGCTTGGACTGGCTTGGCTTGGACTGGCCTTGGGCGCTGGCGCTGCTGGGGCTGACCGTCGCGCGGTTGGCCGCGGCCGCGCTCGTCCCGGTGGCGCCGGACGAGGCCTATTACTGGGTCTGGTCGCGTGCCTTGGCCTGGGGCTACCTCGACCATCCGCCGATGATCGCGGCCTGGATACGCGCCGGCACGCTGCTGCTGGGCGACACGGCGCTCGGCATCCGACTGATGGGGCCGCTGGGCCTGGCCCTGGCCTCGGTGGCCCTGTGGGATGCCGGGCGGCGGCTGTTCCCCGACCGGCCCGGGGCCGGGGCTTGGGGGGCGGCGCTGTTCAACGCGACGCTCTTCGCCAACGCCGGGTCGGTGCTGGTCACGCCCGATACGCCGCTGGTGGTGTTCTGGTGCCTGGCCCTCTGGGCGGCGGCAAGGCTGCAGGCGTCGCTGGACGGGCGCTGGTGGCTCGTGATCGGCGCCTTTGCCGGGCTGGCGTTGCTGTCGAAATACACGGCCGCCCTGCTGGGACTGGGCCTCGCGCTCTGGGCTATGGGGCGCTGGGTCTGGCGATGGGAAACCTGGGCGGGCGGGGCGATCGCGCTGGCCTTTTTTGCGCCCGTCGTCGCCTGGAACGCCACGCATGGCTGGGCCTCCTTCGCCAAGCAGGGTGGCCGCGCCGGGGCGCAGGCCAGCGACCCGGGCCTGCGTTTCGTCTGGGAGTTTCTGGGCGGGCAGGCGGGCCTGGCGACGCCGCTGGTTTTCGTGCTGTGCCTCGCGGGCGCGGCGGCTGCGCTGTGGCGGTGGCGACAGGCCGGACTGCTGGCAGCACTGATCCTGCCCGGAGCGGCACTGTTCCTCTGGCAGGCGACCGGCAGCCGGGTGCAGGGCAACTGGCCGGCCATCCTGTACCCCGCCGCCTGCCTGGCGGCCGCCGGGCTTCTGGGCACGCGCTGGGACGGTTGGCGGCGGCCGGCCCTGGGTCTGGGCCTGGCCCTGGCGGTGATCGGCGTCGTGCAGGCCACCTGGGCGCCGATCCCGCTGCCGCGGCGGTCCGACCCTTCGCTCGCACGCCTCGGCGGCTGGCCCGATTTCGTGGGCCAGGTGGAGGCAGCGCGCCAGGCGGCCGGCGCCGATTTCGTCGCCGCCGAGGAGTATGGCCTGGCCGCCGAACTGGCCTTCCGCCTGCCCCCCGGTGTGGCGGTGATCGCCCTTGCCGATCGCTGGGATCTTTTCAACCTCGCCGCGCCGGAAACCGGCGTAACCGGATTGCTGGTCCGCAGCGAAAGACGAGGGGAGGGCGCGCCGCTTTGGCCTGCGGCAGTCCCGGTGGGCGGCATGATCCGCGCGCGGCGGGAGATCGAGGCAGAGCGCTACAGGCTCTACCGCGTCACCACCGTGGCGGAAATGCCCGCCGCCGCACTGCTGCCGCGCCCCCTGCCTTGACGGCGGAGGGGGCGGGGGCAACCTCTGCGCCAACGGGCTGCCAACGGGTACAAGGAACAGACGCATGAACATCCGCATTCCGCGTGGCTGGGAAATCTCCGAACGCCTCGCCACGCCAGAAGCCGTGGTGCTGAACCGTCGTGCGCTGATCGGCGCTTCGGCCATGTTGCTGCCCGGCGTGGCAATGGCCCAGGGGCCAGCCCAGGCGCCGGCCTCGGGGGTCGACCCGATGGCTGCGATGCGCAACAATCGCTTCCCGGCCGGCCGTGCCATCACCGCCGAGCGCGAGGCCACGACCTACAACAACTTCTACGAATTCGGCACGGACAAGGGCATCTGGCGCCTGGCCCAGCGCCTGCCGCAGCGGCCCTGGACCCTGCGCATCGGCGGCATGGTCGGCGCCGCGCAGGAGTTGGACATCGACGCCATCATTCGCCGCATGCCGCTGGAAGAACGCGTGCTGCGCATGCGCTGCGTCGAGGGCTGGGCGATGACCGCGGTCTATACCGGCTTCCCGCTGTCCGAACTGCTGAAGCTGGCCGACCCGGCCGGCGCCGCGAAATACGTGACCTTCGAAACCGCCGCCGACCGGGCCAACATGCCGGGACTGCGCCAGTCCTGGTATCCCTGGCCGTACCGCGAGGCTTGCACCATAGAGGAAGCGGCCAATGAGATGGCCTTCGTCGTCGTCGGCATGTACGGCAAGCCCTGCCCGCCGCAGAACGGCGGCCCGATCCGCGTGGTCTTCCCGTGGAAGTATGGCTTCAAGCACGGCAAGAGCATCGTCCGCATCACCCTGACCGAGCAGCGGCCGAAGGGCTACTGGGAGGAGATCCAGGGCTCGGAATACGGTTTCTGGGCGAATGTGAACCCCGAGGTGCCGCATCCGCGCTGGAGCCAGGCGACCGAGCGACTGCTCGGCACCAACGAACGCGTGCCGACGCGGATCTTCAACGGCTACGGCGAATTCGTCGCCGACATGTATCGCGGGCTGGACCGGGAGCGTCTCTGGGCCTGAACCTCCCTGAGCGAGCGCCTGCATTGCTTGGATGTCGGTTCGAGACGCCGGCTGGGCGCTGGCCATGATTTAGGTCAGCCCCTTCACCTCGGCCCCAGCGCCCGCTTACCGCCCGGTTGTCTGCATCGATTGCAGGCAAATGGCCTCGAACTGCCGCGCCACGTTTCCCCATGAAAAATGCGCTTCGAGATGCGCACGCGCGCGCTGTGCCATGGCTTGCATGCCGGCCGGGTCGTCAAAACAGGCCAGCACTGCATCCGCGAACGCTTCCGCCGAGTCGCCGGCCAGGTAATGTGTGCCGGGGGTCAGGTCGAGGCCCTCGACCCCGAGTGCGGTCGAGACCACCGGGCGACCCAGCGCCATCGCCTCGAACGCCTTGATCCGGGTGCCGCTTCCGACGCGCAGCGGGATGAGCGCGACATGACCTGACCGCACATGTGGGCGCATATCTTCGACAAAGCCACTGAACCGGAAGGGCAGGCCGAGCCGTGCAACCTTGGCAACCAGCGCCTCAGGCGGGTTGCGTCCGAGGATGAGCATTTCCGCCTGTGGCCTTGCGGCAGCGATCCGTTGCCAGACGGCCTCGGCCAACCAGGTCACGCCGTCGATATTGGAGCGGGAATCCATCGCTCCGGAGAACACCAGCGTGCCGCCGCCTGGCGGCGCGGGCTGTGGTGCGCTGAAGCCATAGAAATCGAGATCTACGCCGGTGTCGATGGTGGCGACCCCGGACAAGCCGTATTGGGCCTCCATCGAACGCGCGTCGCGCGCAGAGACGGCGATGACGGTATCGAAGCGCCGCAAGGTCGATTGTTCGAAGCGCCGCATTTTTCTGGCCTGGGACTGCCAGAGCAGCCTCATCGGCCAAGCTGCGACCGCGGCGTGACGCTCGAAGATCTCGGCCTCAATATTGTGGGTAAAGATCACGGAGGCGGCTGAAAACGGCTCGTCTGGCAATAGCACCGACGCGTGAGGAAAATCGACAACCACGACCGCAGGCTTTTCTGACAAAGCTTCGGCGACGCGAGCGGCGCCGATCCGCGAGCGGTCGGTCGCAACAGGTACCGGCAAGGCCGACATCAGTGCCGCGGCCTTGCCGCCCAGTCCCGTGTGCGGTTCCGGCCAGGAAACATATCTGTCGCAGACTGTGGCAATCTCGTCCGCTAAATCGGCGCGGTCTTCGGGTGCCGGGGAGGCGAGTGTGATGTCGAAGGTGCCTCCTTTCATGCCACGCAGTATATTGCCGGTCCTGATTTTACCGCCCTGGTCAAAAGGAAACAGGAACCTCGGGCTAATGAAAAGCAGCTTTGGCCTCACCAGCAGAAGCCCCGGTAGGTAATGTTGTCCAATGCGGCGATCTCCGGCACGCCTGCCAAATCGACGACGATTTGCCCATCCAGCGCCGCGGTCAGTGCCAGCCGATCTTCCCGCCCGAGATGCCCGACGACGACAATCTCGGCGCCTTCAAGTGCGGCATGCACGTCACTGGCCATCAGGTGCTCGATGTGAGGGATTTCTTGCTCGATGTAACGGCGGTTGGCGCCGACCAGTGTGGCGACGTTCACCGACCGATCAAAGACACGCAAGGCATAGCCGCGTCCGATCAAACGCTCCGCCAGGGTGACATAGGGGGATTCGCGTAGATCATCGGTGCCCGATTTGAATGCAAGGCCGAACAGCGCGACTGGCCGACGGCCATGCGCTGAGACGGCAGCGAAGGCGCGATCCACCACCGACGTGTTGCTCGGAAGGATCTGCTGCAGGAACGGCGTGGCGATCCCCGCGGCCGAGCCAAGGGCAAGGAAGCTGCGCGTGTCCTTCGGCAAGCATGAGCCGCCGAAGGCAAAGCCCGGGCGCAAATAGGCCGCCGAAATATTCAGCACCCGGTCCTCGCTGAAAACTTGAAAGGCTTGCCTTGCATCGACGCCGAGCGCCGCGAGCACGGCGCCAGCCTCATTCGCAAAGGCGAGTTTCACCGCATGGTAGACGTTGGACAGGTGCTTGGCACTTTCGGCCACGGCATAGGGCACGACACGCACCGGTGCGGGGATGTCGGCGTAGAGCGCGCGCAGCGGCTCCGCGTCAGCCTCTGAACGGGCGCCGATCAGTGTCATGGCGGGGTTGCCGAAATCGGCCACCGCGCTTCCTTCGCGAAGAAATTCCGGGTTGGAGAGGTAGGTTAGCCCTTCGCCAAGACGGCGGCCGGAGGCTTCGGTCAGCAGAGGGATTGCCAGCGTCTCGGCGGTGCCGGGCGGCACAGTGGACCGCATGACCACGACATGGGGACCGGTCTTTGCGCGAATTGCCCCGCCGATCGCCGTGAGCACGGCCTCGACCGCGCGCAGGGATACGCTTCCATCCGGGGCGCTCGGCGTGCCGACTGCAATAAAGGACAAATCCGTGGCCTCAATCGCGGCAGCGAGGTCGGTGGTGGCTGTCAGCCGGCCTGAGGCGACATTCTCCGCAATGATTTGCCCGATCTCCGCTTCGACGATGGGCGACCGCCCGGCCGCCAGCATGTCGACTTTCTGCTGAGAGACATCTACGCCGACAACCGAATGACCGAGTTGGGCGAGGCAACCACTCGAAACGGCACCAACATAGCCAATGCCGAAGACCGAAATGCGCATGTCGACGTCCAGTCAATGTATCATTTTGGTGCATTACACGAATCAGGAGAACGCCCTAGGCCATCCTGACCAAAAACGCACCCGCCGTCTTGGCGCCGCTACCCTCACCGCGCCGTCAACTGCGGCACCAGCGCCTGGTTGATCCGAACATTCGCCCGCTCCCGTAGCGCCGCGGTGAACTGCGCCTCCAGGTCGGCGGCAATCGCCTGTTCGGTCTCGCTCTTGAGCGTGGCCATGCCTACGGCATCGGCCGCGGCATCCGCCGGCAGAACCTCGACCAGCGAGGCCACGGCAAAGCCATCCCGGGTCGCGGCCATGGTCGCCCCGCCTGGGGCCAGTGCGAAGACCGGCCCACGCAACTCGTTCGGCGGCTGGGGCGCTGCCGCACCAGCGGCGGGCGCGCGCCGGCCGAAGGGGCCGAAGCGGTCCACCGGCAGGCCCACGGCCGCCGCGGCCTCGGCGATCGGCGTCCCGCCCTGCACCGCGCGCAGCAAGGCGGCCGCGGCTTCTTCCTGGTGGCGGCGCCGGGCATCCAGCAGCCACAGCCGGCGCACATCGGCCTCCACAGTCTCGAAGGGCTTCAGCGCCGCAGGCGTGATGTCACGCACCGAGACGGCGAGGAAGGTGCCGCCGGCGACCTCCTCCATCCGCGGTTCGCGGCCCTGCACGGCGGAGAAGATCGCGGCGATGGCGGCGGCCCGGCTGTCGGGCGTGACCGGCAGCGGCACCGGGCGCCCATCGGCATCCAGCCCGCGGGCATCGGTCCTCACCTCGGCCAGGGCCAGGCCGAAGCGGGGGGCGGCCTCGGCCAGCGTGGTGCCGGCGGCCAGCGCGTCCTCGACGCGGTTGGCGCGCTCATAGGCGATGTCGGCGGCGCGTTCGAGTGCCAGGCTGCTGGCGATCTCCTGCCGCACCGCTTCCAACGGGCGGGTCGTGCCCGGGGTGATGCCCCCGACCCGGAAGACGTGCCAGCCGAAGGCGCTGCGCACCGGCGGGCTCACCCCACCAAGCGGCGGGGCGAAGGCGGCCTCGGCCAGTTCCGGCAGCGGCAGGGCGACGCGGTCGATGTCACCCAGCGCCAGGGCGCTGCCGCCCAAGCCCTGAGCCTGGGCGCTGATCGCTGCCATGTCGGCGCCCTCGCGCCAGGCCGTGGCCAGCGTCTGCGCCGCGGCCTCGGTCGGCACCAGCGCCTGTTCCAGGTCGCGCCTTTCCGGCGTTTCATACTGTGCGCGGCGGCTGGCATAGGCTTCCTCGACCGCGCGGTCGTCGATCTGGACTTCAGCGGCGAGGGAAGCGGGCGACAGGGCGGCGACGGTCGCCGCGCGGTATTCGGGGGCGGAGAAGGTCTCGGGGTTGTTTTCGTGGAACCGACGCAGGGCGGCCTCGGTCGGTGGCTCCGGCTCGGGCGCGGACAGCAGGGCGAATTCGACCACGTCGGCAACCCGCCGTTCGTTGGCAAAGGCATGCAGCAGGCCGGT
>JBBQHE010000141.1:0-11929 GCA_038323655.1 Acetobacterales bacterium | reverse complement strand
ACGATCTGGGCCGGGTGCACATCATGCAGCTTGGCCAACTCGGCCAGCGTCTTCTCACCCTTGATCGCCGCCAGCGCCACCTTCGCCTTGAAGCCAGGGCTGTGGGTCCGTCTCGTTCGCTTCGTCATGCTCGCTCCTGATACGCAGCAACATTGCCGCTGTCAGGCAGGAAAGATAGTTATCAAGCTGTCCGAATTTCACGAGCCACCTCTCTCCATAAAAGCGGGGCAAGTCCAGACAACTTGGTGGGTGAAGAAATAGAGGGTGGGCAAAGCCCTCCCCAGGAAACCACACCTCCGGAACTGCGCCTTCGCCAGGCGCCGCTAAGCCGGCTGCCCGATCGGCGCGCGGCGCATGGCAAGGCTGAGCGTGGGTAGTGGGCCGGGGCGGCCGAAGAGCCAGCCTTGGCCGTAGTCAACGCCGAGCGCCCGCATACGCGCCACATCGTCTTCCGTCTCGATCCGTTCGGCGACGGTGCTGGCGCCGACGGCGCGCGCAAGATCGATCATCGAGGCGATGAAGCTGCGTTCGCGTTCCTGTGTCGCCGCGGCCTGGACGTAGGAGCCGTCGAGTTTCACGTGGTCGACGCGAAAGGCGCGCAGGTAGCGAAAGGACGCAGCGCCCGCGCCGAAATCATCGATGCAGGCGGGGATGCCGCGTTCGCGCAGGGCGGCGATGGTGGCCGCGGCCTGGCCTTCGTCCTCGATCTCCGCACTTTCCGTCAGTTCCACCAGCAGCCGCCCCGGTGGCAGGCGGGCGCGGTCCACGATTTCGATCAGCGCCTTGCGGAAGCGCGGGCTTTGCGCCGACAGGCCGGAGATGTTGAAGGCGATGGAATGACCGGCTTTGCAGGCCTCGGTGGCAACCGACGCCACGGCCAGGTCCAGTTCTTCCGACAGGCCGGCGCCTTCGACGATGCGAATGAACTCTTCCACTCCCGGCAGCGGCGCGTCCGGCCGCAGCAGCGCCTCGTAATGGTGCAGCTTGCGGTCGGCCAGGCTCACAATCGGCTGGTAGTCCAGGTGAAAGCGGCGTTCGGCGATGGCGGCGCGGTACTGGCCGCGGCGCTGCGCAACGACGCCGAGAAAGGCTTGCAGCCCTTCGCCCATGCCAGATTCGGCCAGCCCCTTGGCGCCGGCGCGCGTGAAGGCGCCGAGCGCGTGGCGCAATGCGCGGGCAGTGTCGGTGTCGGACATCCCCTCCGCATCCAGCGGCAGTTCCAGCCGGGTGATGCCGCCGGCAACGCCGCGGCTTTCCAGCAGCGCCGACATGGCCTCGGCCGCGGCCTCCAGCGACAAGGTGTCGGTGCCTTCCTGCAGCAGGCCGAACTTGCCCGGCGCCATGCTGCCGGCGAGCGACCCCGGGGCGGCGTGCCCTGCCAGGGCCGAGGCCAGGGCGCCACCCAGGGCCACGTCGCCGGCGGCGATCTGCGCCGCGGCGGGGCCGGTGACTTCCAACAGGCCAAGGCGGCCAGGCGTGCCGGGCGCGCTCAGTAGCCGCGCTTCGGCCGCGCGCATGAAACCGGCCCCGGGGGGCAGCCGGTTGGCGCAGGCGGTCGCCGCCGGCAGGCCGGCGGGAAGCGGGGCGAGGGTGAGGCACAGGCGCATCTGCCCCTCGGGCCCCGGCAAGGCCAGGCCCGACAGCACCGCTTGGCTGTGCTGGGCGTCGTTCAGGCGGATCAGGCTGGGCGGCAGGCGGCCACGCCCGGCGAGCGTCGCGATGCCGATGGAGAGCATCGCGTGTTCTTCGGCGGCGACCAGGCAGGAGACCGGCTTGCCGATCAGCGACGGCGGTTCGCGCCCGAAGCGTGAGCGAAAGGCGCCGATCGCGAAGCCGATCACGCCATGCGCATCGGTTTCAATCAGGCATTCCGCCGAGGCGAAGGCGAAGGCCACGAAGCGTTCCCGCCCGCCGAGCGAGGTCAGCGCCGGATCGCCGCAGGGGGGGGGGGCAGGCCGATCCGCCGGATGCACCATACCAACTCCTATTCAGAGGTTCGGTATGGGCCCGGATTGGTTAGGCAGGCATGAACAGGCCCGGGTCAGCCCAGGGCGTCTTCGCCATCAAGTACCGCCGCGACCGCATGGACGGTGGCAGCGATACGCACCGCGGCCTGAACCTGTTCCTTGGAAAGGCCCCCGTGGCGAACGATCATTTCGTGGCTTTCCATGCACATGCCGCAGCCGTTGATGGCCGACACGGCGAGCGACCAGAGCTCGAAATCCACCTTCTCGACACCCGGCTTGGCCATCACGTTCATCCGCAGCTTGGCCGGCATGGTGGCGTAGTCGCCGCCGACCAGGTGGGTGAAGCGGTAGTAGACATTGTTCATGCCCATGATCGCCGCGGCCGCCTTGGCGGCGGTCAGCGCCTCGGGCGACAGCTTCGGCGCGAATTCGGCGGTGATCGCCTGGATGGTCGCGGCATGGCGGCTGGCGAGGGCCGAGACGATGAAGGTGCCGGCCAGCTGCTGCTGGGTCAGCAGGGGCTCGGTGGCCAGGGAGCCGAGGTTCAGCTTCAGGTCCTTGGCGTATTCGGGCAGGCGGGCGCGCAGGGCTTCCAGCGACATGGCCGGGCTCCTCTCAAGTCAGCGATGATGTGGCGTGGTGTGGCCGCAAGCCCGGCGCGGAAAACCGCGCCGGGCGAGGGCAGGGGCCTCAGGCCGCCTTTTCGAACAGTTCCTGCGGCGCCAGCGTCTCGGAACCCGCGGTCCAATTACAGGGGCAAAGTTCGTCGGTCTGCAGCGCATCCAGAATACGCACGACTTCCTGTGGGTTGCGGCCGACGTTCAGCCCGTTGACCGAGGCCCACTGGATCGTGCCCTGGGGATCGACGATGAAGGTCGCGCGCAGGGCGACGCCGGCGGTCTTGTCCAGAATGCCGAGGGCGGAGGCCAGTTCGCGCTTCACATCGGCCAGCATCGGGATCGGCAGGTCGCGGATGTCGTCGTTATACTTGCGCCAGTTCAGGTGGACGAACTCGCTGTCGGTGCTGGCGCCGAGGAGCACGGCGTCACGGTCCTCGAACTCGCCGTTCAGCTTGCCGAAGGCGGCGATTTCGGTCGGGCAGATGAAGGTGAAGTCCTTGGGCCAGAAGAAGATCACCTTCCACTTGCCGGGGTTGGACTCGCTGGAAATCTCGGTGAAGGACACGCCGGGGCCGCCGAGGCCGTCGGGGCCGCCCTTGACGGCGGTCAGGCTGAACTGGGGGAAGGTGTCGCCAACGGTCAGCATAGGTGTCGTATCTCCAGGGGAGTTAGGCGCGGGGCCTGGGCTTGCCGGCCCGGGAGACAGGCATATGATGCGGCGCAGCAATTCATACCAATGAATAGTTTAGGACGGCCTGATCGACCGTGTCGATGACGCACCTGCCCACGCCGCAACAACTCCGCTACCTCGCGGCGCTGGCCGATCATGGCCATTTCGGGCGGGCCGCCGCGGCCTGCGCGGTCAGCCAGTCCACCCTGTCGGCCGGCATCATCGCCCTGGAACGGCTACTGGATGCGCATGTGCTGGATCGCAGCGGTGGCAAACGGCCGATCTTTACCCCGCTGGGGCTGGACGTGCTGGGCCGCGCCCGCGCCGCGCTCACGGCGCTGGAACAGGTTGCCGAATCGGCCAATGCCGCGCGTGACCCGCTGGCCGGGCCGCTGCGCCTGGGGGTCATTCCCACCATCGGTCCCTTCCTGCTGCCGCGGTTGATGCCCGCACTCCGGGCCGCCTTCCCGCGGCTACGCCTGTGGCTGCGCGAAGACCAGACCGATCGCCTGGTCGATGACCTGCATGCCGGGCGGCTGGACCTCGTGCTGCTCGCCCTGCCGGTGTCGGGCGAGGCGATCGAGACACTGATGCTGTCACATGATCCCTTTCTGGCCGCCCTGCCGACCGACCACCGACTGGCCGGGCTGGACCCGGTGCCCGTCGCAGCGCTCGGTTCCGAACGACTGCTGCTGCTGGAAGACGGACATTGCCTGCGGGCCCAGGCCCTGGCGGCCTGCAGCCTGCCGGGGGCGGCATCGGCGGATGGCTTCGCCGCCACCAGCCTGCACACGCTGGTGCACATGGTGGCCGGGGGCCTGGGCCTGACCCTGCTGCCGCGCCTGGCCGTGGACGGCGGGGTAATGGCCGGCGCCGACATCGCCCTGCGTAGCCTGGACCCGCCGCAAGGCCGCAACATCGGCCTTGCCTGGCGCGCCAAGGCGGTACGCACTGCCGAATTCCGCAGCCTGGCACCCGTCATCGCCGATGCACTGACATCGGTGTAGGGACCGGGGGGCGTGCATGCACCTGGCCTGGGCGAGGGCCACGACTGCCCATGGTCAAGGGGTAATCCTTCGGTGCCTCTGCCTCGCCCTGGCCAACCTGAGGCGGGTCCGCGTTGCAGGGCCACCTGGCTGGAGGAATTTTGGGCGTGGCGAAGCACGCCCCCAGCCCGACACCTCTGTCAGTTCCGCCGCGGGCCGGCCTCGTTCAGCAGGATGTTCTGGGCGGCCAGGTCAGCGGTGGGGCTGTCCGGCGACAGGTCGATCGCTTTTTCCCAATCGGTGCGGGCGGCGGCGGTGTTGCCGCGCATCTGGTTCAGGATTCCGCGTTCGAGGTAGGCTTCTGCGTTGTCGGGGTCGAGGCCGATTGCGCGGGTCACGTCGGCCATGGCGGCGTCGGCGCGGTCCACCGCGCGCCAGGCGGCGGCGCGGAACACCAGCGCGTCGACGCGGTCGGTTTCCATCGACAGCACGCGGTCGAGGTCGGCAATGGCTTCGGCGTGGCGCCCGAGCACGCCGGAGGCGACGGCGCGATCGATCAGCAGGTCGCTGTCATCTGGTGACAGGCTGAGGGCCACGGTCACGGCGCCGTAGGCGCGTTGGGGAGCGCCCGCGATCATCCAGGCCTGGGACGCCTGGCCAAAGACGGCGGCACGTGCGGTTGGCCCCGCCTGGCTGGCGCGGCCAATCTCTTCCAGCCGTGGTGCCGCGCGTTCGGCTTCGCCCAGTGCCAGCAGGGCGAGTGCGCCGCAGTGGCGGGCGGCCTCGCCACCGCCGGACCAGGCTTCGGCCATGGCAGCGCTGCCTTCGGGGTCGTCGGCCAGCATCGACAGGCAGCGGTCGTATTCCGGATCGTCCGACAGGCGAATCGGCGGTGGCGGCAGGGGGAGGGCGTCTTCCAGCACCGGCTGGTCGGTGCCGCCCGCCGGGCGCCACCCGATCCATGCGCCACCGCCCAAGGCCACCAGCAGGGCCGCGGTGAAGGCGCCGATCAGGACAGGGTGGGTGGAAAGCCGCATCGCCCACCCTGCATACCCGCATCAGCCCGGCGCCGCACCCCCTGGCCGCGGCGGGCCGGCTGCGCCATGAAGCGCGCATGGCAAGAACGATGCTGATTGTTGGGCTTGGTGCCTCGGGCCGCGCGGCGGCATCGCAGGCGCTGGCACGTGGCTTTGTCGTGGCCGCCACGGCGCGCGACCCGTCGCGCGTCGCGATGCCGGGGGTGGCGGTGCATGGCTTCGCAGCGGCCGGGCCCGCCATCGCGGCCGCGACGCATCTGCTGGTCACAGCCCCGCCGGGGGAGGCGGAGGGCGACCCGGTGCTGGCGCTGCATGGCGCTGCGCTGGCGGTGGCCGCGAACCTGCGCTGGATCGGCTACATCAGCACCACCGGCGTCTATGGCGACCGCGGCGGGGGCTGGGTGGACGAGGCGACAGCGCCTGCTCCGGGGCAGCCACGCAGCGAAAGACGGCTGGCCGCCGAACAGGGTTGGCGGGCGGCGGCGGCGGGCCGGGCGCTGGACCTGTTTCGCACGGCGGGCATCTACGGCGCCGGGCGCAGCGTGTTCGACGACCTGCGGTCCGGCACGGCGCGGCGCACCATCGCGCCGGGGCATGCCTTTGGCCGCATCCATGTGCAGGACATCGGCCGGGCGGTGGTCACCGCAGCGGCGCAAGACCTGGCCCCGGGCGTTCGCGTGCTGCACCTGAGCGACGACCTGCCCGCGGCCTCGGCCGATGTGGTGATGGAGGCGGCGCGGCTGCTGGGCCTGGACCCGCCTCCCGCCGAGACTTTGGCCGAGGTCTGGCCGCGGATGAGCCCGATGGCGCGGTCCTTCTGGACCGAGAACCGGCGCCTGCGCAACGACATGACCAGGGCCGCTCTCGGCCAGGGCTGGCTCTACCCAACTTATCGCGAGGGCCTGGCCGCGATCCTATCGTCCGAAAGAAGCTGAGCCAGCAGCGCCAAATCCTCGGGTCGCGACAGGCGGTGGTCGCCGTCGCGGATCAGCGTCAGCCGGGTGTCGGTGCGGCGGCAGGCTTCCAGCGTTGCCAGCGCATGGCGCCAGGGGACGTCTGGGTCGGCCATGCCCTGGAGAAGATGCAGCGGGCAGGGCAGGTCGAAGCCGCCGGGCAGCAGCAGGTGCGCGCGGGATTCCGCCAGCAGGTGCCGCGTGATCGGATAGGGCGCGCCGTAGTCCGACGGGATATGGGCGACGCCGTCCCGCGCAATGGCGGCCAGCATCGCCGGCGGCAGGGCGGGTTCCATCAGCGCCGCGGTGAAGTCGGGGGCTGCCGCGATGCCGATGACGCGCATGACGCGGCCAGGGTGGCGGCGTGCCAGCAGCAGCGCGATCCAGCCGCCCATGGAGGAGCCGACCAGCACCTGCGGGCCATTGGTCAGCGCCAGGAAGGCGGCCTCGGCATCCGCGGCCCAGGCGCCGATCGAGCCTTCCTCGAACACCCCGCCGCTCTGGCCATGGCCGCTGTAGTCCAGCCGCAGGAAGGCGCGGCCCTGGGCGGCGCAATGGTCGCGCAGGAAAAGCGCCTTGGAGCCCTGCATGTCGCTGCGGAAGCCGCCCAGGAAGACGACCCCCGGGCCGGTGCCGGCCAGACGGGCCGTCGCGATGGCGTTGGGGCCGGGCAGGGTGGTCAGGATTTCGTGCATGGCCGCAGCCTCGGCGGCATGGCGGCGCTGGACAAGCCCGGGCGTGCCGCCGCAGCATCATGCACAGAAAGCCCCGAATGGGGCACTGCGAGAGGAAACGCCCATGACCCAGATTACCCGCCGCCAGGCCCTGGCAGCCAGCGCTGCCATGTTGGCAGCACCCGCCATCGTCGAACGGGCCCACGCCCAATCCGCTTTCGACTGGCGTCGCTTCCGCGGCGAGCGGCTGGAGGTCAGCCTGACCAGCAACCCGCGCAGCCAGATCCTGATCCAGAACCAGCGCGAGTTCCAGGAATTGACCGGGATCACGGTGGGGGCGGAGGCCATTCCCGAACAGCAGCACCGCCAGAAGTTCGCCATCGAATTCACCTCCGGCCGCCCGTCCTTCGACGTCGTCGGCATCTCGCTGCATGTGTCGAAGCTGCAGATAGGCCGGGCCAAGTGGTGCGCCGACATCAAGCCGATGGTCGCCGACGCCAACCTGACCGCGCCCGATTTCGACTTCGCCGACTTCGGCAGTGGCATCGTGGACTACGCGACCCAGGCGGATGGGCGGATGGACGTGCTGCCGGAGTTTTCCGACTACTTCATCCTCTACTACAACAAGGAGCTTCTGGCGGCGAAGAACGTCGAGGTGCCGAAGACCTTCGAGGCGATGATTGAGGCCGCGCGCCGCATCAACGACCCGTCGCGGCAGATCTACGGCCATGTCGGCCGCGGGTTGCGCAATGCGAATGTCGTGCTCTGGACCCAGTTCCTGCTGGGCACGGCGCAGAAGGATACGCTGAATGCGCAACGCCAGTTGATCACCGACACGCCCGATGCGGTCGCTGCGGGTCGCATTTACCAGACGCTGATGCGCGACCTGTCGCCGCCAGGCTCGGTCGGCTTCAACTGGAACGAATGCCAGACGACATTCATGCAAGGCCGAGCGGCGATGTGGATCGACGGCGTGGGGTTTGCAGCCCCGCTGGAAGACCCGACGCGGTCGCGTGTCGCAGGAAAAATCGGCTATGCCGTGGTGCCGGCCGGGCCGGGTTCGCACCATGCCTGCATGTTCGGCACGGGGCTCGGCATATCCGAAGCCTCGCGCAAGAAGGGCCCCGCTTGGCTGTATCTACAATGGGCGCTGGGCAAGACCAACCAGCTCCGTTTCCTCACCAGCGGCGCCGGCGCGCCCGCGCGCACCAGCCCCTTCCGCAATGAGGAAGCGATCCGCGGCAGCCGCTTTGCCCGCGACTACTTCGACACGCTGGTCGAATCCGCCCGCATCAGCCGGCCTGGCCTGCCAGTGATCCTGCCGGTCACGGAATTCCGCGACACCATCGGCACGGCGCTGACCAACACGATCGGCGGCGCCGATGTCGCGGTCGAGCTAAAGCGCGCGACCGATGCCTTCCGCCCGGTGCTGGAGGCCTCAGAGCGCGCTTCGTGAGCGTCAAGACACTTGCGACCGCGGCGGCGGCACCTGTCCGTCGCCGCAACTACGCCCGCCGCTACTGGTGGTTCATCGCCCCCTGTGCCGTGGTGGTGCTGGGGACGATCCTGTTTCCCTGGGCTTTTACGCTCTACATGTCGGTGCATGAGTGGAAGCTCGGTGGGGGTCGGTCTTTTGTCGGGCTGGCGAACTACCAGCGGCTGTTCACCGACGAGCGGTTCCAGGGCTCGATCCTGCGCACGCTCTACTACACCGCGCTGGCGGTGATCTTCCCGATGGTGCTGGGTGTTTTGGCGGCGCTGGCCTTCAACCAGAAATTTCCGCTGCGGGGTCTCGCGCGCACCATCTTCATCCTGCCCATGATGGCCACACCCGTCGCCGTGGCGCTGGTCTGGACCATGATGTTCCACCCGCAACTGGGCGTGCTGAACTGGATGCTGACGAGTGTGGGGCTGCCACCCTCGCTCTGGGTCTATGATGCGTCCACCGTGATCCCGACGCTGGTGCTGGTCGAGGTCTGGCATTGGACGCCGCTCGTGATGCTGATTGTGCTGGGGGGGCTCGCCAGCCTGCCGCAGGACCCCTATGAGGCCGCGAAGATCGATGGCGCCACCGCCTGGCAGGCGTTTCGCCACATCACCCTGCCGCTGCTGTCGCCCTTCATCATCGTGGCGCTGATCATCCGCACCATAGATGCGCTCAAGGCTTTCGACACGATCTACGTCATCACCCAGGGCGGGCCGGGCACGGCGTCCGAGACGATCAACATCTTCCTCTACCTGAACGCCTTCGCCTACTACAACATGGGCTATGCGAGTGCCGTGGTGGTCGTGTTCTTCGTGATCATCGTGATGCTGGCGATGCTGCTGTTGTGGGCCAGGCAGCGCTTCAAGGATGCCATCTGATGCGGCGTTTCCTCGGGCGTGTCGGCTTCGGCTTTTCCATCCTGGTGCTGATCGCGCCGGCGGCGATGGTGTTCCTCTGGATGCTGTCGCTGTCCTTGAAGAATGAACTCGACAACACCGCCTATCCGCCGATCTTTATCCCTCGGCCCCCGGTCTGGACGAATTTCCAGGCCGTGTTCGAACGCAACGACTTTTTGGGCCAGGCCTGGAACAGTATCGTGGTGTCCTTCTCCGCGACCGGGCTTGCGGTGCTCTTCGGCGTGCCGGCGGGCTATGGCATCGCGCGCATGCAGGCGACCAAGGCCGCCGTTGTCATCCTGATCGCGCGCATCACCCCAGGGCTTTCCTACCTGATCCCGCTGTTCCTGCTGTTCCAATGGATCGGGCTGACCGGCAGCCTGGTGCCCATCATCATCACCCACCTGGTGATCACCGTGCCGATCGTCGTCTGGGTGATGATGGGGTTCTTCGAGGGCCTGCCGGCGGAACTCGAAGAAGCCGCCCTGGTCGATGGCGCGACCATCTGGCAGGCCTTCTACCACGTGGCGATGCCGCTGTGCCGGCCGGGGGTGACGGTCGCGGTGATCCTGTCGTTCATCTTCTCCTGGAACAACTTCATTTTTGCCATGGTGCTGGCCGGGCGCGACACCCGCACCCTGCCGGTCGCGGTCAACAACATGCTGACCTTCGAACAGATTTCCTGGGGCCCGCTCGCCGCCGCGGCCCTGCTCGTCACATTGCCGGTCCTGCTGCTGACATTGCTCGCGCAAAAGCAGATCATCGACGGGCTGACGACCGGGGGCGTAAAAGGCGGATGATGCGTTACGATGTGGTTGGGCTGATGGCGACTGCCGCCGCCCTGTTCCGCGCGGCGGGGCTGGCCGAGGACCGCGCCCTGACCATGGCCGAGGTGCTGGTCGAGGGCGACCTGCTCGGCCACGACACCCACGGCCTGGCGCTGCTCGGCCCCTACCTCGACGCGCTGGCCTCGGGCGACATGGCGGCCGAGGGACTGCCGCAGGTCGTCGCCAGCACGCCGGTCGCCGAAACCTGGGATGGGATGAAACTGCCCGGTCCCTGGCTTGTGCGGCAGGCCATCGCCACCGCCCAGGCGCGGGCCGCGATTTTTGGCCTGTCGGCGGTGGTGATCCGCCGCTGCCACCACATCGCCTGTCTCGCGGCCTATCCCGAAGCGGTCGCCCGTGCCGGCCAGGTGCTGCTGGTGACCTGCTCGGACCCCGGCACCGCCTCGGTCGCGCCAGCCGGGGGGCTGGCGGCGCTAATGACCCCAAATCCGCTGGCGGCTGGTTGGCCGACCGCGGGCGGGCCGCCGGTGATCCTCGACGTCTCCATGTCCTACACCACCAACGGCATGACCAACCGGCTGAAGGGGCAGGGCCAGCGTTTTGCGCACCCTTTCCTGCAGGATGCCGCGGGCAATCCCACCGATGACGCCGCCGTGTTTGGCCAGGGCGGCACGCTGCTGCCGCTGGGTGCCCCCGGCGCGGGCCACAAGGGTTTTGCGCTGGGGTTGCTGATCGAGGCACTGACCTCAGGCCTCGGCGGTCCCGGTGGCCGGGCCGATGCGCCGACCGGCTGGGGGGCCTCGGTCTTGGTGCTGGTGCTAGACCCCGCCCGCTTTGGCGGCGCGGAAGCCTTTGCGCGCGAGGCGGGCTTTTTGGCGGCGGCCGTCCATGCCAACCCCGCGCCGGCTGGCGCGCCCCCGCCGCGCATGCCGGGCGAACGGGGCCTCGCGCGCAAGGCCGAGGCCCTGGCCCAGGGCGTGCCCCTGCATCCCAGCCTGCCGCCGATCCTGGCCGCGCGCTGTGCGGCCGCCGGCATCCCCGCGCCCGTGGCGCTGTGACGCGGGGGTGACGGCGGGCGGCGCCGCCGTTACCAGACCCGCCATGTCCAAAAACCCCGCCGTGCTGCAGATCCTGCCCGCGCTGGTCGCGGGCGGGGTGGAGCGCGGCACGGTGGAAATCGCCGCCGCCCTGGCCGCCGCCGGCTTCCGCGCGCTGGTCGCCTCGGCCGGCGGGCCGCTGGCGGAGGAGGTCGCGGCCGTGGGCGGCGAGCACATCGCTTTGCCCCTCGGCGCCAAGACGCCCTGGGCGATCGCCGCCAATGCGGGCGCGCTGGCGGCGCTGGTCCGCGACCGCAACATCGGCATCATCCACGCCCGGTCCCGCGCCCCGGCCTGGGCCGGGCTGATCGCCGCGCGCCGCACGGGCACGCATTTCATCACGACCTACCACGGCGCCTATAACGAGGCTTTTCCGGGCAAGCGGCTGTACAATTCGGTCATGGCGCGGGGCGAGCGGGTCATCGCCATCAGCGGCTACATCCGCGACCTGATCCTGGCGCGGCACGGCATCAATCCCGCCCGCATCCGGCTGATCCCTCGCGGTGTGGATGTGCTGGGCTTCGACCCCGCGGCCGTCGCCCCCGCGCGCGTCGCAGCCTTTCGCGCGGCGGTGGGCCTCGGCCCCGAGACGCCGATGATCCTGCTGCCGGCCAGGCTGACACGCTGGAAGGGCCAGGCCGTGGCGCTCCGGGCGCTGGCCCGTGTGCCCGGCCCCACGGTGCTGGTTTTGGCCGGTGGGGATGCGGCCGGCGCCTTCGCCGCCGAGCTGCGCGCCTTGGCGGCCGGGCTTGGGG
>JBBQHE010000140.1:0-11932 GCA_038323655.1 Acetobacterales bacterium | reverse complement strand
CCGGGGCCGGCGGCAGGGCCAGGGGGAGGGTAATGGTGAAGCACGCGCCGCCGTCGGCGTTGGCGGCGGCGATCTTGCCGCCCATGGCGGCGACAATGCCGTAGCTGATCGACAGGCCAAGACCGGTGCCCTGGCCGGCGGGCTTGGTCGTGAAGAAGGGTTGAAAGATGCGCGGCAGCACCGCGGTTGGGATGCCCCCGGCCTGGTCCGACACGGTGATCTGCGCCACGTCGTCTGCCTGCCAGGCGCGGATGGCGATCTGCCGGGGCAGGCCTGGCGGGGCGCCGGCATAGGCATCGCAGGCGTTGACGACCAGGTTGATCAGCACTTGCTCCAGCGGAATGGCCGCGGCCAGGACGGGCGGAAACGTCGCCACCCCATCGGATGCGAGGCTGATGCCGCCTGCCTCCAGCTTGCCGCGCAGCATGGTCGCGGCACGCGCCAGTACATCGGCCAGCAGGACCGGCGCCATGGCCTCCGCCTCGGTCCGCCCGAACTGGCGCATGTGGTCGATCACGGACGAAGCCCGCTGGGTCTGCTCGACGATCAGGTCGAGCTTGGCCCGCACCCGGTCAAGCGCCGGTGGGTCGGAGGCCATGTATCGCGCTGCGTTCTCCGCCGCCAGGCTGATGCTCGCGAGCGGCTGGTTCAGCTCATGCGCCAGGCCCGTCGTGACCTCACCCAACTGGGCCAGGCGCGCGGCATGCGCCAGCTGGTCAGCCAGGTCGCGCTCAAGCGTCACGTCCGACCAGATCGACACCACCTCCGGCCTGCCGTCGGCGGCGATCTGGCCGCGCTTGATCGAGCGTATCCACAGCCAGCGGCCATCCCGGTGGCGCAGGCGGAACAGGCTGGTCAGATGCGCGCCGCGGGTCGCCTGCTCCGACTGCAGGCGGTTGCGTGTCAGCGTCTCGGCCTCGACATGCGCGGCGAACCAGCCTTCGGCGCTCGCCTCCTCCGGCGTGTAGCCGGTCAGTTCCAGGATGGATGGCGCGACATAGCGCGGAACCCATATCCCTGCGGGGCGCCGCCGCAGACGGATCAGCGTGCCCGGCATCTGCGCGATCAACTGGTTTAGTTCGCTCACGGCCTGGATCCGGGCGCGCTGGGCCTCCAGTTCTTTCGTCACGTCGCGCTGGATGGCGACCCAGTGGGTGCACCAGCCCTGCGCATCGGCAATCGGCGTGATCTGCAGGTCGGACCAGAAACGGCTGCCATCCTTGCGATAGTTCAGCAGCGCCTGGCGCACGGGCTGCCAGGTCTCAAGCGCGGCGCGAATATTCGCCATCGCGCGCGGTGAACTCTGGGGGCCCTGCAGGATGCGCGGCGTCAGCCCCAGGACTTCGGCGGCGGTGTAGCCGGTCTGCTTTTCGAAGGCCGGATTGACATAGACGATCCGCGGCCCGGGCAGGTCGATGGGGCCGGCCTCGGTGATCAGCACGACGTCGGAGGTTTCATCCACGACGCGTTGCAGCAGCCGGTTCTGATCTTCGTCCCTGATCCGTCGCAGCAGCGGGCGCAGCGCCAGGGCGGCCGCGCTCAGCGTCTCGGCCAGCATCGGCAGGTCGGCGCTGTCGTTGCCGAGCGCCAGGACCAGGGCGAATCGTTCCTCGCCGAGCCGCAGCGGGGTGGAGATCTGTCGCCGCATCCCGTGTGACGCCGCCAGGCGCATCAGTGGCAGCCGCGCGAGCGACCCGCCCAGCAGGTCGTCGACGACCACCTGCCGGTTCTGCTGCATCGCGATGAGGGTGGGCGAGGCGGGGTCGTCGAGCCCGGTGTCGGCCACGGTCTTCAGGAACGCCACTGTACCGAAGACGCCGACGCCGTGGCCGGACAGCAAATGCGCGCGCAGACCGTTCGGCGTCATGCGCCACAGTTGGCACAGCTGTGCGCCTGTCGCCTCACACAGCGCGCGGCTGGCGGCGGCCACGGCGCTGGGGAAGTCGGCGGCATCAGCGGCAAGGCCCATCAGCCGTTGCAGCAACGCCGTCTTTGCCGCGATGGCGTCACGGGCCCAGGCCAGGCTGCGCTGTTGCAGCGCATCCACGATGAGCGCCGCGAGGTCGGCCAGCGCTGCCTGAATGGACGCGGCGCTTGCGGGCGCGCCGAGGTCGGGCCGAGGCACGCTGTCGGCCAGGCTGAGGGCGCCGATCGTCTGCCCGGTCGCTGTCACCAACGGGATCATCGCGCAGAAGCGCGGGCCGCCTTCGGCCTGAACCTCCGCCTGGTGGGCCAGGTCCGGCACCAGCCGCGCATCGGTGGCGATGATCGATGCGCCGCGCGCGATGCAAAGGCGCGCCAAGCCGTGGCCGGCCTCCCGATGACCAAGGCGGGCAAGGATCCGCAGGTCAGGCCCGTCGACGATTGCCAAGGCCCCGTCGGGCACGGCGCAGAGACGCATCGCCAGGTGCAGCGCCCGTATGAGCGTCGGGTCGGGCGCGGCCTCGGGCAGACCCCGGCTGCGGGCAAAAGACGCCCGCTCCGCCAGGAGTGCGGCGGCCGGCGTGTCATCCTGCGGCCGGTTCGGCGGCGCCTGGCTCATGCATGGCTCACTTGATTCCCGGGGCCGGGTCGCACCTCGTGTTTTTACATGCCTTATCAGCCTGGCGCATAGACCAGCGGCGCTGCCCGACAATTCCTGACATGGGCAGCCGTTACGTGAAGTCGCGGCAGCGCCTACGAACATGCATCGCAGTCGGGCAGGAGCGCAGACGCTGGCGACACAGCACATCGTCCTGCCTTGGCTGCGGCCCAGGCCGTTTCCAAGCCTTCTTAGTCAACTTCTGCTGGCAACCGCGGCCTTGCTGCTGGTCCAGGCGATCCTGACGATTGGTCTGCGCAAGGCGGAGCGAGACGCCCTGGCCGAAGGGCTGCGCCGGGCCGAAGCGGGGGCGATGGGCATGGAGGGCTGGCTGCGGGGGTCGCTCGATGGCGTCGGGCTGACGTTCGACCTGTTGCAGCAGCGTCAACTGACATTGATTGGGGGGCATACGCCGACCGGCCTGCAGGCGATGCTGGTCGGCTTCGGCCAGTCCGGGCGCTTCGATATCGTGCGGGCCAGCGCGGTCGATACCCGCGGCACCGTGCAATGGTCCAGCCTGCCGGTGGCCGAACTGTCCGATGTCGCCGAGCGACCCTATTTCCGCGCGCAAGCGGGCGGGGCCCGCGGCATCTTCGTCAGCGATCCGCAGGTCGGCCGCATCACCGGGCGCCAGGTCCTGGTCTTCAGCCGCGCGCTGACCGATGCTGACGGGTCATTCGCAGGCGTGGGGTTGGTGTCGTCCAACGTGGTCGCGGCCTCGGCGCGCATGGCCGCGATCTACCCGCCGCCCGGGCTCCGCGTCACGGTCTGGCGCGACGGCGGCGCCATGATCCTGTGCAACCTGTGGGGGGCGCTGCCACCCACGGCGCCGGTCGCGCCGCCAGCCTCGCTGGTCGCGGCGATCGCGGGGCGCGACGCGACGGCCTTGCGCGATGATACCGACAGCAAGGCGCCCGACATGCTGGTGGCGCTGCGGCGGCTTCCCGAATTCGGCCTCGTGCTGTCCTTTGGCTTCGCGACCCAGGAAGCGCTGGAGGGCGTGGCATCGCTGCGCGCCCTGGTGCTGGCGCTGGACCTGGCCGCGGCGCTGCTGGTCTTCGGCGGTCTTGTCCATGCCGACGGCCAACGCGCGCGCCGGGCTTCGGCCGAAGCGCTGGCCGCCGCCTCGGCCAACGAGGCCGCAGTCACGCGGGTGATCGACGCGCTGCCCGGGGTGATCTACCGCAGTCGCTATCATCCTGATGGCACGCATGACCTGCTCTACGCCGCCCGGGCATTCTCTGACATGGCGGGCGGTCGGTCCGGCGCCCTGCTGGGTCGTGGCGGCGGCATCTGGGCGCTTTGCGACCCGCCACAGGACGGGGCCGCGATGCGACAGCGCTTCGAAGCCCACGATGGGCCGGAGCCGCTGACCCAGGACTGCCGCATCCTGTGGTCGGACGGCACGCGCCGATGGGCCCGCTTCTCCGAAAGGGTGGTGGCCCGCGATGCGGACGCGATCGAGATCGTCGGCCTGATGACGGATATCGAGACCGAGACCAACGCCGCCGCCGCCGCTGTTGTCGCATCCCGCCTGGCCACGCTGGGCGAAATGGCGACCGGGCTTGCGCATGAGATCAGTCAGCCGCTGACCACCATGTCGATGGTGGTGGAAAAGACCGCCATCGGCCTGCGACGCGGCATGCCCCCGCAGGAAGCGATCATTCGCCTGGAACGCGTGCCCGCCCTGGCGCAGCGGGCGCGCACCATCATCGACCACCTGCGCCTGTTCGGCCGGGTCGAACCGAGCGATCCGGCCAGCGTCAAGGTGTCCGACATGGTCGCAGGCGCGCTGACCCTGGTAAAGGGCACGCTGCGCGAGGCGGGCATAGCGCTCAGCATCGACCTGGCTCCAGGGCTGCCGCCGGCGCGGGCGGGGGCGGTGTTGATGGAACAGGTGCTGATGAACCTGTTGCTGAACGCGCGCGATGCGATGGTCGGCGCCGGATCGGCCCGGCGGGCGATCCGCATTGCCGCCGTCGCCGCCGATGGATGGCTGATGGTCAGCGTCGCCGATACCGGCCCCGGCATAGCCGAGCCGGCGCTGCCCAGGGTGTTCGAACCCTTCTTCACGACCAAGCCGCCGGGGCAGGGGACGGGGCTTGGCCTGTCGATCTGCCACGGCATCGTGCGCTCATTCGGCGGGCGGCTGACGGCCGACAACGCCGAGCCGGGAGCGGCCTTTGGCGGCGCGGTCATGCTTATCGAACTGCCGATCGGATGAGACGAGGGATGCGATGACAGCAGCGACGACAACGGGCTTGGCTATCCTGGTCGTGGACGACGAGCCGCAGGTCGCGGCTGAACTGGCCGAAGCCCTGCGCGACGAAGGCTATGCGGTGGAGGCAGTGAACGATGCGGCCGCGGCGCTTGATCGCCTGCGCCAGGCGCCGGGGATCGGGGTGATGATTTCCGACGTGCGGATGCCCGGCGGCGATGGGCTGGCGCTGACCCGCGACGCGCTGGCGCTGCGCGGTGAGGCGCTGGCGCTGGAAGTGATCCTGATGACCGGCCACGCGACGCTGGACGACGCGATCGATGCCGTGCGCATGGGTGCCTTTGACTTCGTTCGCAAGCCATTCCGGCTGCAGGACATCTTCGCCGCGACCGGGCGCGCCATGGCGCGTGCCGGTGGGCGGCGCCGTGTTGCCCAGACCGGGCTGACCATCGAGGACCAGGCCCAGGACCCGTCGCTGCGCCTTGACCGGACGCTGCATGCCGGGGTCGCGGCCCTACGCGGGCTGATGCATGAGTTGCGCACGCCGCTGGTGCCGATCCTCGGCTATGCCGAGTTGCTGGAACAGCATGGCGGCACGCCGGAGGTGATGGAGAGTGCCGCGGAAATTCGCCGCGGCGCCGAATCGCTCGTCGCCACTGTGGACGACCTGCTGACCCTGGCCATGCTCGAACAGGGCAGCCTGGTGCTGAGCCTGGAGCGGATCGACAGCGCCTGTGTCGCGCGGCTGGCGATGCAGGCGGAACATTCGCGAGCCGAGGCCAAGGGCATCGCGCTGCAGCTCGCCCCCGGCGCCTGGCCGATGGTGACGGCCGACCGGACCAGGCTGCGCCAGGTGCTCGGCGTGGTGCTGCGCCTTGCAGTGGAGATGACGCCGCGCGGCGGGCGGGTCGTGCTGCGCGGCGCCAGCGCCGCCGGTGAGACCTCGCTCTGGGTCGAGGGACTCTGGGGCCGGACGACTGATGCCGGCGAGACCGATGCCGTCGCCGAGGATGCCTGGGAGCAGGTACGCGAAATGTCTCCGCTGCGCGCGCAGTTGGCCGAGGCGCTGGTCGCGCGCCATGGCGGGCGCATGCTGCTGACGCAAAGGGCGCGGGTGGCACTCTGCGCCGAGTTGGTGCTGCGGGGCTGACCGGCCCGGTTGCGCGGGCGCGTCTGACGAAGTCTGGCCGCGCTTGCCCGGTCCGATCAGCGGAGCTGGTCGGTCGCCCGGTCGATGCCTGCCTTGGCACAGACCTCGTCCCGCTCGCCGCCAGGCGCGCCTGAGACGCCAACCCCGCCCACAAGCTCATCGCCCGCCATGATCGGCAGGGCACCGGCCAGGGCGATCATGCCTGGCAGGGTCAATTGCGCCGTGGTGGTCTGCACCGTCGCGGGGTTGGCGAGGCGTCGGGCGACCTCGGCGGAGGCGACCCGCAGCGTCACCGAGGTATAGGCCTTGCGCCGGCTGTTTTCGAAGGTGTGCGGATTGGCGCCGTCGCCGCGCAGCACGACGATCGTACGTCCGGTGCGGTCCAGCACATGGGTGGTGGTACGGTAGCCGGAGGCGGCACAGGACTCCTGCGCGCCCTGGGCGATGGCCAGGGCCACTGCCAGCGGCAGGACACGCTGCGTCGGCAATTGCGCCGAGGCACCGCCCGCCAGAAGGCCAAACGCCAAACCCAATGTCAGAACCCGCATGCCAGCCTTCCCTGTCGAGGCAAGCCTAGCAGGGTCAGGTTGCGGGGTGTGAAGCCTCTTGAGCGAGGCGGTGGTGCTTCGGATACGCAAACGGCCGCCGGTCGCCCGGCGGCCGCTGTCTCGATCAGAGCCTGGGGCTCAGACCGAGTAGTACATCTCGAATTCGACCGGGTGCGGCGTGTGTTCGAACTTGTACACCTCCTGCCACTTCAGTTCGATGTAGCTGTCGATCTGTTCCTTGCTGAACACCCCGCCCTGCAGGAGGAATTCATGGTCGGCCGCCAGCGCGCCCAGCGCTTCGCGCAGGGACCCGCAGACCGTCGGAATGTCCTTCAGTTCCTCGGGCGGCAGGTCGTACAGGTCCTTGTCCATCGGGTCGCCCGGATGGATCTTGTTCTTAATGCCGTCCATCGCCGCCATCACCAGCGCCGAGTAGGCGAGGTACGGGTTCGCCGAGGGATCGGGGAAGCGCACTTCGACCCGCTTGGCCTTCGGGCTGTTGGTGTAGGGGATGCGGCAGGAGGCCGAGCGGTTGCGCGCGGAATAGGCGAGCAGCACCGGCGCCTCGAAGCCCGGGATCAACCGCTTGTAGCTGTTGGTCGAGGGGTTGGTGAAGGCGTTGCAGGCCTTGGCATGCTTGATGATGCCGCCGATGGCATACAGGCACATCTCCGACAGGTCGGCGTAGCCGGTACCGGCGAAGAGCGGCTTGCCGGCCTTCCAGATCGAGATATGCGTATGCATGCCCGAGCCGTTGTCGCCATAGATCGGCTTCGGCATGAAGGTCGCCGTCTTGCCGTAGCTGTGGGCGACGTTGTGGACGCAGTATTTATAGATCTGCATCTGGTCGGCCATGGTCACCAGCTTGCCGAACTTGGTGCCGAGTTCGTGCTGGGACTGCGCCACCTCGTGGTGGTGCTTCTCGATCGGCAGGCCCATCTCGCCCATCGTGGAGAGCATTTCGGCGCGCAGGTCGCTGTCGCCGTCGACGGGGGGGACCGGAAAGTAGCCGCCCTTGACGCCTGGGCGGTGGCCCATGTTGCCTTCCGGATAATCCTTCAGGCTGGAGCCGGGGCCTTCCACGCTGTCGAGATGATAGGTGCCGAAGTTGCCGCCGGTGCCGAACTTCACGCTGTCGAAGATGAAGAACTCGGCCTCGGCGCCCACCAGCACGGTGTCGCCCACGCCAGAGGAGGCGACATAGGTCGCGGCCAGCTTGGCGGTGGCGCGCGGGTCACGCGCGTAGAACTGGCCGGTCGAGGGCTCGATGATGTCGCAGATCAGGATCATCTGCGGCTTGGCCGCGAAGGGGTCCATGACCGCCGTCTCGGGGTCCGGCATCAGGATCATGTCGCTCTCGTTGATCGCCTTCCAGCCGGCGATCGAGGAGCCGTCGAACATGATGCCATCGACGAAGGTGTCTTCCTCGACGGTCGAGACATGCTGGGCCGTGTGCTGCCACTTGCCGCGCGGGTCGGTGAAGCGGAAATCCACGTACTCGACGTTGTTCTCCTTGATCATTTCCATGACCTTGGCAACGGCACTGGATACCGCGGGTGCGCTTGCGGGCTTCTTAGCCATCCTGTTCCCCTGTCTCTCTCGTCAAAATGTCGGTCTAGGTCCCGGCAGCCTGGCCGCCGGGGGTGGTGGCAGCGACTGCCCTGCATGAGGCATGCCGCGGCCGGTACGGTTCAGACGGCTTCCTCGCCGCGTTCGCCGGTGCGAATACGAATGACCTCGGTAACGTCTGTCACGAAGATCTTGCCGTCGCCGATCCGCCCCGTGCGTGCGGCAGCCGTGATGGCCTCGATTGCGCGTTCGCAGACGTCGTCGGCACAGATCACTTCGATCTTCACCTTCGGCAGGAAGTCCACGACATATTCGGCGCCGCGGTAGAGCTCGGTATGCCCCTTCTGGCGGCCGAAGCCCTTGGCTTCAACGACGGTCAGGCCCTGAAGCCCGATTTCGTGCAGCGCATCCTTCACTTCATCCAGCTTGAATGGCTTGATGATGGCCTCGATTTTCTTCATGGGCCCTCCGGTCTCCTCCGCGCGTGGTCGCCGCACGCTATCTCGCCGGCAACCCATCGCGTCCGTGCATCCAATGTGTCGCATGGTCCATGCCGGGGCGGCAACGCCAGCGGCCTCGGAAAATGCCGAAAGCCGACGCCGGCGCCGCCCAGACCGGCGGCAGCCTGCCTCAATGGGCGGCAGTGGCGCCAGCGGGATTGTAGGTTTTCGCCGCCGGCTACATGTTGGGTGCTGTGCCCGGGGCCGGGGCGGGGGATTTCCCCCTTGTCGGGCCGCCTCTCGCCCCCTCGGGACAGACGATGCGCTCGCAGAACACGCTCCTGGCCAGCACCGGCACGACCATCTTCACGGTGATGTCGGCCCTCGCGGTCGAACACCAGGCGATCAACCTGGGCCAGGGTTTTCCCGATGTGGAAGGCCCGGCCGATGTGCTGCAGGCCGCGGCCGAGGCGCTGCTGGATCACCGCAACCAGTATCCGCCGCTGACGGGCGTGCCGGAACTGCGCCAGGCGGTTGCCGCCGCCAATGCCCGTTTCTATGGCATAACGGTTGATCCGGTGTCGGAAGTGGTGGTGACCTCGGGTGCCACCGAGGCGATCACCGCCTGCCTGATGGCCGTGCTGAACCCGGGCGACGAATGCGTCCTGATCGAGCCGCTTTACGACACCTACCTGCCGGTCGTGAAAATGCTGGGCGCGATCCCGAAGCTGGTGCGGCTGACCCCGCCCAAGTGGGAGTTGCCACGCCAGGAACTGGCCGCCGCGTTTGGGCCAAAGACCAAGGCGATCCTGATCAACTCCCCGGGCAACCCCACGGGCAAGATCTTCACCTCGGCCGAACTGGCCTTCATCGCCGACCTCGTTCAGCGCCATGACTGCTTCGCGATTTGCGACGAGGTCTATGAACACCTGACCTTTGACGGCTGGCGCCACATTCCGCTGATGACCCTGCCGGGAATGCGCGAACGCTGCATGCGCATCAGCAGCGCCGGCAAGACCTTCAGCCTGACCGGCTGGAAGATCGGCTACGTCACCGCCGATCGGTCGCTGGCGGCCACCGTCGCCAAGGCGCACCAGTTGCTGACCTTTACCACGCCGCCGAACCTGCAACGCGCGGTCGCCGTTGGTCTTGGCAAGGACGACGCCTATTTCGCCGGCCTGTCGGGCGCCCTTGCCGCCAAGCGCGACCGGATGGCGGCGGGCCTCGCAGCCCTCGGCTTCGGCGTGCTGGAGGCGCGCGGCTCCTATTTCGTCTCCGCCGACGTCCGGCCGGTCGGCTTCCACGGCGATGATGTTGCCTTCTGCCGGGCACTGACCGTGGAAGCCAAGGTCACCGCCATCCCTGTTTCGGCCTTCTACGCCGGACCCGACGCGCCTTCCCACTACGCTCGCTTCGCGTTTTGCAAACAGGATCATGTATTGGACGAAGCCCTGGCCCGCATCGGCGCCTGGCTGGCGCGCCGGCAGGCCGGGGCGACAGCGGCGGTTGCCTGATGGCTGGGGACTGACGGTTGGGAACTGACCTCTGGGAACTGACGGCTGGGGCCGATCGCGGTCCTGGACCCGTGGCCGTTGGGTGGGGCTTTGCCGCCAAGCCCTCGGCCAGGCCGGCGTGACCAGTCACGTAGGGCCACAGCAGCGGCGTAGAGCCGGTCAACCCAATCCCAGCACCGCCTCGGCTTCTCGCACCACCCCGGACAGGGCGCCATCGGCGAAGGGCGACACCAATCCGGCCGAAGCGACCAGTCCTTGGAACGGCATGGCGCCGCCGCGGCCGCAGAGGGCGATATAGGCGTCGAGGGCTGCTTTCGGGTCCTGTCGTGCCTGGGCCCAGAATTGCATCGCGCAGCACAGGGCGAGGGTGTAGTCGATGTAATAGAAGGGCGAATTGTAGATGTGCTGCTTGGCCTGCCAGCGCCCCCCCATCGCCGGATAGGCAATGTCGCCGAAATCGGTCCAGGGCATGTAGCGCCGTTCCAGCCGCTGCCAAATCGCATGGCGTTCAGCGGGCGTGGCATCGGGGTTGGCGAAAACCTCGTGCTGGAAGTGATCGACGCAGACGCCATAGGGCAGGAAGGCCAGGCTGCCGATCAGGTGCATGCGGATGAAGCGCTCTGCAGCGTCATCGCCGACCAGCAGCCCCATCTGCGGATGGGTCAGGAACTCAAGCCCCATGGAATGGATTTCGGCGGCCTCCATGGTCGGCCAGAGCAGGTCGATTCCCGGCTGGTCGCGGCTTTCCCAATTCTGGAAGGCATGGCCCATCTCATGGGTGAAGACGCCGATGTCGTGGTGCGTGCCGTTGAAATTGGCGAAGATGAAAGGCACCCCGGCATTGGGAAACGACGTGCAGAACCCGCCGCCGGCCTTGCCCGGCCGGTTCTTCAGGTCGAGAAACCCGCCGGCCGCCATCATGCGATAGAAATCGCCGAGGCGCGGGTCCATGCGGTCGAACATGGTCTGGGCAGCGGCGACCAGCGTGTCGTGGTCGCCGATGGGCCGGGGGTTGCCCGCGGGGTCGATCAGCGCCTCGTCCCAGGCGCGCACACGGTCCCAGCCGAAGTGTTGGCGGCGCTGTTCCAGCAGCCTGGCGACCAGCGGCACCACATGCTCGGCCACCTGGTCGCGATACCGCGCGACATCAGCCGCGTCGTAGTCCACGCGGCGCATGCGGCGATAGGCGAGGGTCGTGAAGGAGGCATCGCCAAGTTTTTGCGCCATGCCATGGCGGAGTTTCACGAGGCTGTCGTAGATCGAATCCAATTCGGCGCCATGTTCGGCGAAGAAGGCCCAGCGCTTCGTCTCGGCCTTATGCCGCACAGCGCGATCGGCATCCTCGGCAAAGGGCGCCAGGCCCGAGAGGTTCACCGTACGCCCGGCGATCTCGATTTTCGCGGAGGCGAGGAGGGCGGTGTAGCGCGCGGTGAGGCGGCTTTCTTCCTCCAGGTCGGCGGCGATCTCGGGGCGGAAGGTGGTGATGTCGGTCTGCCAGAGGCGCAGCGCGTGGTCGCCCACGATGGCGGCCACACCCGCACGGTCGGGGTCGTCCAGCAGGCGCTGCTTGATCGCGATTTCCTGCTCCTGCGCGTAGGGGGACAGGCCATCGGCATAGGCGCGCTCGGCATCGGCCGCGGCATCGGTCGTGTCCTGGGAAAAGCGCAGGTGGACCAGCGCGCTCCAGCTGTCATAGCCGCGGCGGGCCTGGTCCCAGTCAGCGATGGCCTGGTCGCGATCGGTGTCGAGTCTGGCCAGGATCGCGGCATGGCTCGCGGCCAGGCTGTCGCGGTCCGGGCGGGGGGCTGTGATCTCGGCGAAGGTCAGGGTCATGGGCAGGGCTCTATCCCAAAGGCGGGGGCGGGGTCGATGCGTTGGCCGCCCACCAGCAGTTCCAGATGCAGATGCGTGC
>JBBQHE010000139.1:0-11938 GCA_038323655.1 Acetobacterales bacterium | reverse complement strand
CGGCGGCGATGTGGATGTTGGCGGCGAAGCTTACGTCGGTCTTGTCGTATCGCGTGGCGATGGCTCGGAACGCCTTGATCTTGGCGAAGTAGTTTTCGATGAGATGGCGCCAGCGATACATCTCTTGGTCGTAGTCGATGCGGGCTTTCCTGTTGGACTTGGGCGGGATCACCGCGCAGGCACCGCGCCTGTCGCGTTCAGCTCGGAGCAAATCGACGTCGAAGGCACGGTCACCCGACAAGACCGACGTAAGCTTCGCCGCCAACATCCACATCGCCGCCGCGATCATAGCTTGTCGTTGAATGTCAACAGACCCTAGTAGCAGCATGCGACGTCGAACATGAAAGCGGTCCCCAAAGGGATCGTAGCGCGCCACATGACGTGCGGGCAATGTTTTGGCAAGGCACCCGACCGGCGCGCAAGCACGCTTCGGCGACGATCGCGCAACACCGCACAGGTTTTGGGCAGAGCCGCCGCGGCGGCGCCGGGCCACCCCGTCATGATGGCTTGCGCGGCGCATGATCCCGGCCTGACACTCGCGCAACCGACCTACCGGAGACCCCCCATGCGTGTCTTGCGTCGCCTGCTGCCGGCCTTTTTGCTTCCCCTGACCTTCTCCGCCGCCCTGGCCCAGGCGCCGGCCCCACCCGCGTCCGACACGGTCGCCGCCATCCGCGCACGCGGCATGCTCAACTGCGGCGTGTCGGATGGCACCGCGGGTTTCTCGGCGCCCGATAGCCAGGGCGTCTGGCGCGGCTGGTCGGTCGATCTGTGCCGCGCAGTGGCCTCCACCGTGCTGGGCGACAGCACCAAGGTCCGCATCATCCCGACCACGACGCAGCAGCGCTTCACCGCGCTGCAGTCGGGCGAGGTCGATATCCTGTTCCGCAATACGACCTGGACGATGAGCCGGGAGGCCAGCCTCGGCCTCATCTTCGCCGGCATCGACATGTATGACGGCACCGGCTTCATGGTGAAGGCCTCGACCGGCATTACCTCGGCGGCGGCACTTGGCGGCGCCACGGTCTGCGTCTCCCCAGGCTCCACCACCGAACTCGCCGCGGCGGATTATTTCCGGGTGCAGAACCTGCGCTGGACGCCGTTGCTGATCGCCGACATCGAAGCCCTGCGCCAGGCCTTCATCAGCGGCCGCTGCGATGCCTACACGACCGACATCACCTCGCTCGCGGCCTTCCGCGCCAGCCAAGGGACCGCCGGGTCGCAATACCGGCTGCTGCCCGAAGTGATCAGCAAGGAGCCGTTGGGGCCGGCCATCCGCAAGGGTGACTTCCGTTTCTTCGACATGGTGCGTTGGTCGCTCTTTGCCATGTTGACGGCCGAGGAACTGGGCATCACCAGCGCCAACATCGAAACCTTCGTCGCCAGCACAAACCCCGAGGTGCAGCGCTTCATGGGCCGTGCCGGCGACCTCGGCCAAATGCTCGGCAGCGACAACGCCTTCGCCGCCCGCATCGTCCGCCAGGTCGGCAACTACGCCGAGGTCTGGGCCCGACACATCACGCCGATCGGGATCGAGCGCGGGCCGAACCGGCTGTGGAACCAGGGCGGGCTGCAATACGCACCCCCGATGCGCTGACCGGGGGCGCTGACCGGGGGCGCTGACCGGGGGCGCTGACCAGGAGGCGTCGACCCAAAGGCGCCAACCGGACAGCCCCAAGGGGAGACGCCGTCCAGGGAAGCGCCGGGGGGCCGTCCCCGACCGGGGCGCCTACTCGGCCTTTATGCCGGTGGCGCGCACGAGGTCGGCCCACTCCCGCGTCTCGCGCGCCAACAATGCGCCCAGTTCCTCGGGCGAAGACGCCTCGATCGTGATGCCGCGGCCGGCCATGTCCTGCACCAGGGTCGGGTCGGCCGCCGCCACACGCGCCGCCTGGTTCAGCCGCGCGACCACCGGGGCCGGGGTGGCAGCGGGCACGAACAAGCCCTGCCAGAACTCGACCGCGTAGCCCGTCAGCCCCGCCTCGGCCACCGTCGGCACATCGGGCAGCACCGCGGCCCGCGTCGGCGAGGTCACGGCCAGCGCGCGCAATTTTCCGTCCCGGATGAAGGGCAAGGCCTCCAGGATCGCCAAGAAGATCACCGGCACGCGGCCGGCGATGACATCGGTGGTGGCCTGCGCCCCGCCGCGATAGGGCACGTGGTTGAACTCCACCCCGGCGCGCTGCTGGAACAGCGCCCCTGACAGATGGTTCAGCGAACCCACGCCGGTCGAGGCCTGGTCGAGCGCACCCGGCCTGGCGCGGGCGAGCGCGATCAACTCGGCCATGCTGCGGGCGGGCAGGTCGGGGTGCACCGCCAGCACGAAGCAGCCGCGCGCGACCAGAGACACGGGCGCGAAGTCGCGCAACGGGGCATAGGTCAGGTCGGTACGCAGCGCCGGGTTCACCGCGAGCGAATTGATCCCCATCAGCACGGTATAGCCATCTGCCGGCACGCGCGCCGCAAAGGCATAGGCGATGGTGGCCCCGGACCCCGGGCGGTTGTCCATCACCACAGATTGGCGGAGGTTATCTGCCATGCGCGCCGCAAAAGCGCGACTGATGGCATCGGTCGTGCCGCCCGGCGGCAGGGGTACGATCAGGCTCAGCGGGCGGGTCGGAAAAGCCTCCTGCGCCAAAGCCGGCTGGGGGGCGGGCAGTGCCGACAGCGCCAGCAGGCCAGCAGTGCGGCGGGTGATGGCGGTCATGCGGCGTGCTCCTGGCAATGGCGCAGCACCTCGGCTGCGGTCAGGTTCCAGGTGGTGACGCCGCCCACCATCATGACCTGCACCAGGCCCTCGGCCAGTTGCGGCATGGTCAGGCCGAGCTTCATCGCCGCCATGGCATGGGTCTTGGCCCCGCCGGTCTGCCCGGCCAGCGTGTCGAGCAGGGCGAAGACCAGTTCCTTGGTCTTCAGGTCCAAGGCACCGCCCTGGTGGGTGTCGCGCATCACGAAATCGCGCATCAGCCCGTAGCCTGCAAAGGCGCCCGGGGCGAGTTCGGCCATCAGCGCGAAGTTGGGCGGGATGCGATTGAGGGTGGCCATGAAACTGGCCATGCCCTGGTCCATGGCGGCCTGGGTGATGTCGGTCATGCGCGGGCCCTTGGCTGTGGGTCAGGCAGGATGCACGCGGCGCCGGGCGTAGGAAAGCGATGGTGGCAGGACCGCTGGACTGGCTTTGGCATGGGCCTGGGCTTGGCGCGGGGCCATGCCGCAAGGCCAGCGCCTGGCGGTCTCGCGCCATGGGTGCCTGCCTCGTCCAAGGCATCGCCCCGCCGCAGGCGCCCGGCCACACCTCCGCCCTCGGGGCCAGTGTCCTTCACGGCAATGTTGCTTGCGGCGATGCCTGGCCATCGGCGCAATCGGCTCCGGCTACGCCGGCAGGAGTTGACCATGGCTTTCGCGCCCTCCGACCTCGCTGTGAAATACGAAGACTGGAGCAAGGCGACCAAGGGGCAACTGGAACAGTTCGTCGTCGAGAACGGCCAGTGGCACAACATCTGGTTCGCCTGGAACATGGCCAATAGCATCGACGTCGTCGGGCTGATCGCCGTCGACCTGCTGCGCTTCGGCGAAGGCCTGGCCGAAGGGTGGGAGACAGGGTCGGCTTGGCCGGTGATCGCTGATGTCGGGCGCGGCGCGTCGATCGCGGGGCCGCTGGCCAAGGGCCTGGGCCTGGGCGCCAGCACCGCCGTGCGCGCGGTGCAACTCGGCCGCGGCAGGCTGTTCTTCAAGACCGCCGGCAGCGTTGCCGGCGCCGGCCCCTGCGTGCCCACCACCATGGACCGCGCCCTGATCTTGGCAGGGCAAGGCGGCAAGGGCCGGCTGTTCGTGAAGTTTGCCGATTACGTCAAGGCGCTGGGCAAGACCGACACAAGCTTCGCGGCAGCCCGCGGCCCCGGCGGGGCCGGCATCTGGGCGAAGGACCTGCTGCCCTATCTGAAAGGACTGGGGAAGAAAGTCGCGCCGCTGTTCGGCATCGACAGCCCGGCCAAGCTCGCGGCCTTTCTGCAGCGCAGCGACGATATCGTGACCTTCTCGGTCAAATGGGTCAGGCCGGATGGCGTGACCAAGGGCCACCAGGTGCTGGCGTATCGCGACGCCTTCGGCCGGGTCGTCTGGAACGACGGCTACGGCAAGATCTACCCCTCGCTGGAGGCGCTGGCCGCCGGCTTCGGACGGACCGGCGTCAGCATGATCGCGAGCGATACGCCGCTTGTCGTCCGCTATCTGGCCCCGGTTACCGAACAGGGTTTCCAGATCGCGCACGGCATCTTCGCCTACGGGCTCGCGCACATCGCCGGCGTGCGGATCATCGAGACCATGGAAGGCCCGACACTGGCCATCGAAATGGGCGTGCCTCCACAGGTCAGCCCCAAGTCGGTCACCGGCGGCACGCTGAAAGGGGCGCTGGCCGCCAGCGTGCAACGCGCCGCCGGCCGCCCGGTGATGCGAATGCCGCCCATCGAGATGGTCGGCAAGCCCGAAGACGCCCCACCCCGCCCCGACTGGCTGACCGGCGTGCAATGGCGGCTGAACGCCATCGGCCTCGGCGCCGGCCCGGTCGATGGCATCATGGGGCCGAAAACCCGCCACGCCGTGCGGGCCTTCCAGCGGGAGCAAACGGACGGCGGCAAGCGGCTGGCCGCCGACGGCATCCCGGGGCCACGCACACAGGCACGCCTGGTCGAGGTCGTCGGCTACTAGCCAGGCGCCCCGGGGAGAAGCTTCCCCCCGGGGCCAGGCCACCTACGCCCCGACCACGCCGCCGCCGCGCTTGACGATGGCGATCACGGCAGGCCGCGGCGGCGTGCCATCGACAAAGTCTGGCCAGCGGGTCGAGGGGGTGGCGAAGGTGCTGCCGGTGTCCTACCCCGGATGCTGGATCGCCAGGAACAGCGTCGTGTCATCGGGCGTGAACAGCGGGCCGCAGACCTCGGCCCCGGTCGGCGCCTGGTAGAACAGCCGGGTCAGCGCCCGGCCGGGGCCTGCGGTGTCGGCCGCCCAGATGCCATCGGCGATGCCGGCTGCACCCGGGGCGCCGTCGGTCGCGATCCACATGCGCCCCTTGCTTTCGAAGGCGCAGCTGTCGGGGCAGGACAGCCAACCCTGATCCGAGGTCGCGCGATGGTAGCGTGCGCCGGCGTCCTGGCCCGGCTTGCCGGCCAGCAGGAACAAGTCCCAGCGGCCTTCGGTTCGGCGTGGTCCACCGCATTCGTGCCGGCGCCGGGCGGGATCATCTTCAGCACATGGCCATGCGCGTTGCGTGGGCGCGGGTTCGCGGCGCTGATGCGTTCGGCGGTGCGGTTGCCGTTGTTGGTCAGCATCACACAGACGCGGCCATTGACCGGATTGGCCTCGACGTCCTCCGGTCGGTCCAGCGGGGTCGCGCCCAACAGGTCGGCGGCGCGGCGCGTCTCGATGCAGACATCGGCCTGGCTGGCAAAGCCATTGGCCACGGTCAGCGGGCCGTGGCCATGCACCAGCGGCAGCCATTCCAGCTTGCCGTCGTCCTGGAACTTCGCAACGAACAGCGTGCCGTCGTCCAGCAGGTCGCGGTTGGCGGCGGGGTTCTGGCGATCCATCTGACGGGCCGAGACGAACTTGTAGACATAGTCGAAGCGCTCATCGTCGCCCATGTACCAGACGAGGCGCCCGAGGTCTTCAGCCGCTCATGCCCCGCGGCAGGGCCGCTGATGCGCATCGGCGTATCGGCGGTCACGCGGCGGTTGGTCGGGCTGTTCGGCACATAGGACCAGCGGCCATCGACGCGGCGGATCTCCACGATGCTCATGCAATGGGCGTTACGCTCGATCTGCGACTGCTCGGCACTGACCCGCCGCCGGCCGGCGTTGCCCGAGCCCAGGCCATCGAACATCAGGTTCGTGTTGGTGTATTCGTGATTGACCGCGAGCAGCCCGTGGTCAGCGCTGCGGCTGCCCTTCGGCAGCGGGAAGAAGTCGAGATAGTCGTTGGTGTAGCCGAACTGCCCCGCCTGGGCGGCGGGGGTCTGGGCGGCAGGGTTGAAGCCCGGCGCGCCGGGCAGGATCGGGTCGCCTCAGCGGATCACGGTCTGAATCTCGTAGCCATCAGCCACCGCATCGCGCTGGGCCATCTGCAGCCGCAGTTCGGGGAAGGTCAGCGTCGAGGGTCCGCCCTGGGTCGGCACCGCCGCCCCTGCGGACTGGGCCAGCGCGGGCTGCGCCGCGGCCACCAACTGGTCGGTCAGCATGGCGGCCGCGCTAAGGCCCGGCACCGCGGCGCGGCAGCCGGCGCTCGGCGATGTCCTGGATGGTGTCGCGGGGGCTTGGGTTGCTGCCGATGTCCTCGATCTCGACACCATCGGGCAGGTTGGCGGGGTTCAGGCTGTCAGGCATGCGCAGGCTCCGGCAGTGATCGGGGTCTGGCGCCGCATGCTGTCATCCCGCAGCAAGTCCATGCGGGTTTTGTTAAGATAACGTGACAGTCGCCTACCAGCCCCCGCGCCGCGCAAGCCCGACCATGGTCGTGCGCGGCGGCAGCGCGGGGTCGAGCGCGGGCCAGCGGGTCAGCGGTTGGTCCCAGCGCGCGCCCGGCCCGGCGCCCGGGGTGCGGACGATGGACAGCAGCGTCGCGCCCTCGGCCGAAACCGCGATCCCACCGATGGCCGCCCCCACCGGCACGGCATAGAGCGCCTGGGCCGCGCCACCCGGCGTCACGGCGTAGAGCGCATCGGGCTGGTTGCCCGCCCCCCGCCGGTCGGTGCCGACATAAAGCCGCCCCCCCTGGCCGAAACCGACGACATCGGGTGCGGCCAGAATCGGCGGGCCAGGCGGCGGCGGCGGGGGCGCGTTGCGGGCTGGGGGTGGCGGCGGTGCGGGCCATTGGCCCTGGACCAGCGTGCTGGCGGCCATGTTGGCCGCAGCCCAGTCGCCGCCCGAGGTGACCTGCACCACCTCGCCCGGCGTGGTGCCGTTGCCGCGGCAGGCGAAGACCAGGCGATTGCCGGAAAGCGCCATGCCTGACGGCGTGTCGAAGCCCGCGGGATTGGCCGCGACCGCGTTTTGCGAGGTGTTCAGCAGCGTATCGACCCCGCCGGGCAGCGCCACCCAGGTGATGCCGCCGCCCGAGAGTGTGGCGACCGACAGCGTGCCCTCGTCCAGCGCATCCGGCCCGGCAGGCCTCGCCGAGACAAAGCGGAACAGCCCGCCACCAGCGCGCCGGTCGGTCAGGAAGACCACCGCCCTGCCATCGGCCGCCAGGGCAGCCGCGGCATCGCCATGGGCGAAACGCCCGAGCGCAGTGCGCTTGACCGGCACCGACGCGGGGTCGAGCGCATCCAACTCCACAACCCAGCCGTAGCGGTTCGCCTCCGCGAAGCGACCATCCAGCCCGCGCAGCCTGGCAAGCCAGGTGCCGGGATCGCCTTCGGTCAGCAGCAGCGTGCCCCAGGGCGTTCCGGTCCCGCCCGACAGCGCGACCAGCCCTTGCGCCGCCCCGCCGATGCGCGCCGCCGCCGGCCCGCCAATGCGGCAGAGCGTGTCCGCGGTCAGCCGGCGGGACTGGAAGCCGCCATCGACCACGATCCAGCGCGCGCCCTCCCTCTGGATGTTGAGCAGGCTGGCGCCCTGCATCTGGGCGGCGATCGCCGGGCGGTCCGCCCCGCCTGGCCAGGCGAGTGCCGGGTCCACCGTCGGGTGCACCACGGCCAGCACGGCGCGGGCGATGCCATCGGCGGCGGGTGGCGGGGCGACGATGGCGCAGATCCGGCCGTCCCAGCCGAACTGCGACCCGGCGGATTCCACCGTCGGCGCATTCGGCGCAAAGGGTGGTGCGTCATAGGTCACACGGTCGCCCCAGCGGATCAGCACCTCGCGGCTGACACCGGGGGCCAAGGTCTCATCCTGGCGGATGCCCCAGCCGGTGGATTGCGCCAGCGCCGGCAAGGCGGGTGCGGCCAGGGTCGCGGCGAGCAGGGAACGGCGGTCGATCATGGCGCGGACCCTGCCAAAAGGGCGCGCCGGGGTCCAGCGACAGCGGGTAACGCTGCAACACAAATGTTGCAGCGCAGCGCTGCCGCCTTTCCGGACAAGAGCGTGGATGACCCCGCCGCCAGGACCAGCCCGCCCCAGCCTTGCCGTCCGTCATTCCCCCCGGAGCCCCTCGCCTACCGACCAGGCCATCTCCAGCCCCGCCTGCGCGAGCGACCTGTCGTTCTTCGCCTGGCCCGACGTGCCGCTGACGCTGGAAACCTTCTGGATCATGCTGCCGACGACGCTGACGCTGACCAAGGTCGGGTTGCTGGAGAACCTGATGACGGCAGCCATCATCGACGCGATGACCGACGCGACTTCGAACAGAAACCGCGAATGCGTGGGCCAGGGGCGCGCCCACACCACCTCCGGGCTGTTCGGCGGCATGGCGGGCTGCGCGATGATCGGCCAGTCGGTGATCAACGTGTCCTCGGGCGGGCGGGGCCGCTTGTCCTGCCTCTGGGCCTGGGTCTTCCTGCTGTTCCTGATCGACGTGCTGGGGCCGTGGGTGAGGCAGATCCTGATGCCGGCGCTGCTTGCCGTGATGATCATGGTGTCGATCAACACCTTGCAGTGGCAGTCGCGCCGCAGCCTCGTCACCCAACCGAAAAGCAGCAGCATCGTGATGCTCGCGGCCGTCGCCGTGGTCGTCGCGACCCATGACCTGGCGCAGGGCGTGCTGGTCGGCGTGGTGCTGTGCGGGCTGTTCTTCCGCAGAAGGTTACGCGCTGCTTCGGCGTTGTCGCCTGGGTGACCATCGCCACGACCGCGTCGGCACGCGAAGGATCCAGCGGCGACGCTTGATCGGCCGGCAAAGCGCAGCCTACCCTGCTGTTCGTCCCTGCAGGAGGCGCTGTCCTGCGGCATGCGACAAGGGACAGCGCCCGCCATCCCGGCCGGCACTGGGCATGTGACCCAAAACCAGACAGCCTTCGGCAGACAGGGGTGGGTTCGGCCTGGGGCGCCGTGTCGGGAAATTAAGGACGCGCCAGCCTTACTTGCCCAAGGTGACCCATATCGAAAGGAACATCACGCCGTGTTCACGCTCGCGTTGCCTGCCGCACGCTTCTGCCTGCTTCTGGTCGCCGTGGTGTGTGGCGGCGCTGCTGCCCTGGCCCAGCCGGCGTCGCTGAGCGCCGAAATCCGCGCCCGCGGCGAGCTTCGCGTTTGCATCTGGCCGGACTATTTCGCCATTTCCTATCGCAACCCACGCAGTTCCGCCCTGGAAGGCATCGACATCGACCTCGCGCGCGCGCTGGCGGCGCGGCTGTCCGTGCGCCTGCGTTTTGTCGAAACCAACTTCGCCAGCTTCATCGACCGCATCGAGGCAGGCGATTGCGACATCGCGATGATGGCCGTGGGCATCACCCCGGCCCGGGCACAGCGGGTGGATTTCTCCGACCCCTATCTGTCGAGCCCGATCTACGCCGTCACCACGCGCACCCACCCGGCAATCCGCGCCTGGGGCGACATCGACCAGCCCGGCCATGTCGTGGCGGTCGCGGCCGGCACGGTGATGGAACCGATCATGCGCGAAACCCTCCGCCAGGCCACGATGCTGGTCGTCCCGCCGCCCCGCACACGCGAAGCCGAGGTGCAGTCCGGCCGCGCGGATGTCTTCATGAGCGACTTTCCCTATACGCGCCGCGTGCTGCTGGCGCATGCCTGGGCGCGGGTGATCGACCCGCCCGGCCGCTTCGGCGACACGCCCTATGGCTGGGCCCTGCCGAAGAACCAGCCCGAATGGCGGGCTGAGGTGAATGCCTTTCTCGCCGCCATCCGGGCCGATGGCGCCCTGGCCGCTGCCGCCGCGCGCCATGATCTGACGCCGATCCTGATCCCCTGACCGTGGCCACCGCCACAGCCAGGCGTCGCCTGCGGCGCGCGCGGTTGTTCGCGCTGGTGTCGGCGCTGGCGTTGGCCGGATTGCTGGTGCTGCTGTTCGTGCTGCAAAGCCAGCGCGGCACCGATCGCGCGCTGCGGCAGGCGGAGCAACTGGCGCAAGCCCTGGCGCTTGGCCTCGCGGACCAGGTGGCGCTGACGATCGAGCCCGCGCAGGTGCTGATGACCGACATCGCCGCGCGCCACGCGGCGGGCGACCCGCAGAGCCTGTCGCCCGCCATGGGAACCCTTGCCCGCGACATGCCGCAACTGCGCGCCCTGGCCGTGACCGACGCGCAGGGGCGCATTGCCGAGGCCAATGCCCCCGAGATGCTCGGCAGCGACCTCGGCGGGCGGGCCTGGTTCCAGGGTCTGCGCGAAAGCGCCGGCACCGCCCTGGCGCTCGGCCCGCCCGAGCCGGGGCGGCTGCCGGCGACCCTCGGCTGGCCCGCCGGCGCGCCCTGGCCCGCGCGCTGGACCCTGCCGGTCGCCAAGCCGCTGCGTGATCAGGATGGTGGTTTCGACGGCCTGGCCATCGCGCTGCTGAACGCCGAATACCTCACCGCGCTTGCCGTCCGCCAGGCGGAAGCGCTGAACGTCATCGTGCGGCTCTACACCTTCGATGGCGTGATGGTCGCGCGGGGCGACGCCACGCTGGAGGGTATCGGCGCGGCCCACCCCGACGCCTGGCCCTTCGCGCGCTTCCTGCCGCGGCGCGAGATCGGTACCTACAGCGGCCCGGATGGCTTCGGTACCGCGGTCTCCGCCGGCTTCGCGCTGACACGCCAGGTGCCGCTGGTGATCGAGGTGGCGCAGCGCCGCGACGTCGCGCTGGCCGGTGTGCATGACCAGAACATGGCCTTCCTCGGTGCCGTCGCCGCTATCACCCTGCTCGCCCTGGCGGCCGTGCTGGTGGTGCTGCGCCAGGGCCGCCGGATCGCCGCCAGCGAGCGTGAAGCCCGCGCCGCCACCGAGGCGAAGCAGGAATTCCTGGCGTCCATGAGCCATGAGATACGCACGCCGGTGTCCGGCGTGATCGGCCTGTCGGAATTGTTGATGGAGACGCCGCTTTCGCCCATCCAGAGCCGCTACGCTGAGACCATCAACAATTCAGCGGCCCATCTGCTGACACTGCTGAACGACATCCTGGACTTCTCCAAGCTTGAGGCCGGTGCGGCGGCGCCCGAAACCGTGCCCTTCGCCATCGAGCAGGAGGTCGGCACCATCGCGGAACTGTTTGCCCCGCGCGCCGCGGCCAAGGATCTCGACCTGGTCTGCGTCATCGGCCCGCACGTGCCGGACCGGGTGCTGGGCGACCCTGCGCGCTTCCGGCAGATCCTGTTCAACCTTGTGGGCAATGCGGTGAAGTTCACCGAGACGGGTTGGATCCGGCTTTCCATGTCGGCAACGCTGCTGCCCGATGGTCGCTGCGACCTCGTGTGCACGGTCAGCGATACCGGCATCGGCATCGATCCCGCGCGCATTCCGGCGCTGTTCGACCGCTTCAGCCAGGCCGATGCCTCGATCCGCCGGCGGTATGGCGGAACCGGCCTCGGGCTTGCGATATCGTTGCGACTGGCGGAGCTGCTGGGCGGCAGCCTTGAGGCCTCGCCGCGCGCGGGCGGCGGCAGCGTGTTCCGCCTTTCGCTGAACCTCGGCGTCGCGCCCGGTGATCCGCAACCCTGCGAATTGGCCGGGCGCCGCGCGCTGGTGGTGGTGAAGGCGGCACTGCAGCGCGGCGCGCTGGCGCAGCAGCTCGAAGCGCTGGGCCTGACGGCCGTGGTGGTGGCAACGCTGGAGGAGGCGCTGGTCCTGTTGGCGTCGCAGGACGCGCCGCCCTTCGATGTCGTGATCCTGGATGCGCGGCTGGACGGGCTGGATGCGGTGGCGGCGGCGCATCGCGTGCGGGCCGTGGCCGGTGAGGCGCCGCGCCTGATCCGCTTCGGCCTGCCCGACGCGGTCGCCCCGCCGCTGCCCTTCGGCCTGTTCCAGTCCATTCTGCTGCAGCCGGTCATGCCCGGGCGCCTGCGGGAAGCCCTGTCCCA
>JBBQHE010000138.1:0-12071 GCA_038323655.1 Acetobacterales bacterium | reverse complement strand
AATAGTCCGCATGACCCTCACCCGACGCACGCTTCTCGCCGCCACGCTTGCGACCCCGGCCCTGGCCCAACCTGGCTTCCCCAACCGCCAGGTGCGGCTGGTCGTGCCCTTTCCGCCCGGTGGCGGGTTGGATGCCTTGGCCCGCGCGTTGGCCGACCAACTGTCGCGCACATGGGGCCAGCCGGTGGTTGTGGACAACCGACCCGGCGGCAGCACCGTGCCCGGCACCGATCTGGTCGCCAAGGCGCCGCCCGATGGGCACACGCTGCTTGTCACTGCCGATAATTCCATCACCGGCAATCCGCACCTGATCCCCGGCCTGCCACATGACCCGCGGCGCGACCTGGCCCCGGTCACCTGGCTTGTGGACGTGCACCAGATGGTGCTGGTCAACCCGGCCGTGCCGGCGCGCGACATGGCGGGGCTGGTGGCAGCGGCCCGGGCCAGGCCGGGAGCGTTGAACTTCGGCTCCTACGGCGATGCCTCCCAGCCGCATCTGCTGTTCGGCGCGCTGGCGGCCAAGGAAGGCATTTCGCTGACCCATGTGCCCTATCGCGGGCTGACGCCTGCGGTGCTGGCGACGCTGTCGGGCGAGGTGCAGATGACGCTGGCGGGCGTCGCCAGTGCCCGCGAGTATCTGGCCGTCGGCACGCTGCGGGCCCTCGCCGTCGGCAAGCCCGAACGCCTGGTGCAACTGCCCGATGTGCCGACCCTGGCAGAAGCGGGCCTGGCCGAGATCGACCCGCGCACCTGGTTCGGCGTGCTGGCCCCGGCCGCGACGCCAGGGCCGCTGGTGCGCCGCATCCGCGACGACATCGCCGCCGCCATGGCCGTGCCCGCGGTGGCGGACCGTCACCTGACGCCGAATGGCTATACCATCCGCGTCAGCACGCCCGAGGATTTCGCGGCGATGATCGCGGCAGATTACGACTACAAGGGCAGGCTGATCCGGGCGGCTGGCATTCGTGTGGTCTAATCCGGGCGGCTGACCAGGCGCTTGGCCAGGATATAGCCCAAGGCCCCCGACACGGGTGCCGCGGGCAGCACCAGAAGCCAGCCGATATGTACCCCCTGGGTCACCATGCCCAGGCCAATGCCCAGCATCAGCCCGCCCACCAGGCTGCCCACGGTTCCGGCCGTCAGGCCCAGGACGAGAATATCGGCGCGATTTGGCATGGCGCGCAGGTAGTGCCGTATGCTCCGCGCAACAAGCCCGGGTTTCGTCGGCACGGATGTTGCTGCCACGACGCTGACCGGTAAGGTCACGACGACGGAGACATCGCCCTGCATGGCCGCACGCATCCTTGTCCTACTCGCCCTTTTCGCGCTGCCGGCTGCAGCCCAGGATTTGCAGATCGGCATGAAGGCCGCGATGGACGGCACCGATCCGCACCAGTCCTTCACCGCCAACCGCAACATCCAGCTGCATGTCTATGAACCCCTGGTCTTCCAGGACGCCTTTCTGCGCCCCGTGCCGGGCGTCGCCGAATCCTGGCGGGTGGTGGATCCTCTAACCTGGGCGTTCACGCTGCGCGAAGGCGCGCGCTTCCACGACGGATCGCCGCTGACGCCGGAGGATGTGGTCTTTTCCATCCGTCGCGCCCAGGCCACGACGGGGCTGCGCACCTATGCGAGTTCGGTGCGCATGGTCACCGGCGTGGAGGTGAAGGATGCGCGGACCGTGGTGATCCGCACGCGCAACCCGTCGCCGCTTTTGCCATCCGCGCTGGCAGTGATCGCCATCGTCAATGCGCGGGCGGTATCGGCGACGCCCGACCCCGATTTCAACGGCGCGGCGGCGATCGGCACCGGCCCCTATCGCTGGGTGCGCTGGCGCCCGGCGCAGGATGCGGTGGTGGAACGCAACCCCAACCACTGGCGTGGGGCGGAACCCTGGGCGCGCGTGACCTTTCGCTTCATCCCCAACGACAGCGCGCGGGTCGCGGCCCTGCTGGCAGGCGATGTCGATGTGATCGATACCGTGCCATCGGCGCTGATGCAGCGGGTGCGCGATGGCGAACGCACGCGTCTGGTTTCCGCCAATTCCAACTTCGTCCTGTACATGCACCTCGACCAGCATCGCGACCAGGCACTGCACATCACCGGGGCGGATGGCCAGCCGCTGGCGCGCAATCCGCTGAAGGACCTGCGCGTGCGCCAGGCGATGAGCTTTGCGCTGAACCGCACGGCGATTTCGGAACGCGCGATGGAGGGCATGGCCGAACCGATCGGGCAGATCGCGCCGCCCGGCTTCATCGGCCATGACCCGAGCCTGGCGCCGCAACCCTTCGACGTGGCGCGCGCGCGCCGCCTGCTGGCCGAGGCGGGCTACCCGCAGGGCTTCGGGCTGACCATCCACTGCACATCGGACCGCTTCGCCGGCGACGCGCGCACCTGCCAGACCGTCGCGCAGATGCTGACCGCGATCGGCATCCGCGCCCAGGTGGAGGTGCTGCCAACCGCGGTCTTCTTCCGCCGCGCGACCAGCGGCGGGCCGGGGGGCGAGCCGGAATTCTCGGCCCATATGGCGATCTTCGCCTCCTCCTCCGGCGTTGCGTCGGAGGGCATGACCACCATCCTGCGGACGATGAACCCGGCGCTGAGCCATGGGGCTTCCAACCGCGGGCGGTATTCCAACCCGGCGCTGGACCGGCAGTTGGACGTGATCGACGCGACCTTCGACGATGCGCAGCGTGAACGTGAGACCTGGGCCGCCGCCCGCATCATCATGGACGACCAGGGCATCGTTCCTGTCTTCGCCTGGCGCATGGCCTGGGGGATGCGGCGGGGCCTGAGCCTCACGCCCTCGGGCGATGGCTATACGTTCGCCACCGGCATACGCACCGCACCCTGAAAGACTCCAATATGACAAAACGCCAGATGAAACTGGGCGCCTTTTTCAGCGTGCCGGGGAACCACTTGTCGGGCTGGCGGCATCCTTCCGCCGATACCACGACCGACATGGATTTCCCGGCGACCATGGCGCTCGCGCAGCGCGCGGAGGCCGCGAAGTTCGACACGATCTTCTTCCAGGACACGGTCGCTGTCGGCGGCAGCAATGCCATGGCGCGGGGCGACCGCAGCAAGGCACAGCTTTCGCGCATCGTGAAGCTGGAACCGACGGCGCTGCTGGCCGCACTCGCGGTTGGCACGAAGAACATCGGGCTGATTGCGACCGCGACGACGACCTTCAACGAGCCCTACAATATCGCACGCCGTTTCTCGACCATCGACCACATCAGCGGCGGGCGCTGCGGATGGAACCTGGTGACCAGCCAGATCGAGGACGAGGCTGGGAACTTCGGGCTTGAGGACCATGTCGACCACGCCGCGCGGTATGAACGCGCCGCCGAATTCTATGATGTGGTCGCGGGACTTTGGGATTCGTGGGAAGACGACGCCTTCCTGAAGGACAAGGAGAGCGGGGTCTGGTTCGACTTCGACAAGATGCATTTCCTCAACCACAAGGGGAAGCATTTCTCGGTGCGCGGGCCGTTGAACGTGTCGCGCACGCCGCAGGGGCGGCCGGTGGTGGCGCAGGCGGGGTCCTCGGGGCCGGGGATCGAATTGGCGGGCAAGACCGCGGATGTGGTCTTCACGGCACAGACCGAGTTGGCTGCGGCCCAGGCGTTTTACGCCGAGGTGAAGGCGCGGACCTATAAATTCGGTCGCACGCCGGATGACATCAAGATCATGCCGGGGCTGACCCCGGTGATCGGCGCGACGATGAGCGAGGCGCAGGAGAAATACGACGAGTTGCAGAGTCTGCTGCCGGATGAGATCGCGCTGGCCTCGCTGTCGCGCTTCACCGCCGGGCTGGATATCCGCAAGTTCCCGTTGGATGGACCGCTGCCCGAACTTCCAGAAACCAACAGCGCGAAAAGCCGCCAGAAAATGGTGGTAGACTTGGCGCGGCGGGAAAACATGACGCTGCGCCAGATCGCCCGCCACACCGCGGCGGCCCAGGGCCATCGCGTCATCGTCGGCACACCAAAAATGATCGCCGATGAGATGGAGGAATGGGTGACCAAGGAGGGCGCGGACGGGTTCTGCGTGATCTGCAACTACTACCCCAAGCCGTTTACCGATTTCTGCGACCTGGTGATTCCGGAATTGCAGCGGCGGGGGGTGTTTCGCACGGAGTACGAGGGGACGACGCTGCGGGAGAATTTGGGGCTGAAGGTGCCGCCGAACCGCTACACCTGAGCAACCCGTCGCAACCCCGCGCGTTGCGGGGCCATGAAGCGGGCCACCTGGATCATCGCCGCCGTCATCGTCCTGGGCGCGGGAGGCGTCGCGTTGACCGGCTGTGAACGCGCAACCTTGCCGCTGGAGGCCGGGATCGGGCCCAGCCCGCAACTCCCCGCACCGGCGCCAGGCCTGCTGCCGACGGTGAATATCGCCCCCGCGGTTGGCTGGGCGCAGGGTGCCTCGCCCATCCCCGCGCCGGGGCTGGGTGTCACGGCCTTCGCGCGCGACCTCGACCATCCGCGCAATGTCTTCGTGCTGCCCAATGGCGATGTGCTGGTGGCCGAGAGCAATGCGCCTGCCAAGCCCGATGACAGCCCGGGCTTGCGCGGCACGGTCATGCGGGCGGTGATGGCCCGCGCCGGCGCCGGCGTTCCGAGCGCCAATCGCATCACGCTGCTGCGCGACACGAATGGCGATGGCGTCGCGGATGTCCGTGAAGTCTTCCTCGAAAGGCTGAACTCGCCCTTCGGCATGGCCTTCGCGCAGGGGCAGATCTTCGTGGCCGACACCGATGCAGTTAGCGTCTTCCCTTACCAGTCCGGTGTTACCCGCATCACCGACCCCGGCCGGGTGCTGGCGCGGCTGCCGGCCGGAACGATCAACCACCACTGGACGAAGAACCTGGTCGCCAGCCCGGATGGGACACGGCTCTATGTCAGCATCGGCTCCAACAGCAACGTCGGCGAGAACGGCATGGCGGCGGAGGAAGGTCGAGCGGCGATCTGGGAGATCGATGTCGCAACCGGCGCGAGGCGATCTTTCGCGACCGGCCTGCGCAACCCGAACGGGCTTGCCTTTGCGCCGGGCGGGACGCTCTGGACCGCGGTGAACGAGCGGGATGAAATCGGAAGTGATCTTGTGCCGGACTACATGACCTCGGTGCGGGACGGAGGCTTTTATGGCTGGCCCTACAGCTACTTCGGCCAGACTGTGGACAGCCGCGTTCAGCCGCCGCGCCCGGACCTGGTCGCCCGCGCCATTGCGCCCGATTACGCGCTGGGGGCACATACCGCGTCATTGGGGCTGGCGGTGACGGCCGACAGCGGGCTGCCTGCGCCCTTCGTCTCGGGCGCCTTCATCGGGCAGCACGGGTCCTGGAACCGCCGACCGCCGAGCGGCTATCGCGTCATCTTCGTGCCCTTCGCCGGGGGGATGCCAAGCGGGCCGCCGGTGGAGGTGTTGACAGGCTTTCTGGACGCCCGCGGTCAGGCGCAGGGGCGCCCGGTCGGGGTCGCGCCTGACCGGCGGGATGGGCTGCTGGTGGCAGATGATGTGGGCAATGTGATCTGGCGGGTCGCGGCGGCGGCGCGCTGACCAGCGGCAGTACGCCGAGGGGGGTTGCGGGGCGCCGCGTCGGCGCGCATCCATCGGCAAAATCGCCACCGAGGATACGATGGACCACGCAAGCCCGATCGCGCACGACCCGCATGCCGAAATCCGCACCGAGATCGGCAAGCTCTGCGCCCGCTTCCCCGGCGACTATTGGCGGAAACTAGACGCCGAGCGCGCCTACCCCACCGAATTCGTCAACGCTCTGACCGAGGCTGGCTGGCTCGCCGCCCTGATCCCCGAGGAATACGGTGGCTCCGGCCTGCCCCTGTCGGCCGCCGCCGCTGTGCTAGAAGAAATCCAGGCCCAGGGCTGCAATGGGGCTGCCTGCCACGCGCAGATGTACATCATGGGCACGCTGCTGCGGCACGGCAGCCCGGCCCAGAAGGCCGAATACCTGCCGAAGATCGCCAGCGGCGAACTCCGCCTGCAAGCCTTCGGCGTGACCGAGCCGACGAGCGGCACCGACACCACCACGCTGCGCACCACCGCGACGCGCGTCGGCGATACCTGGGTGGTGAAGGGCCAGAAGATCTGGACCAGCCGGGCGGAACATTCCGACCTGATGCTGCTGCTGGCCCGCACCACGCCGCGCGACCAGGTGATGAAGAAGACCGAGGGGCTGTCCACCTTCCTGGTCGATATGCGCACCGTGCTGGGCCACGGCCTGACCATCCGGCCCATCCGCACCATGATGAACCACAATTCCTGCGAAGTGTTCTTCGACGACATGGTCATCCCGGCCGATGCACTGGTCGGCGTCGAGGGCCGGGGCTTCCGCTACATCCTGGACGGGATGAACGCCGAGCGCCTGCTGATCGCCGCCGAATGCATCGGCGACGCCAAGTGGTTCCTGGCCCGCGCCACCGCCTATGCCAAGGAACGCGTGCTCTTCGGCCGCCCGATCGGCCAGAACCAGGGCGTGCAATTCCCGCTGGCCCGCGCCTATGCCCAGATGCGTGCGGCGGAAGCCATCGTGCAGCGTGGCCTGCAGAAGTTCGAAGCGGGCGAAAACTGCGGCGAGGAAGCCAACATGGGCAAGATGCTCGCGGCCGACGCCTCCTGGGCGGCGGCAGAGGCCTGCGTGCAGACCCATGGCGGCTTCGGTTTCGCCGAGGAATACGACATCGAGCGCAAGTTCCGCGAAACCCGGCTCTACCAGGTCGCACCCATCAGCACGAACCTGATCCTGTCCTATATCGGCGAGCACGTGCTCGGCCTGCCGCGCAGTTATTGATGCGCCCGCTGGAGGGGCTGCTCGTCGTTTCGATGGAGCAGGCCGTCGCCGCCCCCACCTGTTCGGTGCGCCTTGCCGATGCCGGCGCGCGCGTCATCAAGATCGAACGGGCGGAGGGCGATTTCGCCCGTGGCTACGACGCCGCCGCGGCCGGGCAATCCACTTATTTTGTCTGGCTGAACCGCGGCAAGGAAAGCCTCTGCCTGGACATCAAGGCGCCCGAGGACAAGGCGCTGCTCGAACGCCTGCTGGCCCGCGCCGATGTCTTCATCCAGAATCTGGCGCCCGGTGCCATGGCCCGCGCCGGCTTCGGCAGCGCCGCATTGCGCGACAAACACCCGCGGCTGATCACCGTCGATATCTCCGGCTATGGCGAGACCGGGGATTACGCGGCGATGAAGGCCTATGACCTGCTGGTCCAGGCTGAGGTCGGGCTCGCTTCCATCACCGGCCATCCCGCAGGGCCGGGGCGCGTGGGCGTTTCGGCCTGCGACATCGCGTGCGGGATGAACGCCCATGCAGCGGTGCTGGAGGCGCTTATCCAGCGCGGCATCACAGGCCGCGGCACCGGCATCGCCGTGTCGCTGTTCGATGGCATGGCAGATTGGATGAACGTGCCGCTGCTGTATTTCGAAGGCACCGGCCGCGCCCCCGCCCGGATGGGCCTCGCCCATCCCTCCATCTGCCCCTACGGCGCCTATCCCGCCGCCGATGGCGCGCTGGTGTTGATCAGCATCCAGAACGAACGCGAATTCGCACGGCTCTGCACCGATTTCCTGGGCGATGCGACACTGCCGCAGCGGGACGGGTTTCGCAGCAACGTGGAACGCGTCGCCAACCGCGCCGTGGTGGATGCCAGGGTTGCGAACGGCTTCGCGGCCCGCACGCGTGATGACTGTGCGGCCGCCCTGCGGGCTGCCGACATTGCCTTTGGCCTGGTGAACGACATGGCGGGATTGGCGGCGCATCCTGCGCTGCGCCGCACCACGGTCGCGACGCCAGGCGGCCCGGTGGCGCTTGCCGCCCCACCGGCAGTTTTTGCCGATGGCGCGCGGGTTTTGGGTCCGGTTCCAGCCCTGGGCGCGCACACGGACGCGATAAGGGCTGAATTCGCGCGCTAACCGCGGCGACCCAAAATCAGCGGCGCGGCCCGCCCGGCCAGCGGGATCGCCATCGCACGATAGGCATCCAGTCCCCGCCCCTGTTCTGCCGAGCGGGCCGTAGGCGGGACGCTACCGGCCAGCACGGCCCCGCCGCGGCTGCCGAAGGGCACGCTTGGCCTCGGCAGCCCGACATAGGGGGGGTGCGCGCCGGCGTTGCGGGCTTCCTCCGGCCAGGCCGCCGCGATGCGGGCGCGATAGGCATCGGCAAACTCCGGCGTGTTGGAATGATAGTTCGCCGCCGCCCGCATCCAGTCCTGCCGCGTGTCCCACAGGCTGCGCAGGAAGCGCGCGGCGTAGCGGGCGTTGGACAGCGGGTCGAAGGCCTCGTTCAGCCCCGGAAAGGCCTGGGGATGATGGCGCAGGTTGATCTGCATGCAGCCGACGTCGATCGAGGTCGCCCCCCGCGCCTGATGTTGCCGCACAGCGGCAATGGCTTCCTCCCGGCTCTGGAAAAAATAGCCGGTCCCTTCGACGTTGATGGTCCAGGGCCAGGGCGAGAACTGACCGGTCGAGGGGTCGCGGCGGCCGGATTCAACCCGCCCGATCGCCTGCAGGAGGCCGGCCGGGATCGGTGCCTCGCGCTCAACCGCCGCAATGGCGGCGCGACACAAACCGCCCGGCGCCAACGGTGGGCCGGCAGGTGTCGCCAGCGCGGGGGTGGCGAAGGCAAGCAGGAGGAGAAGGAGACGGACCATGGCCGGCGGGATTGCACAGGGCGTGCCGCGCGCCGGTCAAGGATTTCTGCTGCACCGCAAAAACACACTTGCACACGAGCGATCACCGCCTTACTTAAGCTGTGGATGGTGTGACGGCTTGCCGCCTCACCATCTTTCTTGGACGTTTCCTCCCTAAACTCGGCGGTGCTTTCGGGCACCGCCGCTTTTTTTGCGCGGTCCGTCAGGGTTTCAGGAAGGACCAGTCGCGCCTCGCCAGGTCAGCGATCAGCCGCGACAGGTGGTCGGCCAGCACGTCAAGCCCGGCATGGGGGCGTATGGCGGCTTCATCCATATACAGGCCGCGCGCGATCTCGATCTGCAACGCATGAACGGCCTCTCGCGGGCGGCCATAGTGGCGGGTGATATACCCGCCAGCATAGGGATCGTTGCGCCGCACGCGATAGCCCAGACCCTGCAGGCCTTCCTCGATCATCCGCGCGGCGCGCGGGGCGCAGGCGGTGCCATGGGCGTCCCCAAGGACGATATCCGGCGGGTTCAGGCCATGGGCGGGATGCGCCGGCATGGAATGGCAATCGATCAGAAGGCAGGCGCCGAAGGTCGCGACCGTTTCGGCGATCAGCGACGCCAGGGCAACGTGATACGGCTCCCAGCAGTTACGGATACGGGTCTCGGCTTCGGAGAAGGGCAGGCGGCGGCTATAGACCGGCTCGCCTGAGGCCACGACCCGGGCCAGCGTGCCAAGCCCGGCGCCGACCCGGGGGCTCTGGCTGTTGACCCAGGCAGGCAAGGGCCCGTCGAACATGCCGGGATCGAGTTCCCAGGGTTCGCGATTGGCATCGCAATAGACGCGCGGGAAGGTCGCGGCCAGCAGCGGCATGCCGTGGCCCGGGGCGCCGGCGAAAAGCTGCTCGACGAAACTGTCTTCACTGCGACGCAGTGCGACCGGGTCGAGACGGCTTTCTGCGACGAAGTGCGGCGGGTAGTTCCGGCCCGAATGGGGCGAGGCGAAAATGACCGGCGCAAGCACCTGATCCGGCCGGATCAGGGTAAACGGGGGCGCGTCGTTGCAGTGCGGAAGATGATCCATCAGCGCTGTGTTGCACCACAGCGAGGCGGGCCTGTCACCTTTATTCAGCGGCTGACACCGCGGATCATCAGGCGCGTTCAGGCGCGGCGCAGACCGCCCGGGCCGCACCCAGCGCAATCTCGATCTGGGCGGCGTTCACATCCAGATGCGTGCAGGCGCGCACGCGCCCGGCCAACGTGCTGACCATCACGCCCCGCTCACGCATCGCCGCGGCAAAAGACTCGGCCGCCAGCCCGACGCCCTGCGTGTTGAAGAAGACGAGGTTTGTGTCCGGCGCCTCCACCACCAGCCCTGGGATCTGCGCCAGGCCACGCGCCAGGGCGCGGGCATTGGCATGGTCCTCGGCCAGGCGATCGATATTGTGGTCCAGCGCATAGAGGCAGGCCGCGGCGGAAACCCCCCCCTGGCGCATCGAGCCGCCGAGCCGCTGCTTCCAGCGCCAGGCTTCGGAGATGAATGCCGTGCTGCCCGCCAGCACCGCGCCGAGCGGCGCGCCAAGGCCCTTGGTGAAATCCAGCCAGACGCTGTCGCAGCCGGCCACCATCTCGGCCGCCGGGATGCCGGCCGCGACCACCGCGTTCATCAGCCGCGCGCCGTCCATGTGGGTCGCAAGCCCTGCCGCGCGACCGCGCGCCAGCACGGCGTCGAGCTGCGCCTGGGGCCAGACCACGCCGCCGCCGAGGTTGGCGGTCTGCTCGACCTCCAGCAGCGCCTGGGGGGGGGCGTAGCGGCTGCGGGGGCGCAGGGCGGCTTCCAGCGTGGCCGCATCGAACAGGCCACGTGGCCCGTCCAGCGGGTTCATCATGATCCCGCCGAGGGCCGCATGGTTGCCGTGTTCGCTGGTGATGATGTGCGACAGGCGATGGGCCAGGACCTCATCGCCGGGCCGGCAATGCACCAGCAGGGCGACGACGTTGCACATGGTCCCGGAGGGCAGGAAGACCGCCGCCTCCTTGCCCAGCAATGCCGCCATCCGGTCGCAGAGCGCCCAGACCATGGGGTCATCGCCATGCTGTTCGTCGCCGCAATCGGCAGCATGCATGGCGTCGCGCATGCCCGGCGAGGGCTTGGTCTGGGTGTCGGAATAGAGATTCGCCAGGACCGGCGGCAGGCTGGGGTCGGGGCGGGCGGGGATATAGGAGAAAGCGTTCATCGGCGCAGCATGGCAGCGCCTGAGCGTCACGTCACCGGGGCGGGGGCGCCGGCTGGTGGTGCGATGTTGCGGCCGTACAGCACACGGGCCCGGCGTTCGAAGGCGCCGACCATGACCCGCACCGCCTCATTGAACACGACGCCAATGACGGCCTGCAACACCGTGCTGCGAAATTCGAAATCGACGAAGAAATCCACCTCGCAGCCCTGCGGATGGGGCCGCAGCGTCCAGGTGTTGTTCAGGTAGCGAAAGGGACCGTTTTCATAGGACACCCGCACCTGCCCCGGCCGGTCGAGCGCCACGCGCGACCGGAAGGATTCGCGGAACATCCTGAAGCCGATGGTCAGGTCGGCGACCAACTCCGTCTCGGTCTTCGTCAGCACCCGCGCGCCGACACACCACGGCAGGAACTCCGGGTAGCGGCGGACATCGGCCACCAGGTCGAACATCTGTTCCGGCGAATGCCGGAAGACGCGCTTTTCCGCATGGGTCGGCATGTCAGGCCGCGAGCATTTTCGCTCGCGCCGCACGCAGCGCCAGAAAGTCGCTATCCGCGTGGTAGGACGAGCGGGTCAACGGGCTGGCCGAGACCACCAAAAAACCCTTGGCGCGCGCCATGCTGGCGTAATCCTCGAACTCGGCCGGCGGCACGAAACGATCGACGGCGGCGTGTTTCTTCGTCGGCTGCAGATACTGGCCAATGGTTAGGAAATCCACATCAGCGCTGCGCAGGTCGTCCATCACCTGCAGGACTTCAATGCGGGTTTCACCCAGGCCCACCATTATGCCGGATTTGGTGAAGATGGAGGGGTCCTGCGCCTTCACCTGGTCCAGCAGGCGCAACGAATGGAAGTAGCGCGCGCCGGGGCGGATGGTGGGGTAGAGCCGCGGGACGGTTTCGAGGTTGTGGTTGAACACATCCGGCCGGGCGGTGACGACCACCGGCAGGGCGCCGTCCTTGCGCAAAAAATCCGGCGTCAGGATTTCAATGGTCGTGTCGGAGGCGGCGGCCCGGATGGCGGCGATGGTCTGCGCGAAATGCAGGGCCCCGCCATCGGCCAGGTCGTCGCGGTCCACGCTGGTGACAACCACATGCTGCAAACCGAGCTTCGCGACCGCATCGCCAACGCGCCGCGGCCCCCGACACCACCATCGAAATCCTGACGCCGGATTT
>JBBQHE010000137.1:0-12106 GCA_038323655.1 Acetobacterales bacterium | reverse complement strand
ATCTGCTTTGAGGGTGCCTTCCACGGCCGCACCCTGGGCATGCTGAGTGCGACCGGCAATGCCAAGTACCTGGCCGGCTTCGGCCCGCCGGTCGAAGGCTTCGACCATGTGCCCTTCGGCAACATGAACGCCGTTCGCAGTGCCATCACGCCCGCCACCGGCGGCATCATGATAGAGCCGGTGCAGGGCGAAGGCGGGGTGCGCCCGGCCGATTTGCGCTTCCTGCGCGAACTTCGCGCCGTCTGCGACGAATACGGCCTGCTGCTGGCGCTAGACGAGGTGCAGACCGGCATGGGCCGGTCCGGCAAGCTGTGGGCGCATCAATGGTCCGGCATCCAGCCGGACGTGATGAGCTCGGCCAAGGGCATCGGCGGTGGCTTCCCGCTGGGTGCCATCCTCGCCAAGGAGGCGGTCGCCAAGCACCTCAAGCCCGGCACGCATGGCACGACCTATGGCGGTGGGCCGCTGGCCTGCGCTGCCGGCAATGCGGTGCTGGACGTGGTGCTGGCGCCAGGGTTCCTCGACCAGGTTGACCGCGTCGCCCGCCACCTGTGGCGCGGGTTGCTGGAACTTGCGCAGCGCCATCCTGCGGTGATCGAGGATATCCGTGGTGCGGGGCTGCTGCTCGGCATCAAGCTGCGCGACGGCATCGTCAACACCGAGGCCCAGGCCGCGGGTGTCGCCGAAGGGCTGCTGACCGTGGCCGCCGGGCAGAACGTGCTGCGCCTGGCGCCGCCGCTGATCATTCAGGAGGCCGAGGCGGATGAGGCGCTCGGCCTGCTCGACCGCGTGATGCGCCGGCTGACCCCATCGGCCACGAGCATCGCGGCGAAATGAGTGCGGCACGCCGCGTGACGCCGCGGGGGTCCGCCCTGCGGCATTTCCTGGAACTGAGCGACCTGGACACGGCGACACTCCGCCGCATGCTGGACCTGGGCGTCGCCGCCAAGAAAGGCCTGCGTACCGACCGGCCACTGGCCGGCAAGACCGTCGCTCTGATCTTCGAAAAACCCTCCACCCGCACCCGTGTCTCCTTCGAGGTCGGCATCCGCCAACTCGGCGGCGAGGTGGTGGTGCTGGGGGGCGCGGAAATGCAACTCGGCCGGGGCGAAACCCCGGCCGATACGGCGCGCGTGCTGTCGCGCTACGTGGATGCGATCATGCTGCGCACGGCCTCGGTCGCGCGCATCCGTGAAATGGCGGAATACGCGACAGTGCCCGTCATCAACGGGCTGACCGATGTGTCGCACCCCTGCCAGTTGATGGCCGACGTGATGACCTTTGAAGAACATCGCGGCCCGATCGCGGGAAAAACCATCGCCTGGACCGGCGATGGCAACAACGTCGCGCAAAGCTTCATCCAGGCCGCCGCGCGCTTCCGCTTCGCCCTGCGCATCGCAACCCCCCCGGAACTGGCGCCGCCCGCAGACCTGATCGCCTGGGCGCGGGCCGAGGGCGCGGACATCCAACTGACCACCGACCCCGCGGCCGCGGTCGCTGGTGCCGCCTGCGTGGTCACCGATACCTGGGTGTCCATGAGCGATGAGACCAGCGAAGCGAAACTCAACCGCCACAACCTGCTGGCACCCTACCAGGTCAATGCGCGCCTGCTGCAGCACGCGGCCCCAGAAGCCATCGTGATGCACTGCCTGCCCGCCCACCGGGGCGAGGAAATCACCGACGAAGTCATGGACGGCCCGCAAAGCGTGGTCTTCGACGAAGCCGAAAACCGACTGCACGCGCAGAAAGGCGTGCTGCTGTGGGCGCTGGGATTGGCCTGAGGGCGCGCGCTTCTTGAGAGGGGCTTCGCCCCCCTCAAACTCCCCCCACCAGGAGCCTGAGGCCCCTGGACCCACTTGGTACATTGCCCAAGGCGAGGGAGGGGCCGCGACCGCCCTCGATCACAGGCGCACCCTACGACGCCCCTCCCTCGCCTTGGGCAATACATAAGGCGGGTGCAGGGGACCCGGTCCCCTGCTGGGGGAGGTCTGGAGGGGGCAAAGCCCTCTCCAGAGAGCCGCCTCACCCAGCCACGATACCTTCAGCGCGTGCCATCGCGACCCAGTGGTCGCGGAAGCCGGCGACGAAGCGGGCGAAGTCCGGGCCGTAGAGGGCTGGGCTGCGTGGGGCCGAGGCGAATTCGGCCAGGCGCGCCTGGATGGAGGGTGTGGCGGCAATCGGCGGCACGGCGGCGATGATGCGCGTGGCGATGGCCGGCGGCAGGCCGCGCGGCGCGCTGATGCCGATCCACTGGGTGTGGGTGGCCTGGCCGTAGCCGAGTTCGCCCAGCGTCGGCACATCGGCAAAGGCCGCGATGCGGGTTTCGGAGGAGGTCGCGAGCAGGCGCAGCGATCCATCGCGCAACGGCCCGACCAGTGTGGTGACGGGGGCGTTCAGCGCGTCGATCTGGCCGCCCATCAGGTCTTGCAGGGCGGGTGCGGTGCCGCGGTAGGGGATGTGGTCCAGTTGTGCAGCCCCGGCCGCGCGGGCGACCACGGCGCCCATGATGTGTTCGGCCGAACCGACGCCGGAGGAGCCGTAGCGAACCGGCCGTGTGCGCGCGGCTTCCAGCATCTGGGTCATGCTCTGGAAGGGTGAGCGGCCGAGCACGACGGTGACGGTGGGTGCCTCGGCCAGCAGCGCGAGGTGGGTGAAATCGGCGACGGGGTCGTAGGGCATGCTGGGCAGCACGCCGGGGGCGAAGCCGAAGGGGATGGCGTGGGACACGGCCAGGGTCAGCCCGTCGGGGGCGGCCTTGGCAACCGCATCGGCGCCGATCGTGCCGGAGGCGCCGGTGCGGTTTTCCACCACCATCGAGGTGCCCAGCGCCTCGCCCAGCGGGGCGGCGTAGAGCCGGCCGATGACATCGGCCAGGCCGCCGGCCGGGAAGCCGGCGATGAAGCGGATGGGCTGGCGGTTGGGCGTAGGCGCCTGGGCCAGGCCGGTCTTTGCAAGAACAAGGGCTGGGGTGGCGAGCAAGAGGCGACGCTGCATTGAAACTGGGCTCCCGGGGGCTGGCCTTGCCCGGGCCCGGGCCGCTTGTGCGGCCGAGCGGCGGGGGTGGGCTTTCCGGGCCCCGACGCAGCAAGTCGCATGCCGGGGCGGATGCGGCCCCCGCGGCGATCAGCCCCGTGCCACGGCGCGCCGCAGGACCAGGGCCAGGCCGGTCTTGACCAGCGTGCCCGGCACGAAGAGCACGAAGCCGACCCAGAGCGCCCGTTCCAGCCCGACGAAGCCGGCCAGCCACAGCACGCCGGGCACGAAGATCATGACATGTGCTGCCAGCAGCACCACCCCCATGCGCCACCAGCCGCCGGTCGCCTGGCCGGCGATCCAGCCGGCGGCCAGGAAGCCCGCCAGGTAGCCCGCGGTCGGCCCCATCAGCACGGCGATCCCCCCGGTGCCGGCGGCGAAGACCGGCAGGCCCGCTGCCCCTTCGGCAATATACAGCGCGACCGAGGCGACCCCCATGCGCGACCCGCCGACGGCGCCGATCAGCAGCACGGCGAGCGTCTGCAGGGTGGCCGGAACGGGCCACATCGGCACCGCCACCTGGGCGCTGGCGGCCAGGATGGCCGAGCCCAGCAGGGCCAGGCCCCAGAAGCGCAGGGTGGTACGCGGTGTGGCGGTGGCGATCGGCTGGCTCATCGGGGCGTCCTTGGAACGGTTGAGACAGGCTGTGCCATGGCGCCGGCGCCTTGGGCAAGAACCAGCAGGCGGCGGAAGACGGACGGCAGGGCGGCGGTCGCTTCATCGGCCGGGCGCCAGGCCAGGCCTTCGGGCGCAGGGGAGTCGATCCGCACCCAGAACAACCGCATGGTCAGTTCAAAATGGGTGAAGCCGTGCCGGGCGGTGCCGGGGGCGGCGGCCCAGGCGGCGGAAAGCGGCGCATGGGGCAGGGCAGCGGCCTCAGTCCAGGGCGCGTCGGTCCAGGGCGTGCCGGGGATGTCGGCCATCCCGCCCAACAGCCCGCGCGGCGGGCGGCGGCCCAGCAGCAGCCGGCCGGCGCCGTCGATGGCCAGGAAATGCGCGCCATGGCGGTGCGGCCGGGGGGCCTTGGCGGTCTTGGCCGGCAGGTCGGCGGCGATGCCTTCGGCCTGGGCGGCACAGTCGCCCCGCCAGGGGCAGAGCGCGCAGGCGGGGGTGCGCGGGGTGCAGATGGTGGCGCCCAGGTCGAACAGGGCCTGAGCGAAATCCCCTGGCCGGGCGCGCATCGCGGGGTCGGCGCCAAACCCCGCGGCCAGCGCGGTGAGGTCGCGCCTGGCGCCCGGCAGGGGGGTGCGGATGGCGAAAAGCCGGGCAACCACGCGTTCGACATTGCCATCGACCGGCACCACCGGCTGGTTCAGGGCGATGGCGGCGACCGCGGCGGCGGTATAGGGCCCGACCCCCGGCAGCGCCTGCCAGCCGGCCGCATCGGCGGGGAAGCCATCGGCGGCGATGGCGCGGGCCGCGGCATGCAGGGCGCGGGCGCGGGCGTAATAGCCAAGCCCGGCCCATTCTTCCATCACCGCCGCCTCGGGGGCGGCGGCCAGCGCCGCCACATTGGGGAAGCGCGCCACAAACCGGGCGAAGCGCGGGGCGACCGCGGCGACGGTGGTCTGTTGCAGCATCACCTCGGACAGCCAGACGCGATAGGGATCGGCCTCGCCCCCCGCCGCGCGAAAGGGCAAGATGCGGCGATGGCGATCGTACCAGGCAAGAAGCCCAGAGGCCGGCGGATGGGCGGGGGGGTGAAGGCGCACGGCGCCCAAAAAGCCCCAAGCCTGCCGCCGCCGCAACCATGGCGGGCCTATGACCTGCGGGCCTTGGGCGCGCTGATCCCGGCCGTCGCCCGCCCCGCCTTGCGCCGGCGGGGCGGCCAGGCGGCGCTGGTCATGGCCGATTGGGCTGAGATCGCCGGGCAGGCCCTGGCCGCCCTGGGCGTGCCGAAGTCGCTATCGGCCGGCACGCTGACGCTGGCGGCCTCGGGCCCCGCGGCGATGCAGTTGCAGATGATGGCGCCGCAGGTGATCGAACGGGTGAACACCCACCTCGGCCGCGCGGTGGTGCAGCGGCTACGCTTCGTCCAGGCAGCCCCGCCCCGCCCCGGCCCGAGCCCACGCCCCGCCACGCCCCCCCGCCCCGACACCCCGCTGCCGCCGCGGCTCCAGGCCGATCTGTCGGGCATCGCCGACCCCCTGCTGCGCGCGGCGCTGGAAAAAATGGCCCGCGGGGTCTATCGGAACCTATCCCGGGGGTAAGCCCCGGTTCGACAACAGCCGGAGCCAGCCCCTTGCGCCTTTCCCGCCGTAGCCTTGTCGCCGCCACCGCCCTGCTGCCCCTCGCAGCCCAAGCCCAGGCGCCCGCCGCTGATCCGCGCCTGGCCGAGCGAAGCCTGGGCAATGCCGACGCCCGGCCCGTGGTGATCGAGTATTTCTCGCTCACCTGCGGCCATTGCGCCGCCTTCCACCGCGACGTCTTTCCGCGCGTCAAATCGCAGCTGATCGACACCGGCCGCATCCGCATGGTGCTGCGCGATTTCCCGCTGGACCAGCTGGGCCTGGGGGCCGCGGCCGTCGCGCGGTCGCTGCCGGCCGCGCAGTATGACGCCTTCATCTCCACCCTGCTGGCGACGCAGGACCGCTGGGCCTTCAACCGCAACGCCGACTCGACGGTGGAAATCGCCCGCCTGGCGGCCGTCGCCGGCATGTCGCGCGAACAGGTGAACGCCGCCCTGGCCGACCGCGACCTGCAGCGCGGCATCCTGGAAGGCCGCCAACGGGCCGAGCAGGAGTTCCGCGTGAGCAGCACGCCGACCTTCGTCTTCGGCACCAAGGTCGTGCCCGGCAACGTCACCTTCGACCGCTTCGCCGAATACGTGCGTGAGGCGGCGGCTTGAACGACCCCCCGCCGCAGGCGGTTGAGACCACGCCGCCCGACGCGTTCCACGAGGAACTGCCCGAGGCGCCGCGCCCACCCCGCAGCGCCACCCTCACGCGGCTGCGCATCGCCGGCTTCAAATCCTTCGCCGAACCCACGATCGTCGAGGTCCTGCCCGGGCTGACCGGCATCGTCGGCCCGAACGGCTGCGGCAAGTCCAACGTGGTCGAGGCGCTGCGCTGGGCGATGGGCGAAACCTCCGCCAAGTCGCTGCGCGGCGGCGAGATGGAGGATGTGATCTTCGCGGGCACCGCGACCCGGCCGGGGCGGAATCTCGCGGAAGTCGCGCTGTCGCTGGAAGACGCCGCCGGCTTGGCACCTCCGCCGCAGGCGGAGGCCGATGATCTGGAAATCGTGCGCCGCATCGGCCGCGGCGATGGCTCGACCTTCCGCGTCAATGGCCGGGAGGTGCGGGCGCGCGACATCCAGACTTTGTTCGCCGATATCGGCAGCGGCGCGCGGGCCAGTGCCATGGTCAGCCAGGGTCGCGTCGCCGCCCTGATCGCGGCCAAGCCCGAAGACCGCCGCAGCGTGATCGAGGAAGCAGCCGGCATCGGCGGCATCCGCGCCCGCCGGCATGAGGCGGAACTGAAACTGCGCGCCGCGGAAGCCAACCTGCTGCGGGCCGACGACCTGAAGGGCCAGTTGGAGGCCCAGCGCCAAGGCCTGCAGCGCCAGGCCCGCCAGGCCGCCCGCTACCGCAACCTGTCCGGGCTGACGCGGGATGCCGAGGCCGAATGGCTGGCGATCCTGGCCGGCCGGGCCGAGGCCGCGCTGACCAGTGCGGATGCTGCCCTGGCCACCGCCCGCGCCGCCACCACCGAGGCCGAAGCTGTCGCCGAACAGGCCGCACTGCGCGCCTTCGCCGCCGACCGCGACCTGCCCGACCCCCGCGCCGCCGAGGCCACCGCCCGCACCGCCCTGGAACGCCGCCGGCTGGAGGCCGAGACCCTGGCAGGGGCCGAGGCCGCCGCCCGTGCAGCGCTGGCCGCCGCCATCGCCCGCCGCGACCAGATCGCCCAGGACCTGGATCATGCCCAGGCCGCCGGGCGGGATGCTGACGCCGCCCTGGCGCGCCTGGCCGCCGAAGCGGCTGACCTGGCCACGGCCGAGGCCAGCCTACCCGCCCGACAAGCCACCGCCGCCGAGGCCCTGGCCGAGGCCGCGACCGCAGCCGCAGCCGCTGAAACCGCACTGTCCGCCGCCACCGAGACCGCGGCCGAGGCCGCAGCGCGCAACAGCGCCGCCATCGCCGCCGCGGCGGTGGCCGAACAGCGCGCCCGCGACGGCGCCGCCCGCCACGCCGCCCGCCTCGCCGAGCGCAACGCCGCCCTGGCCGAACAGGTGCCGCCCGCGACGCTGGCCGCGGCGGAGACCGCCGTCGCCGCCGCCGAGGCCGCGCTGGCCGAAGCCCTGGCCGCGCTGACCGCCGCCGAGACGGGCCGGGCCGAGGCCACCGCCGCCGCCGATGCCGCCGCCCGCGCCGCCACCGCCGATGCCGCGGCCCGCACCCATGCCAGCCAGGCCCTGGCCGCCGCCCGCGAAAAGGCCCGCGCCCTGGCGGCGGAAGGCGACCGCATCGCGCGCGACCACGCCACCGCCCTGGCCGCGCTAACCCCCGCCGAGACCCAGGGCGCCGCCGCCGCGACCCTCGCCGCAGCCGAACGCGCCCAAGGCGATGCCGCCGCGGCCCTGGACCAGGCAGCCGCCACCCTTGCCGCCGCTGCGCGTGCCGAGGCCGCCGCCCGCGCCCGCGCAGCCGAGGCCGAGGCGGCCCGCGCCCGCGCCGGGGCCGAGGCCCAAGGGCTGACCGACCTGCTGTCCGCCCGCGACACCGGCGGCGCCACCCCCGTGCTGGATGCGGTGACCCTGCCGCCGGGGCTGGAAGCCGCCCTGGGCGCCGCGCTGGGTGAGACGCTGGAAAGCCCGGCAGACGACCCCCCCTTTAAAGATTTGGGCGCCTTGCGCTGGTGGCGCGCCCTGCCGCTGCTGGACCCGACCCCCGCGCTTCCGCTGGGTGCGACGCCGCTGTCCCGCCTGGTGGAAGCCCCGGCCGCCCTGCTGCGCGCCCTTTCCCAGGTCGGGCTGCTGCCGGAAGGCAGCGATGGCGCTGCGATGCAGGCCGCGCTGCGCCCCGGGCAGATGCTGGTCACCGCCGAAGGCGCCTTGTGGCGCTGGGACGGGCATACCGCGCGCGCCGGCGCGCCGACCCCCGGCGCGGTCCGGCTGCGCCAGCGCAACGCCCTGCGCGCCGCGCGTCGCCGGCTGGACCAGGAGGAAGCCGCCGCCGCCGACGCATTGCGCGCCCGCCAGGCGGCCGAAGCCGCCGCCACCGGCGCCACCGCCGATGAGGCCCGCGCCCGCGCCGCCCGCGATGCCGCCGACGCCGCCCTGGCCGCCGCGCGCAAGCACGCCGCGCGGCTTGCGGCCGAAGCCGCCGAAACCCTGGCCCGCATCGAAGCCCTGGCGCCGCAGCGCGACCGCAGCGCGGCCGAAGCCGCCGCCGCCGCAGCCGCACTGGCCGAGGCCGAATCCGCCCTGGCCGCCCTGCCCGACCCCACCGTCACCGCCGCCGCAGGGGCCGAGGCCGCAGCGCGGTCCAACGCCGCGACCAACGCCGAGGCTGCGGCCCGCAGCGCCCGTCAGGCGGCGGAACGCGCCCTGGCCGAAGCCCGCACCGCCGCCGCCCGCCTGTCAGCCCAGGCCGCGGGGGCCGAGGCCCGGCTGGCAGCGCTGGAACCCGATATTCTGCGCCTGGCCGAGGACGCCGCCACCGCCGCGGCCGCCCTGGCCGAAGCGCGATCGGTCGCGCTGCCGGACCTGGACACCCTGCGCACTGCCAGCGATACCGCCCGGGCACAAAGCCAGTCCGCCCGCGCGGCCGAGGCGGAGGCCCGGCGCCTCGCCGCCGATCTGGCCGCCGAGGCGCCGCGCCTGTCCGCGCGCCGCGCTGTCCTGACCGCCGATGCCGCGGCCTGGCGCAACCGGGCGGAAGACGCCGCCGCCCGGCTGGACGCCCTGGCCAGCCGGCAGGCCGCCGCCTTGGCCGAGGTGGACGCCGCCGCCGAAGCCCCCGATGACGCCGCCGCCCGCCGCGCCGGCGCCGCCCGTTCCCTGGCCGAGGCCGAGGCGATCCAGGCCGCCGCCGCCGCCGCCCTGACAGCCGCGGAAACGGAAGCCCGTGCGGCGGTCGAAGCCCGCCGCCAGGCCGATGCCACCTTCGCCGGCGCGCGAGAAACCCAGGTCGCCGCCGACGCCGCGCTGCGCGCCGCCCAGACCCAGGGCCAGGCCACCGCCGCCCGCATCCTGGAACGCCTGGGCGAGGACGCCGACCTGCCCGAACCGCCCGAGGACCTGTCCGACGCCGCCGAGGAAAAGGCCCGCCGCCGCGCCGACCGCCTGGCCCGCGAGCGGGAGGAGATGGGGCCGGTCAACCTGCGCGCCGAGATCGAGCTTGCGGAGGTCGAGGACCGCGCCGCCACGATCGAGACCGACCGGGCCGAAGTCGCCTCGGCCATTGCCAAGCTGCGCGGCAGCGTCGGCTGGCTGAACCGCGAGGCACGCGAGCGGCTGCGCGCGGTCTTCGACCGCGTGGATGTCGAGTTCCGCGCCCTGTTCAGCCGGTTGTTCGGTGGCGGCCGGGCGCATCTCGCCCTGGTCGGGTCGGACGATCCGCTGGAAGCGGGCCTGGAGATTTTTGCGGAGCCGCCCGGAAAAAAGCTGTCGTCGCTGTCGCTGCTGTCGGGCGGCGAACAGGCGCTGACCGCGCTGTCGCTGATCTTCGCCGTCTTCCGCTGCCAGCCCGCCCCGGTCTGCGTGCTGGATGAGGTGGACGCGCCGCTGGATGACGCGAACGTGGAGCGTCTGTGCGACCTGCTGGACCATATGGCGACCGAAGGCGGCACGCGCTTCCTGGTCGTCACCCACCACCCGCTGACCATGGCGCGGATGCACCGGCTGTATGGCGTGACGATGCAGGAACGCGGCGTGTCGCGGCTGCTGTCGGTCGATCTGGGGCGCGCGGTGGAACTGGCGGAAGGGCCGGGGGCGGGCTGAGCCGTCACGCCGCTGTCGCGCGGCTGCCATCGGCGCGTCGCGTGGGCCGGTTACACGCGACGGATGCTGATGTCCCGCCGCGCTGCGCTCGCCGCCCCCGCCCTGCTGGCCCTTCCCGTGCGCGCGCAGGGCGACACGCGCCCTGTCATGCGCGTCGCGGTGCAGGCGCTGCCACCGACGCTGGAACCGCTGGAGGCGATTTCCAACGTCGGGCTGCGCATCACCGGCAATGTCTTCGACACGCTGTGGCGGCGCGACTACGCGACCGAAACCCTTTCCCCCTTCCTCGCTACCGCGCTGGTCCGGCGCGACCCGCTGACCTGGACCGTGACGCTGCGGGACGACGTGCGCCTGCACGATGGCGGCACGCTGACGGCAGAGGATGTGCTCTCCACCTTCTCGGCCGAACGCATGTGGGGCCCGACCGTCCAGACCTTCGAGGGCCGGGTGAACTTCGGCCACCTGGCGGGGGTGGAGGCCGAGGGGTCGCACACGGTCGTCTTTCGCACCAAGGCGCCGGACCCGGTCATGCCGCAGCGCCTGGCGGCCTATGGCGGCTGGATCCATTCGGCAAAGTCCTACGCCGAGCAGGGCCAGGCCGGGCTGCGCACGCGCCCCGTCGGCACCGGCCCCTATCGCGTGGCCTCGTTCCAGCGCGACCAGCGCGTGGTGCTCGAAGCCTTCGACGAACACTGGCAGGGCCGCCCGCCGGCGCGCCAGGTGGTGTTCACCGTGGTGCCCGAGGCTTCGGCCCGCGTCGCCGGCCTGCAGGCGGGGGACTTTGATCTCGTCACCAACCTGCTGCCCGAGCAGATCGAGCCGCTGGCGCGCAGCCGCACGCTGGAAGGCGTCGGCGTGCCGCTCGATTTCGCCCATATCCTCTACTACGACACGCGGCGCCCGGCGCTGCGCGATGCGCGGGTGCGGCGCGGGCTGAACCATGCGGTGGACTACGACATGCTGGGCCGCAGCCTGTGGGGCCCAGGGTTCCGTCGCATGGCGGCCTTGCAGATCCCGGCCTTTGGCGACCTCTACGACGCCGATCGCCCGGGCTTCCGCTACGACCCCGACCTGGCCCGCCGTCTGCTGCGCGAAGGCGGCTATCGCGGTGAGGAGATCGTGATCCGCATCGCGCCCGCCTACTACCTGCAGATGTTGCAGGCGGTGCTGGTGGTGCAGCAGATGTGGGCCGCGGTCGGCGTGACCGCGCGGATCGAGACGCGGGAGAACCTGTCCCTGCTGACCCAGCCGGGGGCGGATGTGCGGCCGACCTCGATCGCCTTCCGCTTCCCCGACCCGCTGGGCGGCGGGCTCGCGGTGCATCTGTCGCGGGAATACTCGCTGCAGCAACAGGGGTTCTGGGCGCCAGTAAAGTTCAACGAACTGGTCGATGCGCTGCGCCTGGCCCAGGCGCCCGAGCAACGCCGGGCGCTGTGGCGCGGCATGCTGGAGGAGTTCGAGGCCGAGGCGCCGGCGCTGATCCTCTATCCGGTGCAGGAATACTTCGCGAAGCGGCGCGCCATCCGCTGGACCCACCCACCGCTGTACTTCATGGATTTCAGGCCCGGCCTGCTGTCCTTCACCTCATAAGGACCCCTGCCGCATGAGCCGCGTGATCTTCCTGTCGGACCTGCACCTGTCGCCGAAACACGGATTCTTCTGGCAGAATTTTGCCCGCACGCGGTTGGCGGCAAACGCCGCTGACGCCGACGCGGTCGTGGTCTGCGGCGACCTGTGCATCGATGGGCCGGACAGCGATGCGGAGATGCGTTTCGCCGCCCAGGCGCTGGCCGGGCTGGATGCCCGGGTGCTGGCCCTGCCGGGCAATCACGACGTGGGCGACGAACCGCCGGGGCAGGACGCGCAGCAGATCATCGACGCCGCCCGGCTGGCACGCTGGGAGCAGGCCTTTGGCGCCGACCGCTTCGTGCTGGACGCCGGGCTGTGGCGCCTGGTCGGTGTCAACGCCCAGCTGTTCGGCAGCGGCCTGCCCGAGGAAGCGGCGCAGGACGATTGGCTGGAGGCGCAGCTGGTCGCCGCCGCCGACCGTCCGGTTGCCCTGGTGCTGCACAAGCCGCTGTTCCTTGAAGCCGAGGATGAGGCCGAGGCGACCATCTCCTCGCTGAAC
>JBBQHE010000136.1:0-12153 GCA_038323655.1 Acetobacterales bacterium | reverse complement strand
GTGATCGGATAGGCTAGGCGACGGGCACAGGCACGGTCCATCAACCGACCCAGTGTTTGCAATGCATACAAGCGCTTTCAGTTTACCTCGTGTCGTGGCTGGCAAAGGCCTCTGGTCAGTGGTGGGGGGCGTTTGGGGGGGGGCCGAAGCCACCCTCAAGGCACCACCCCCACCAAGACCCGGCTCTGTCTCAGAGCCCTGCCAGGACTGAACCCATACCTCCCCGCGGCCGGGACGCCCTGCGCCCGGCCTGTTACGCCGGCGCGGCGCGGTTCCCGCCACGGCGCCGCAGAGTTTACCCCACGGCAGCGGCGCGATGCGCTACGAAGAATTGCCTAGGGCGCAGCCGCGTCCGCCTTGGGATCTGCCCCATCCGGGGCATTTGTCCGAAAGCGTGAAATCCTCGGTGGAGCAAGGGAAAGACGATGACGGTCCGCTCGCCCCGCCGCTCAGGCAGCCCCGGCCAGAACCCGCTTTGCGGGCTTGCCCTCCGTCCGGCGCAGCGACCGGCGGAAGGAGAAAGCATCGGCGCGGAAGTAGGTGCGGGAACATTCGATCGGCCGTCCCGCGGCGTCGAAGCTGACGCGTTCGGTCAGCACGATCGGCTGGTGTGGCGCCAGGTCGAGCATCTGGGCGCGGAAGTCATCGGCGCCGATCACTTCGATCCGTTCCTCGGCTTCCTGCGCCACCAGGCCGAACTGGGCTTCCAGCAGCAGGTGGGTCGGCTGGTCCAGGTCGGCGGCAAGCAAGTCTGGCGCCAGCGCCACCGGGACGAAGACCGTGCGGATCGCGACCGCCTGGCCGGCGCGCCGCAGCAGGCGGCGGATCTTGTGCGCCGGCGCGCCCTGCGGCACGCCCAGGCGCTGGGCGATCCAGTCCGGGCAGGGCACGGTCTCAGCGGCGTGCAAGGTCACCGCGCCGGCATCTGCCAGGTCGAAGCCGGTGCTGAGGAAGTGCCCGGGGTCGGACAGCGCCACATCCTGCCTGGCACGCCGCACGAAGGTGCCCCGCCCCTGCTGGCGCAGCAGCAGCCCCTCGTCCACCAGCGACGTCACCGCCTGGCGCACGGTGATGCGCGACAGGCTGTAGTGTTCGCAGATCTCGGCCTCGGTCGGGATCTGGTCGCCGGCCGAAAGCTCGAAGGTGATGAGATCACGCAGCGCGTGCTTCAGTTGCAGCCACAGCGGCGTGGCGCTGCCGCCGCGCAGCGGCCGCAGGGGGGAGGTGATGGCCATGGCACGCACATCTAGCCCATCGCCGCGCGGAATTGAATCGCTTGACACGCCCCGGTCCCGCGATAGGTCATGGGTCGTCATAAAGCCGGGCAAAGCGCGGCGCTCTTTGGGAGAGAACACCGTGAAGCGACGCCCATTCCTCGCAGCCACGCTGCTTGCCGCCCCTGCCCTGCTGGTGCGGGGTGCTGCGGCCCAAGGCGCCTTCCCCAACCGGCCGGTGCGGCTGATCATTCCGTTGGTCCCGGGCGGATCGACCGATGTCATCGCGCGGCAGATCGCCGAACCGCTGTCGCGCAGCCTGGGCCAGCCCGTGGTGGTGGAAAACCGCCCTGGCGCGAATGGCTGGATCGCCAATGAATTCGTCGCCCGCCAACCGGCCGACGGGCATGTGCTGATCGTGAACAATGTGTCGACCGGGGCGCTGAACGAGGCGACGGCCACACCCGACCGGCGCATCCGCCCCTCCCGCGACCTCATGCCCATCACCAACCTGATCGAACTGCCGCAGGTTATCTTTACCGGCGCGCAGTTTCCCGCGACGAACATTCGGGAATTCGTGGAACGCGCCAAGGCCGCCCCCCAGCCGCTGGCCTTCGCCTCGGCCGGCGTCGGGTCCTACCAGCACATCGACATGGAGGTCTTTGCCCGCACTGCCGGCATCAGCCTGCTGCACGTGCCGCTGCGCGGGGCGGGGGAGATGGTGGCGCCGATCCTGCGCGGCGATGTGCAGATCACCAAGCTGGCCATCACCTCGGTCGCGCAGCAGATCGCGGCCGGGCAGTTGCGCGGTCTCGCGGTCGATACCACCGAGCGCCTGGTGCAATTGCCGGATGTGCCGACCATGGCCGAACAGGGCTTTCCCGGCACGCCGACCCGGCTGTGGAACGGCGTCTTCGCCCCCACCGGCACGCCGCCAGCAACCATCGCCCTGCTGCATGCCCGCATCGCCGAGGTGATGGCCGACCCCGCCCTGCGCGCGGCGCAGGAACGCCTCGGCATCCAGGTCACGGTCAGCGCCAGTCCGGAGGCTTTCGCCGCCTACTTCGCGGCCGACGTGGCGCGATGGGAACGGCTGATCCGCGAGTTCAACATCAATACTCAGGCGTGACGGGGCGGGCGGGCTCAGGGGGGCGTTGTGCGGTACACCAGCAGCGCCAGCCAGCGGCCACGGACGTAGTTGAAGCCGGTGACCTGGCCCAGTTCAGCGACCTGCAGGCCGAGCCGCGCGGCTTCGCTGCGGAAGGCGCTCTCCTGACGGTCGTTCACCGCGACGACGCGGCCGTCTTCCGCCGCCAGGAAGGCGGCCGCGGCGACGCCGTCGCGCAGCAGGCGCGTCTGCGCCCCCATCGCGAAGATCAGCGAAGGTTCGTGGTGACCGACCACGCCGAACTGGCCAGGCGGAAGGCCCGGGGCGACGCGCTGCATCAGGGCAGCGACACGCGGCGCTATCCAGGGCGCCTCCAGCCGCGGCAGGGTGGCGCCGAGCACGACCCAGTAGAGCGGCACGACCATGACGGCGGCGGAAAACCCGGCGCGACCATAGGCGCCGGCCCGCCAGGCCAGACAGGTCACCCACAGCAGCAGGGCGGCGGCGGCCAGGGCGGCGGCGCCGGTCAGGCGTTCCGATTGGGTGTGGGTGAACATCATCACCGCCGGCACCGCCAGCGCGAGGCCGATGGCGGTCCCCCCCAGGGCCAGGGCTGCGATCCAGACCACCCAGCGCGGGGCCGGGCGCCGCAGCGGGTCCATCGCCCAGGCCCCGGCCAGCAGCATCAGCGCCGGCCAGACGGGCAGGGTGTAATGCGGCAGCTTGGTCGCCACGGCCTCGAACAGCAGCCAGGTGGGCGCGGCCCAGGCCAACAGGAAGCGGGTGCCGGGGCGCAGGCGGTCGGCCCAGGCCGAGGGCAATGCCAGCAGCACCAGGAAGGCCGCAGGGAAGGCCGCGATGCCGAAGGTCATGATGTAGAAGCCGGGTGGCCCCCAATGGGCTTCCTCGCCCGAGCCCACCTTGCCCAGCATGTCGTCGCCGATCGCCTGGGCGAAGAAGCGGCCTTCGGTCGCGATGCCGATGGCGATCAGCCAGGGGGCGGCGACCGCGATCATCAGCGGAATGCCCCAGCCCGGCCGAAGTGCTGCGAACCAGGGCGCATGCAGCAAGCCCGCCCCGGCGCGACGGTCGATGATGGCCAGCGTCAGCCCGGCCAGCAGCGGCACCATCGGCCCGATCGGACCCTTCAACAGGATGGAGACGCCAAGGATCAGCCAGAACCCCGCCGCCTGGCCGGCGCGGAAACTGCCGGGTGCGAGGTAGGCCCGGCCGAAGAAACCCATGGCGATGGCGACGGTGCCAAGCAAGGCCGCATCGGTCTTGGCGATATGGGTTTCGACCACCAGCACCATGGTGCTGGCCAGCAATGCAGCGCCCAGAAAAGCCGCCCGGCGCCCGACCAGCGCCCGTCCCCAGTGGAACGTCGCCAGCACCGCGGCCAACGCCCCCAAAAACCCCGGGATGCGATAGGCCCAGATGTCGGCGCGGGTGCCGAGGCCCGTGGCCTCCAGCGCCGTCACCACGCTCGCCTGGGCCCAATGGATGCCGACGGGCTTCTTGTTGCGGTCTTCCTCGCCGACCCGGATGCGGACCCAGTCGCCGCTCTCCACCATCTGCCGGCTGGCCTGGGCGAAGCGGGCCTCGTCGCGGTCGCTGGCCGGGATTGTGAAGAAGCCGGGCAGCCAGAGCGCCAGGCACAGCAGCACGAGAACGAGCCGCGGCCGGCGCGTCTCGGGCAGGTTGTCGAGAAAGGTTGCTAGGAAACCGGGCATGGCGCGGCAGGGCACTAGCATGCGGACCCGGTGCGGGACATAGGACGCGCATGGATGACCGCCCGACCCGCCGCCCCCCCAAGGGCGTGCCCTTGCCCAAGGAGGCGCGGCCCGGCCGCCACCGCACCGGCGCGCCCCGCGCCCCGGCGCCCCCGAACCCCCGCGCCAGCCCGGCACGGCTGGCCGCGATGGCGCTGGTCCAGGCGGTGCTGGAGCGCCGCACCGCCCTGGAGGATGCGCTGGACGCCCTGCCGGCGCAGGACGCCCGCGACCGCGCCGCCGCCCATCGCATCGCCGCCAGCGTGCTGCGGCGCCTCGGCACCATCGATGCCGTGCTGGAACCCTACCTCAAGCGCGAACCGCCGGCCGAGGTGCGCGAGGCGCTGCGGATCGGTGTGGCCGAGTTGCTGTTCCTGGGCACGCCCCCCCATGCCGCCGTGGCCTCGGCGGTCGACCTGGTACCAAGACCCTTCGCCGGTCTGTTGAACGCCGTGCTCCGCCGGGTGGCCGAGGCCGGGGCCGGCGCACTGGAGGGCATCGACGCCGAACGCATCGACACCCCCGCCTGGCTCTGGTCGGCCTGGCACGCGGCCCATGGCGCGGCCGGCGTGCGGGCAATCGCCGCGGCCCACAGGGTGCCGGCCCCGCTCGACCTGTCGCTGCTGCCCGGGGTCACCCCGCCCGAGGGCGCCACCATGCTGCCCAACGGCACCGCCCGCCTGCCGGCCGGGACGCGCTTCGCCGACCTGCCCGGCCCCGAGGGGTTTTGGGCGCAGGATGCCGCCGCCACCCTGCCGGCGCGGCTGCTGGCGGTGCGGCCTGGCGAGCGTGTGGCCGACCTCTGCGCCGCCCCCGGCGGCAAGACGGCGCAACTGGCAGCCACAGGTGCGCTGGTGACGGCGGTGGAAAAGGACGCGCGGCGAATCGCCCGCCTGTCCGACAATCTGGCTCGCCTCGGCCTGACGGCCGAGGTGGTGGCGGCCGATGCGCTGCTCTGGCGGCCGCCCGTGCTGCTGGATGCGGTGCTGCTGGACGCGCCCTGTTCGGCGACCGGCACCATCCGCCGCCACCCCGACGTGGCGCGACTGAAGCGGCCGACGGATGTGACGGTCCTGGCGGCGCTGCAGGCCCGGCTGATCGCAGCCGCGGCCCAGATGCTGCGCCCCGGCGGGCGGCTGGTCTTCGCCACCTGTTCGCTGCAGGCCGAGGAGGGCGAGGCGCATCTGCGCGCCGCCGACGCCGCCGGCCTGCTGCCCGACCCGATCCGCGAGGACGAACTGCCCTGGCTGGAGCAAGCCATCACCGCGGGGGGCAACCTGCGGACCCGGCCCGATTTCTGGGCCGAAGCCGGGGGCATGGACGGGTTTTTCGCCGCGCGGTTCGTCAAGGCGTGATCGGTCCCGGTTGGCGCCCGGGCGCTGTCAAGGCTAGGTTCATCGGGTGACCCGCCAGATCCGCATCGCCCCCTCGCTCCTCGCCGCCGATTTCGCCAGGCTGGGCGAGGAAGTGCGCGCCATCACCGCCGCCGGCGCCGACTGGCTGCACCTCGACATCATGGACGGGCATTTCGTGCCCAATATCTCCTACGGCCCGGCCGTGGTGAAGGCGGTTCGCCGCCACACGACCATCCCCTTCGACGTGCATCTGATGATCGCCCCGGTCGACCCCTACCTCGCCGCCTTCGCCGAAGCGGGGGCGCAGGTGATCTCCCTGCATGCCGAGGCCGGGGCCCACCTCCACCGTTCCCTGCAGACCATCCGCGCGCTGGGGCTGAAGGCCGGCGTCGTGCTGAACCCAGGCACCCCGGCCTCGGCGGTCGAGACCGTCATGGACATGGTGGACCTGATCCTGGTCATGACCGTGAACCCCGGCTTCGGCGGCCAAAGCTTCCTCGACAGCCAGTTGCCCAAGGTCGCCACCCTGCGCGCCATGATCGACGCCACCGGGCGCCGCATCGCGCTGGAGATCGACGGTGGCGTGACCGCGGCGACCGCGCCCCGCTGCATCGCCGCGGGGGCCGATACGCTGGTCGCCGGCACCGCCATCTTCGGCACCGCCGATTACGGCGCCGCCATTCGCCAACTGCGCGGCCCGGCCGCCGCCGCCGAAAAGGCTGCCTGATGGTGGAAAACTTCCTCCGCGGCGCACGCCAGATGCTGGCAGGGCTGAAGCCCGTCCGCGCGCCCGACGCCCCGGCCCGCGCCTTCCGCGACCTGTGGCCGGGCGACGCCGCCCGCGGCAACCGCCTGTTGCAGGGTGAATTGGAACTGGCCGGCAGCGCCCGGCCGCTGACCGAGGAGGCCGGCTGGGACCAGGGCAGCCTGCCCTGGCGCGCGGCTGCGTTCAGTTTCGCCTGGGCGCGGGACCTGCGGGCGCTTGGCACCGATGCCGCCCGGCTCCGCGGCCGGGGACTGACCGCGGCCTTCCTGGCCCGCTGGGGCCAGGACCCCATGGCCTCGGTGCCCGAGGTCGCGGGGGCGCGCATTTCCGCCTGGCTCGGCCATTGGGATTTCTTCTTCGCGACGGCCGAGGACCCGCTGCGCCGCGGCACCATGCAGCGCATGGCGACCGATGTCCGCAGCCTGGTCGCGGGCCTGCCGGCCGAGGCCGCGCATCGCGGCGCGCTGGCAGCACTCAAGGGCGCCATGGCCGGTGCCGTGGCGCTGGATGACGAAGCCGCCCTCGCCCGCTGCCTGCGCTTCCTGCCGCAGGAGCTGGAGCGCCAATTCCTGGCCGACGGCTGCCATATCGAACGCAGCCCGGCGCAGCACCTGCTGGCGTTGCAGGACCTGGTCGAGATCCGCAACCTGCTGCATGGCGCCGGCGTCGAAAGCCCGCCGCACCTGGCGATGACGCTGGACCGCGCCGCCCCCGCTTTGCGGCTGTTCCGCCACGGCGATGGCGGGCTCGCGGGCTTCAACGGCACGCGGGAAGAAGCGGCCACGCTGCTGGACCTGACGCTGACCCAGGCCCAGGCGCGCGGGCGTTCGCCGCTGGCCCTGCCGGACGGTGGCTTTCACCGGCTGCAAGCCGCCCGCACTCTCGTGATCGTGGATTGCGGCGCCCCACCCCAGGGCCGCGCCGGGGCTGGACTGCTGCCGCGCGGGGCCGACCGGCTGCATCACGCCGGCACGCTGTCCTTCGAGATGTCGGTCGGGCGCGACAGGGTGATCGTGAACTGCGGCGCCGCCCCGGCGGCGGACGCCGGCTGGCGCGACGCGCTGCGTGCCACCGCCGCCCATTCCACCCTGGTCCTGGCCGATACCAACAGCGCCGAACTGACCGACACGGGGCTCGGCCGCAGGCCCGAGGTGGTCGAGGCTGAGCGCCAGGAAACCGGCGGCGCGCAATGGCTGGAAGGCACCCACGATGGCTACGCCAAGCCCTTCGGCGCGGTGCACCGGCGGCGCATCTACCTCTCCGAATCCGGCGACGACCTGCGCGGCGAGGATGTGCTGGAGGCCGACAAGCCGATCGGCTTCACCCTGCGCTTCCACCTGCACCCCGGGGTCACCGCCAGCCTGCAGCAGGATGAACAGGCGGTGCTGCTGCGCCTGCCCTCGGGCGCCGGCTGGCGCATGCGGGTGAAGGGCGCCCGGGTCGCGGTGGAGGAAAGCATCTACCTGGCCGCCGAACCGCGCCGCACGACCCAGGTCGCCCTGTACGCCGAGGAGGGCGAGCAGACCGTGCAATGGGCGATCAGCCGCATCAGCCTGCCGGGGGCCGAACCGGCGCCAGGCTGAACCGGTGCTACGCAACGTCCTGACCGTCGGCGGCTGGACCATGGCCAGCCGGACCTTGGGCTTCGCACGCGACGTGCTGATCGCCTCGCGCCTCGGCGCCGGGCCGATCGCCGACGCATTCTTCGTCGCACTGAAACTGCCCAACCTGTTCCGCCGCCTGTTTGGCGAGGGCGCCTTCAATTCGGCCTTCGTGCCGGCCTTCGCCGGGTCGCTGGCCGCCGAAGGCCAGGCCGCCGCCCATGCGCTGGCGAACCACCTGGCCGCGCTGATGACGCTGTGGTTGTCGTTGCTGGTGGTGGTCGGCTGGATCCTAATGCCGCAGTTGATCCATCTGCTGGCCCCCGGTTTTTCCGACGAACCGCTGCGCTATGGCCTGGCGGTCGAAATGACGCGGATCACCTTTCCCTATCTGCTGTTCATCTGCCTCGCGGCCCTGGTCTCAGGCGTGCTGAACGGGCTGAACCGCTTTGCGGCCGCGGCCGCGGCGCCGGTGCTGTTCAACCTGATGAGCATGGTGGCGCTGATCGGGCTGACACCCTTTGTCGCGACCCCCGGCCATGCGCTGGCCTGGGGGGTGATGCTGTCGGGGATTGTGCAGCTGGGGTTGGTGTGGTGGGCGGCGCAGCGGGCCGGCATGGCGATCGGCCTGGTCGGCGTGCCGCGGCTGACACCGCCGGTGCGCGCGGTGCTGCGCCGGATGCTGCCCGGGATTTTCGGCGCCGGGGTCACGCAATTGAACCTGGCGATCGACGTCATCATCGCCTCCACCCTGCCGGCCGGGGCGATCTCATTCCTCTATTACGCCGACCGCGTCGCGCAACTGCCGCTGGGGGTGATCGGGGCGGCAATGGGCACCGCCCTGCTGCCGCTGCTGGCGCGGCAGTTGCGCCTGGGCCAGCCACTGGCCGCGCACCGCAGCCAGAACCGCGCGCTGGAACTGTCGCTGCTGCTGACGCTGCCGGCCGCGCTGGCGCTCGCGGTGCTGGCCGAACCGATCATCGTGGCGCTGTTCCAGCGCGGCGCCTTCGCCGCGGAAGCGGCCCAGGCGACCGCCAACGCGCTGGTCGCCTATGCCTTCGGCATGCCCTTCTTCGTGCTGGTGAAGGTGTTTGCGCCGGGGTTTTTCGCGCGCGGGGACACGGCGGCGCCCGTCAAGATCGGGCTTTTCGCGGTGGCGCTGAACCTGGCCTTGAACCTGAGCCTGTCGCCATATCTCGCCCATGTCGGCATTGCACTCTCCACCGGGATCGCGGCAGCCGCCAATGCGGGACTGCTGATGCTGGTGCTGATGCGACGGCGGCAGATGATTTTCGACCGGCGGCTGCGGCAGCGCCTGCCGCGTATCCTGGCCGCTGTCGCAGTCATGGGGGTCGTGCTGGTCGCCGGCCGCTGGCTGCTCTGGCCCATAGCACCCGGGCTGCGCCTGCCGGCGCTGGCCTTGCTCTGCGCGGTCGGTGGCGCGGCCTATGCCGCGGCGGTCGTGGGCTTCGCTGCGATGCGTCCGGCGGAGCTGCGGGGGATGTTGCGACGAGGGTGAGGGCGCGCCTTGAGAGGGGCTTCGCCCCCCTCAAACTCCCCCCACCAGGAGCCTGAGGCCCCTGGACCCACTTTGGTAAATTGCCCAAGGCAAGGGAGGGGCATCAAGGGCACACCCGTGATCAAGGGCGGTCGCTGCCCCTCCCTTGCCTTGGGCAATAAACAACGGCGGGTGCAGGGGACACGGTCCCCTGCTGGGTGGGGTGTGGGGAGGGCAAAGCCCTCCCCAGGAACGCGCGCCCCAAAAAGGCGCCTCAGCCGGGCCGCGCGGCCAGTGGCGTGACGCCGGCTTCGCCTGCCAGCCGTTCCAGCAGGGTCATCAGGGCCGGTGCCAGGGGCACGCCTTCGGCCAGGCGTTCACGCCGGCGCTGCGCGCGCATGTCGCCGGGCAAGCGTATCCGGTCCACGCCGGGCAGGCGCAGCGATCCGCGCAGGTCGTCCAGGTGGCGGGTGACTTCGGCCTGGAAGTCCGCGGGGTCGAGGAAGCGCGACACGTCGAGTGCGATCAGCACGTGGCCGGTTTCGGTCACCGTCCGGTCGTCGGCGTTGAAGTCCACCACGTCGCGGCCGAAGGCGGCACGGTTCAGGGGGCCTGCCAGCAGCCCCAGCACCAGCGCCAGGCCGGAGCCTTTGTAGCCGCCGATCGGCAGCAGCACGCCGTCATGGCTGCGCCGGGGGTCGGTCAGGGGTTCGCCGGTGGTCTTGTCCACCATCCAGCCGTCCGGCATTGGCTGGCCGAGCAGCGCGTGGCCCTTGACTGTGCCGTAGGAGACGACGGTGGTCGCCATGTCCAGCACCACGGGGTCGGCGTCGCCCATGGGGATGGCGATGGCGAGAGGATTGGTGCCGAGCAGGCTGTCCGACCCCCCCCAGGGCGCCATGTGATTGGCCGAGGCGACGACGGTGTAGATGCCGATCATGCCTGCCGGCAGCGGCAGGGTGGCATAGACCGCGCCCGAGCCCGCGTGGTTCGACCGCCGGGCGCCGACCCAGGCGATGCCGGTTTCTTTCGCGATCTCCACCGCCGTCGCGCCGGCCTGGGACATGACCAGGTGGCCCATGCCGTTGTCGCCCTCGATGACCGCAACGGCGGGGGCGCGGCGGCTGACGGTGATCTCGGGCCGCGGGTTCATGCCGCCGGCGCGCAGGCGGCGCACGTATTGCGGCAGCCGAAAAATGCCATGCGCATCGGCGCCGGTCAGGTCGGCTTCCACCATCAGCGTGCCGACGCGGGCGGCATCCGCCGGGCGCAGGCCATTGGCGACCAGCACATCGGCGATGAAGGCCTCCATGGCGGCGGCGGCGAAGCGGGCGGCGTCGCCGCTGTCGATCGCCATGCTCAGCCGGCCTTAAGCAGGCGGCGGGCGTTGCCCTCCAGCACCGCGGCGCGGGTGGCGGGGTCGGGGGTGGCGGCCGCGAGGTCGGCGACACCGGTCTCGGTCCCCATATCGAAGGGGTAGTCGGTGCCGTAGGTCACGCGGGCGGCGCCGACCTGGGACAGCAGGAAGCCGAGCGTGGCGGGGTCATGGGTGATGCTGTCGTGCAGCAGGCGGTCGATGCTGTCCGCCGGGTCGCCTTTCAGGCGGGCTTTCGGTTCGGCCCGCACCGCCCAGCCGTGGCGGAAGCGCCCGGCCTGGTAGGGCACGAATCCGCCGCCGTGGCTGAGGCAGAAGTTGATACCGGGGTAGCGTTCGATCACCCCGCCAAACACCAGGCTGGCGGCGGCGATGGTGGTTTCCAGCGGATTGCCGATCAGATTCGTCAGGTAGTAGGACTTCATCCGCTGGGCGGCGACGACCTTGTGCGGATGCACCAGCACGTAGAGCCCGTGGCGGTCCATCACCTCCCAGACCGCATCCAGGCCCGGGTCGTCCAGGTTCTCGCCACGGATATTGCTGCCCAGATGCACGCCACGCAGCCCGTGGGTGGTGACGGCGCGTTCCAGCGTGGCGGCGGCGCCCACGGGGTCCTGCATCGCCGCGGTCGCCATGCCGATGAAGCGCGTGGGGTGGGCCGCGACCAAAGCGGCGATGGCCTCGTTCTGGATTTCGGCGACGGTGGCGGCGGCCCCGGCATCGGCTTCGTACAGGAAAGTATGCGGCACGTTGCAGATGACATGCATGTCGCTGCCCTGGCAGGCCATGTCGGCGAAGCGGCGCTCCAGGTCCCAGGCGCCGCGGGGGAAGGGGTTCTGCTTGACGTCGAGGATTTCGAGGATGCCGTGGTCATCGGACCCGCGCGTGAGTTTCGGCGCGAGCGAGGGAACGTCGCGCGCGATGCGGTCGATCATGGCCTCGGTCAGGACATGTGTATGGGCGTCGATGACCATGGGGCGCGTCCTCATTGTTATGATGATACAGGACGAATCTGGTCGGGACGGTCAAGGGGGGTGGCGGTGACCTTGCGGGCCCTGGCGCGTTCTGCCCTGGTCATCGCCAAGAGGAGTACGCAGGGTGAAGCTGCACTACAGGATCGTCCAGCACGATGGTGGCTGGGCCTACAAACTCGGCGATGTCTTCTCGGAAAGCTTCCCGAGCCGTGACCTGGCGCTGGCGACAGCCCGGCGGGTGGCGCGCGAGCAGCATGTGCCGAGCGACCCGGCCACGATCGAATTCCAGGATGAGGCGGGGGTCTGGCGGACCGAATTTTCGGCGGGCACCCATCCGCCGGATGCGGATGTGATCGGATAGGCTAGGCGACGGGCACAGGCACGGTCCATCAACCGACCCAGTGTTTGCAATGCATACAAGCGCTTTCAGTTTACCTCGTGTCGTGGCTGGCAAAGGCCTCTGGTCAGTGGTGGGGGGCGTTTGGGGGGG
>JBBQHE010000135.1:0-12463 GCA_038323655.1 Acetobacterales bacterium | reverse complement strand
AAAGCCCTCCCCAGGACCGCCCGCCCTACGACCGCGCCGCGGCCGTCGTGCCGGCGACCTGGGTCGGCCGGGTGTCCAGGTCGGCGAAGCCGCGCAGCCGGGCTTCGATACTGGCGAAGGCCGCGCGTTGTGCGGGCGGGGTGGGGGTATCGTTCGTGCGGTGTTCGAGCCACCGCGCCACGGCGCCGGCGCCGCGCCGGTGTGCGGCGGCCAGCAGCCCGGCTTCGGTAATGACCACGGGTTGTCCATCGCTGCCGGTGACGGTGCGGCCGATGCCCGACCGGGCACCGTTGGCGACCAACTGCGTGCCGGTGCGGGAGAGGTAGTCGCCGAAGGCGGCTTCTTGTGCGGCAGGGTTGGTCAGGAAGGCTGCTTCGCTGGTGACACCTTGGGCCTGGGCGCGTGCGGTCCAGCCGCCGGCGGCGTCGCGCCAGCCAATGTCCTGCAAGGCTGCGGGGATGAACTGGTAGCGGCCGATGGCCCCGCTGCTGGGGTTGCGCTGGCCATAGCCGTTGTTGGGGTGTTCGGCGCTGCGTTCCGCCTGGGCGATGCGGTCGCGAAAGGTCTGGTCGGGGGCGGCGGGGGCGGTGAAGCCGCGCCCAAGCGCGACGGGCTGGGCCGCGGGCTGGGCTACCGGGGGGGAAGGTGCCCGGGCCACGGGTGGTCCGTTTACCCGGGCCAGGGCGGCCTTGAAGTCGGCCACTTTGGCGGTGGGGCGGGCGGCGCCTGGCAGCCTGGGCCCGGCCGCTTCGGTGGTGATGCGCTGCAACGTCATGCCACCGTGCCTAACGCCCGGTCGTGAATGCGACGCTAACGCCCCTCAGCCCCCGGCGACGGTCATTCCATCCACCCGCACGGTCGGGCTGTCGGTGCCACGGCGAAAGCGCAGGTCATCGGCCGGCGCCATGCGGGCAAAAATGTCCTTCAGGTTGCCGGCGATGGTGAAGCCGCTGACCGGTTCGGCCAGCACCCCGTCGCGGATCATGAAACCGGCCGCACCCCGGCTGTAGTCGCCGGTCACGCCATTCACGCCCATGCCGATCAACTCGGTGACGTAGATGCCGAGCGTGATATCGGCCATCAGCATCAGCGGCGACACCTGGCCCGGTTCCAGCCACAGGTTGGTGGTGCTGGGCGAGGGCGGGGAGGAGACGCCGCGCGACGCATGGCCGGTGGTGACCAGGCCGAGTTGGCGTGCACTGCGGCTGTCCAGCACCCAGCTTTTCAGAACGCCGTCTTCGACCAGCGCGCGGGGTTGGGCGGGCACGCCTTCGCCATCAAAGGGGCGGGACCGCAGGCCGCGCGGCCGCGTCGGGTCATCGCGCACCACCAGCCCCGGGGCCAGCACCCGCGCGCCCATGCTGTCCCGCAGGAAGGACGTGCCGCGGGCGACCGAAGCGCCGTTGATGGCCGAGGTGAGGTGCCCGAGCAGGCTGCTCGCGACGCGGGGCGCATAGACGATCGGCAGAGTCGCAGTCGCCGGGCGCTGCGGGTTCAGCCGGGCGACCGCGGCCTCGGCGGCCTGCTGGCCGAGCGTCGCGGGATCATCCAGGTCGGCCAGGTGCGTGGCCGAGGAATAATCGTAGTCGCGTTCCATCCCCGTGCCGCTGCCAGCCAGGGCGGTGACCGAGATGGAATGCGACGCGCGGGTGTAGTGGCCCGAAAACCCGTTGGTCGCCGCCAGGGCGATATGGGTGCGGGACCAGCCGGCCTCGGCGCCCTCGGTATTGGTGACGCCGGCCACGGCCAGGGCCGCATCCTCGGCCGCGGCACAGCGGGCGAGCAGGGCCGCGACCTCGGGTTCCTCACTGTCGCAGAGGTCGATGGCGGGGATCGCCCCGGCCACGCGGTCCGGCAGGCCGCCGAAGGGATCTTCCGGCACGGCGCCCGCCATGGCGACGGCGCGGGCCGCCAATTCGGCAAAACCCGACGGCGTGGGGTCGGTGGTCGAGACGATCGCCTGCCGCTTGCCCACAAACACGCGCAGGCCGATGTCCTGGCCCTCGGCGCGCTCCACCTGCTCCATCTGCCCCAGGCGACGCTGGACCGACAGCGAGGCGCCGTTCACGAATAGCGCATCGGCAGCATCCGCACCGGCTGCGCGGGCGGCGCGCAGCAGCTGGTCCAGCGTGTCGTTCATGCCGCGAGACTCGCGCGGATATCGGCAATGCCCGGCACATTCGCCGCCGGGCCGAGCACCGCCAGCGTCGGCGCGCCATGGAAGGAGAAGGCCGCGGCGTCGCGCACCTGGGCCAAGGTGACGGCGGCGATCTTCTGCTTGGTTTCCTCGGCCGGGATGACGCGGCCATGCACCTGCAACTGGCGGGCAAGCTGTTCGCAACGGCTGCCGGTGGATTCCAGGCTCATCATCACGCTGGCGCGCAGCTGCGCCTTGGCGCGGTTCAATTCGGCCTCGGTCACGTCATGCTGCACGCGGCGCAATTCGTTCAGGGTGACGGGCATCAACTCGCGCGCTTCTTCCTCCCCGGTGCCGGCATAGACGGCGATCATGCCGGAATCGCGAAACGGCTGCGCGAAGCAGGAGATGGCATAGACCAGGCCCCGCTTTTCGCGGATTTCCTGGAACAGCCGCGACGACATGCCACCGCCCAGGATCGTGGAGAGCAGCATCGCCGGGTAATGCCCGGGCGAGGCCACGGCGGCACTCGGGAAGCCCAGCACGATATGCACCTGGTCCAGATCCCGCGCCTCGCGGAACTCACCCCCACCATAGGAACCGGCGGCGGCTGGCGGCGGGGCGGCGTCCGGCAGGTCGGCGAAATGCTGGGCGACCAATTCCACCAGCCGGTCGTGTTCGAGCGCACCGGCGGCCGCGACGACCATGCGCTTGGCGCCGTAATGCGTGCGCATGTAGCCGGTCAGCGTGTCGCGGGTCATGCCCTTGATGATGGTGTCGGTGCCCAGCGTCGGCCGGCCCATCGGCTGGTCGGGATAGGCGGTCGCCTGGAAATGGTCGAAGACGATATCGTCCGGCGTGTCGTTCGCCTGGCCGATTTCCTGCAGGATCACGCCGCGCTCGCGCTCCACCTCCTCGGCCTCGAAGGTCGAATGGGTCAGGATATCGCCCAGGATATCGGCGGCCAGCGGCAGGTCCTCGCGCAAGACCTTGGCGTAGTAGGCGGTGTTTTCGCGGGCGGTATAGGCGTTCAGGTGCCCGCCCACGTCCTCCATGTCGCGGGCGATGGCCGCGGCGTCGCGCTTGGCGGTGCCCTTGAAGGCCATGTGTTCCAGGAAGTGGGAGACGCCGTTTTCCGACGCGTCCTCATTTCGCGTGCCGGCGGCGACATAGGCGCCGATGGACACGGTTTCGACCCGTGGCATGTGTTCGGAGACGATGACCAGCCCATTGGGCAGGGTGGTGACGCGGACGGCGTCGGTCATGTGGGAAGAATCCTTCAGGCGGCATTACGGAGCGCATGGCCCCGCACGGCGGCTTCGATGGTGGCAAGGTCGGCAGGCAGGATGTCGAACCGTTCCGGACGGTCATATAGGTCGGCGAGGTGCCGCGGCAGGGGGGGGCGGAAGCCCGTCGCGCGTTCCACCGCATCGGGGAATTTTGCGGGGTGGGCGGTGGCGGCAACGATGGTGGGGATGCCAGGGAGGGACAGGGTCGCGGCGGCTGCCGTGCCGCAGGCGGTGTGAGGGTCGGCCAGGTACCCGGCCTCGGACCACAGGCGGCGGATTTCGGCCAGCGTGCCCTCGTCATCCAGCGCGAAGCCGTGGAACTGGTTTTTCAGCCCCGCCCAGGCGGCGGCGGGCACCGGCATGTGGCCGGTCGCGCGAAACCGCTGCATGGCGTCGCGCGTGGCGGCGCCATCGCAGCCGAGCGCATCATGCAGCACGCGTTCAAAATTGCTGCTGACCGCGATATCCATGCTGGGGGACAGCGAGGGCTCGACGGGCCGCATCGACATGTCATTGCCCGCAAAGAAGCGCGTCAGGATGTCGTTGCGGTTGGAGGCGACGATGAGCCGCTCCACCGGCAACCCCATTCGGCGCACCGCCCAGGCTGCCAGCACATTGCCGAAATTGCCCGTGGGCACGGCAAAACTCACGGGCCGGTCGGGCGCGCCGAGCGCCAGCGCCGCATAGGCGTAATAGGGGATCTGTGCCGCGATCCGCGCCCAATTGATGGAATTGACCGCCGCCAGGCGCATGTCGGTGCGGAAGGGGGCATCGGCGAACATCGCCTTCACCAGGTCCTGGCAGGTATCGAAATCACCCTCGACCGCGATGTTGCGGACGTTGGGGGAGAGTACGCTGGTCATCTGCCGCCGCTGCACCTCGCTCGTGCGCCCCAGCGGATGCAGGATGGTGATGTCGATGGCCGCCCGGTCGCGACAGGCCTCGATGGCGGCGGAGCCCGTGTCGCCGCTGGTGGCACCCACGATGGTGATGCGTTCGCCGCGCCGGGCCAGCACATGGTCGAACAGCCGCCCGAGCAGTTGCAGGGCCATGTCCTTGAAGGCCAGGGTCGGGCCGTGGAACAGTTCCAGGCTGAAGGTATCGGGGGCGATCTGCACCAGCGGCGCGGTGGCCGGGTGGGCGAAACTGCCATAGGCCTCGGCGCACATGCGCCGCAGGTCGGCCTCGGCGACCGCATCGCCGACAAAGGGGGTCAGGATGCGGGTGGCGAGATCGGCATAAGGCAGGCCGCGTAGGGCGCGCCATTCGGCGGGGGACAGGCTGGGCCAGGTCTCGGGCACGAAAAGCCCGCCGTCTTCGGCGAGGCCGGCGAGCAGCACGCCCTCAAAGCCGCGGGGGGCGGCCTGGCCGCGGGTGGAGATGTAGCGCATGCGGATACCTAAGGGCTGGGGGCCAGGCTTGCAAAGCGGCCCGGGGCTTGCAGGCACTTCCCCATGCGCATTGCCATCATCGGAACCGGCGTCGCCGGCAGCCTGCTCGCGGAAAGCCTCGGCCAGGCCCCCGGCTTCAGCATCGACGCCTTTGAACGCGCGGCCTTGGGCGAACAGGCGGAGTCGGGTACCGGGCTGAACCTCGGTCCCAATGCCGCCAAGGCGCTGCGGCTGCACTTGCCGGCCCGCCACGCCGCGCTACGCGCCGCCAGCCTGCCCTGGCACCGCTGGCAGGTGGACCTGACCGACGGGACCCAGCTGCTGGACCTGGACATGCTGGAGGTCGCGGACGAAGCCGGCGTCCGCATCCGCTGGTCCGAGCTTTACCGGCTGTTGCGCGAACCCTTGGCCGATTGCACGCGCCATGGGCATGCGCTGGAAGCGATCGAGGAGGATGCCGCAGGCCGCCTGGTCCCGGTCTTCCGCACGCCGGCGGGGCTGGTGCGGCATGGTGGCTATGACCTGGTCGTCGGTGGCGATGGGCGATATTCGCGGGTCCGGGCGCTGACGGCGGGGGAGCCGGAGCCGACGCTTCTCGGCGTCTGTATCTGGCGGCTGCTGGTGACGGCGGCCGATGACTGCCCCTTCGACGACTATGGCCAGTGGTTCCAGGGCAATGCCCGGCTGCTGGCCTTCCGGGTGCCGGGGGGGGCCGTTTACATCGCCGGGACCTTTCCGCTGGCCGATGGCGACCTGCCTGAGGGCGCCAGGACACGCGCCTTCCAGGCGGCCCTGTTCACCCCGCCCGATGCGCCCCCCTGCCCGGCCGTGGCCTGGATGCTGGCGGCGATCGACCGGCTGTTTGACGATATCCATTGGGCGCGTTCCGCCACCATCCCGATGCTGCGGCAGGCTGCCGATGGGCGCGTGCTGCTGCTGGGGGATGCCGCCCAGGCGATGGTGCCGACGCTCGGCCAGGGTGCCACCCAGGCGGTGGAGGATGGGGTGATCGCGGGCGCCGTGTTGGCGGCCGGCGGGGATGTGTCGGCGGCGCGGGATGAACGGGTGGCTTTCGTGCGGGCGTTTTCCGAAGATGCCTCGGACACGCTGATCCCGGGCGCCGATCCGGTGGCGGGCACGCGGGCGAAGGATGGGGCGGCGTTTCGGGCGAATTTGCGGCGGCTCTACACCGACATCCCTACCGCCCCGTCCAGTGCACAAACCGCGTCTCCAGCACCAGAAACAGCAGATTGAGCGCATAGCCCAGCGCACCGGCCAAAAAAATGGTGCCGTACATCAGCCCGCTTTCGAACAGCATCTGCGCGTTGATGACGCGGTAGCCCAGGCCATCGACCGAGCCGATGAACATCTCCGCCACCACCACGACCACCAGCGCCAGCGATACGCCGGCGCGGCAGCCGACGATGATCTGCGGCAGCGCCTCCCAGACCAGCACGTCACGCAGGATGCGCCCCTGGCCCGCGCCCATCACCCGCGCCGCTAGCACCCGCGTGCGGCGCGCGTTGATCACGCCATAGGCGGCGTTGAACAGGATCACGAGCCCGGCGCCGAAGGCAGCGACCGCGACCTTCGTGCCCTCACCGGTGCCGAACAGGATCAGGAACAGCGGGAACAGCGCCGAGGCTGGGGTGGAGCGGAAGAAGTCCACGACGAACTCGACCCCGCGCCAGAGTTTTTCCCGCGCCCCCAAGGCCACTCCAAGCGGCACGCCAATGACCGCCGCAATCGCAAAGGCCTGCGCGGTGCGGAGCGTCGTGCGCCAAAAATCATGCAGCAGCGGGCCGCGCGACAGCGCCCGCCAGGTGTCGGAAAACGCCTCGGCCGGGGAGGGCAGCAGCACCGGGTCGGCGACGCGCAGCAGCACGGCCAGCCACCAGACCGCGACGAAGCCGACCGCCCCCAGGACTGGCGCCTTCATGCCGCCACCGCCTGGCGAAACACGGCCAGCGCCTCGGCCCGCAGCGCCAGGAACCCTGGCTCGCCCAGGGTTTCCGCGGTGCGCGGCCAGGGCAGGGGGATGGCGAGATCGGCGGCGATGGTGGTCGGCCGGCGGGTCAGCAGCAGCAGCCGGTCGGCCAGCAGCAGCGACTCTTCCAGGTCGTGGGAAACCAGCACCGTGGTGACCGCGCGCGCCTTCAGCACCTCCTGCAAAAGCTCGCGCAGCGACAGGGTGGTTTCGTAGTCGAGGGCGGAAAAAGGTTCGTCCAGGAACAGCACCTCGGGTTCCGTCACCAGCGCCCGCATGATCGACACCAACTGCTGCTGCCCGCCCGAAAGTTCGTAGGGATAGCGCCGCAGGTCGAAGCGCACGCGGAACTGTGCCGCGATGGCGGCGACACGCGCCTCGGCTTCCGCGCGGGACAGCCCGGCCAGGCGCAGCGGATAGGCGATGTTGGCCGCGGCCCGGCGCCAGGGGAACAGCGCCTCGCGGTAGTTCTGGAAGACGTAGCCGAGCCTGGTCTCACGCGCCTCGCGCCCGTCATACAGGATATCGCCGCCGTCGCGGTCCAGCAGCCCGGCGGCCATGTTGATCAGCGTGGACTTGCCGCAGCCATTGGGGCCGAAGACCGACAGGATTTCGCCCCTGCGGACCGACAGGTCGAAGCCGTCATAGACCGGCTGGCCGCCAAAGGCCTTGCGCAGCCCCGTGATGGTGATGGCGGCCCGGGTCACAGCGGGCGCAGAAAGCTGCTCACTTGTATGGGGTCGCGCACAACGCCCTGCTGCACAGCGAGGTCGACAAAACGCTGGAAGTCCGACAGGTCCCGCGGCGTCAGATCCTTGACCATCTGGAAGTTCACCAGCGGCACGGTCGGCGCCAGCTCGGCCGAGGTGTTCATGAACTGCACCAGCAGGGCGCGGGTGGTGTCGTCGGCGCGGATCATCTCGCAGGCCTCGGCCCAGGCGGCGGCGAAGCGTGCGGCCACGGCGGGCTGTGCTGCGAGGAACCGCCCCGTCACCGCCGCCCCCGCCGCCCAGGCCTGGGCGCGGCCGCCGCCGAGCAGGTGGGTCGCAATCACCCCGGCCTCCAGCCGCCGCGCCGCGCCCGCCCTTTCGGCGATGGTGGCGACGGGTTCAAGCGTGAAGGCGGCATCGAAGGTGCCGGCCTGCAAGGCGCCGACATGCACCCCCATCTGCTGTTCCGACAGCGTGTAGTCCCGCGTTTCCTGCAAGCCGTTCGCCGCCAGCACCGCACGGGCCGCGGCCATATTGGCCGGGCCGGGGGCGGACATGATGCGGGCGCCCTTCAGGTCGCGAATGCTCTGGGCGGTGCTGTTCCGCCCGACGACGAATTGTTCCATCCGGAACTGCGCGTTCTGCCCGTTCAGCGCGAAATACAGCGCTGTATTGGCGCGGCGGGCGTTGATGTTGGCCCCTTCCAGTGTGACCAGGTTGGACGCTGCCTCCACATCGCCGGTCACCATCGCCTGCACGATCAGCGGCGCGGTCTGCAGGGGCACGGCCTCGGCTGCGATGTTTCCCCGTGCGAACAACCCCCTTTCCTGCGCGACATAGAAGGGCAGCGCGGAGGAGACATTGAACACCGCGACCCGCACCCGGTCGGCGGCAAGCGCGGGGCGGGCCAGGGCCGGGGCGGCAAGGGCTGCGAGCAGAAGCGGGCGACGGCGCATGGGCGAACCTCCGGGGGTGCAATGGCCTCGCAAACCCTGGGCCAGTTGACGCCGGGGGTTCCGCCGGGCACCAGAAACGCCGGGAGACAGACGCACGGCCAACCGCCGGAGGTGCTTTATGCGCGCGTTTCTTCTGTTCCTGTTCTTCGCCCTGCCCGCCGCTGCCCAAACGGGCCCGCTGCGCATGATCGTGCCCTTTCCGCCCGGCGGAGCCTCCGACGTCACGGCCCGGCTGGTGGCACCTGGCCTGTCCGCAGCACTGGCCCGGCCCATCGTGATCGAAAACCGCCCCGGCGCCGGCGGGCTGCTGGGGGCCGAGGCGATCGCCCGCGCGGCACCGGACGGCAATACCATCGGCATTTCCAACACCTCGCCGCACGGCATCGCGCCGCTGGCCGCAGCCAGCCCGCCTTATGACCCCGACCGGGATTTCACCCATATCGTGCTGATCGCCGAAACCCCCGCGATCATCATGGTGCGCGCCGCCAGCCCCTTCCGCAGCTTGGCGGATTTCCTGGGTGCGGCCCGTGCTGCGCCCCAGGGGCTGACCTTCGGCTCCACCGGCGTCGGCAGCCTGCAACACCTGCAGGGCGTGTCGCTCGCCAGCGTCTCGGGCGCGCGGTTGGTGCATGTGCCCTATCGCGGGACCGGCCCGGCCCTGACCGACCTGCTCTCTGGCCAGGTGGACAGCCTATTCACGCCCCTGGCGGGGGCCACGGGCGCGCTGACGGGCGGCCAGGCGCGCGCTTTGGTGGTCAGCACCGCCGAGCCCTTCGCCGCCCTGCCGGGCGTGCCGACCTTTGCGGCCGAGGGGTTCCCGCAGCTCACCACCACCTCCTGGACCGGCCTGTCCGGGCCGCGCGGGCTGGACCCGGCTTTTGTCGCGCGGGTGAATGCGGCGGTGAACGCGCTGGTCGCGACCCCGGACCTGGCGCAGCGGCTGGAGGTCGCGGGGCTGTACCCGCCCGCCCGGCCGCTGGACGCCGCCGGCTTTCAGCAGGTGGTGGCCGATTTCCTGCGCGACTGGGGGCCGGTGGTGCGCGCGGCCGGGCTCGCCGCCAACTGAGGCACCGTCAGTCCGCCGCGGCCTTGGCCGGCGCCCGGCTCAGGATCGCGTTCCGCAACCCCGGCGGCAAGGCGCCCACGATCCGCGCGAAAAAATACAGCCGGCGCGGATAGGCCACGCGCAGCCGCCCCGCCGCCAGCCCGGCGAGAGTCCGCCGCGCCGCTTCCTCCGGCGTCATCAGCCAAGGCATGGGAAAGGCGTTCCTGGCCGTCATCGGCGTCCGCACATAACCGGGGCAGATCGCCGAAAGCCGCACGCCAAAGCGCTTTTCCGAGGCATCGGTCGCCTCGGCCCAGCGCTGCACCGCCGACTTGCTGGCGCAATACGATGCCGCCCCGGGGGCCGCGACAAAGGCCGCCATCGAGGCCGTGACAGCCACCCGCCCACGCACCCCATCCGGCCCCGGCGCCTGGCCGCGCATCAGCGCGATGGCTGGCAGGGCGACGTTCAGCACGCCATCGACATTGGTGGCGAAGATGGCGCGCACCTGTTCGGCACTCTCAACCCCCCCGCCGGTGCCGGCGCTGATCCCGGCATTCGCGATCATCAGGTCGCAGCGCCCCATGCCCGCGACCCAGGCTGTGCAGGCGGCGGCGTCGGTCACGTTCAGGATCGTGCTGTGCACGGTCGCAGCAGCGCAATCCGCCGCGACCGCCGCAAGTCGCGCCGCATCCCGCCCCGCAAGGTGCAGGGTCACCCCCGGCCGCGCCGCGGCGCGGGCAATGGCCGCCCCGAGGCCGGACGACGCGCCAGTGATCGCGATATGCTGCCAGGGGCCCATCAGCCGCGCCCGATCCCGTGCTCAAGTGCTGCATCCAGCGCGCGGGGGTCCAGCCGTGCCAGCAGCGGGTTGGTGCGCAGGTCACGACCCCAGAGGGTTTCCAGCGCCAGCACCACCGCCCCGGTCACCGGCAGCGCCAGGCCGCGCGCCGCCGCCAGCCAGAGGTAGAAGGACAGCCCGTAGGGCACGTCCTCGGTGACATAGCGCGTGTCCATCGCGGCCGGCCCCAGCACCGACCCGCGGGAGCGCGCGATCACCGCCGCCATCTCATGCATCGGGCCGAGGGCCACGCCGTTCGCGCGATGCAGGCTGTCTTCCAGCGACAGCACCGACAGGCCGAAGGCGGCGGCGACTTGCGCCCGTTCCGCCGCCAGCGACGTCATCATGCGGCAGGCGGCGGGGGTCATCATGTCGTATTGCGGCCAGGATTCCGCCCTTTCGATGCGCGTGAGGTTGGTCAGCGCCATGACGGCATGAATGATCGGGTTGGCATTGCCGAGCGCGGCCTGCAACGCATTCGGCGCGATGGGGCTGGCATGGCCGAACAGCGAGGTCGCCAGCGCCCCCAGCCCCGCCGCATCGCGGGCCGGCACGCCGGCGATATCGACCGCGGCGCGTATGCCCGCCATCCGCACCCGGTCCGGCGCCAGGCGTCGCGCCATGACCGGCGTCGTCGCCATTGCGCCGATCGGCGGGCGGGCGCCCGCCAGCAGGGCATCCAGCGCCAGCGGCGCCAGGCTCGCGGATGGCGCGATCAGCAGCGGCACGCGCAGATGCGGCGCGATGCGCGGCAGCAAGCCCGCCAGCGCATAGGCCGGCACGGCCAAGAACGCAGCCTCGGCCCCGGCCAGCGCATCGGCCAGGTCGCCCGCGACGCGCAGCGCAAAAAACCCTTCCAGCGCGCCCTCGGCCACAAGCCCCGCGCCGATCCCCGCCGTGCCGGCGCCCGAGGGCGACCACAGCGTCACGTCATGCCCGCGCGATGCCGCCAGCACGGCCGCCGCCGGCCCCACCGCCCCCGCACCCAGAACCGTCAACCGCATTGCGTGCCTTGCCTTGAAAGCCGGACTACCCTTCATCCAGCCCCAGTCCGGAGACAAGCCCATGCGCCTTTCCCGTCGCGCCGCCCTGATCCTGGCGGCCAGTGCCGGCCCCGCCGCCGCGCAGACCCCCGAACCCTGGCCCAGCCGCCCGATCCGCATGTTCGTCCCCGCCCCGGGCGGTGCCGGCACGGCCGATACCCTGGCCCGCATCTTTGCGCAGGAACTGGAAAAGCGCCTGACCCAGCGCGTGCTGGTGGAGAACCGTGGCGGCGCGAACGGCAATATCGGTGCCGTCGCCGCGGCGCGCTCGGCGCCCGATGGCTACACCCTGCTGTGGTCCTGGGCCGGGACGCTGGCGACCAACCCCGCGCTGTATCGCAACCTGCCCTTCGACCCGGTGCGCGATTTCGACCCCGTGGCGCTGATCGGCAATGTGCCGAACCTGCTGGTGGTGAACCGGCAGTTGGGGCCGAAGACGCTGGCTGAGTTCACCGCCTATGCCCGGGCCAATCCGGGGGTGATCAACTTCGGCTCGACCGGCAATGGCTCGTCGATGCACCTGGCCGGCGAGTTGTACAAATCGCTGACCGGCACACAAATGACGCATGTGCCCTACACCGGCCCCGCGGGCGCCAGCACCGACCTGCTGTCGGGTCGCATCCAGGCGATGTTCAACTTGGTGACGGGGGCCGCACCCCAGGTCCGCTCGGGCGAGGTCGTGCCGATCGCCGTCCTGTCGGACCATCGCGTGTCGCAACTGCCCGGTGTGCCGACCACGGCGGAGCTTGGCATGCCGGGGCTGGTCTTCGGCACCTGGTTCGGCCTGCTGGTGCCGCGCGGCACCGACCCCGCGATCATCGCGCGGCTGAACGCGCTGACCAACGAAACTCTGGCCGACCCCGCCGCAAAAGCCCGGCTGGAAGCCGCGGGGCTGGACGTGCTGGGCGGCCCGCCGGAGCGCCTGGCGACCCATATGCGGGAGGAGATCGCCCGCCACGCGGTGCTGGTCGCGGCCTCCGGCGCGCAGATCGACTAGCAGGCTGGTGAACAAGGCTCGGTGCCTTGGGGACGCGCGCCGCTGGAAGGGGCTTGGCCCCCTCCAG
>JBBQHE010000134.1:0-12526 GCA_038323655.1 Acetobacterales bacterium | reverse complement strand
AGGCCGCGTCCACCCGGCCCTCGATCAGCGCCGCCACGGCGAAGGCGAAGGTCACGGCGGTCCCGACATAGCCGAGGTAGAGCAGCGGCGGATGAAAGGCGAGGCCCGGGTCCTGCAGCAGCGGGTTCAGCCCCTGGCCATCGGCGGGCGCCGGCCAGACCCGGTCGAAGGGGTTTGACGTGCCCAGGATGAACATCAGGAAACCGAGCGAGATCCAGCCCAGCACCGCGATCACCCGGGCCTGCAGCGCCGAGGGCAGTTCGCGTCCGAACCCTGCGACGGCTGCCGCGCAAAGGGCCAGAATGGCGACCCAGAGCACCATCGACCCCTCGTGGTTCCCCCAGGCGCCTGAGACCTTGTAGAGCAGCGGCTTCGCAGAATGGCTGTTCTGCACCACGTTCAGCACGCTGGTGTCGTTGGTGACGAAACACCAGACCAGCGCGCCGAAGGCGGTCAGGATGGCGAACAGCCCGCCATAGGCGAGCGCCGGCCCAACCGCCATCGCCGCCGCATCGTTGCGCTGCGCCCCCCAGAGCGGAACGGTGGCTTGGCAAAAAGCCAGCACGCAGGCGAGCGCCAGCGCGAAATGGCCAATCTCGGCGATCATGATCCGCTCCTGGCGGGGGTTGGTTGAAGGGTGTTCCAGGTTGCGGCCGGCGGCGGGGCGCCTTCAGCCGGGTGCCATTGGCCGGCGCGTTTCAGCGCATCGGCGACCTCTGGCGGCATGTAGGATTCATCGTGCCGGGCGAGCACTTCATTGGCGTGGAACACACCATCGGGGCGCAGCCGGCCCAGGGTGACGACGCCCTGGCCCTCGCGGAACAGGTCCGGCAGCACGCCAGCATAGGTAACAGCGATCACCGCCGCACCATCGGTGACGCGGAAACGGATGTCCGGGCGGCCATCGGGGCCGATACCGCGCTCCACACTGCCTGCCTCGACCAGGCCACCCAGGCGGAAGGCGCGACCGTCGGTCGGGCGCGCGGCCTGGATATCCGACGGAGACTTGAAAAACACCAGATTGTCCTGGAAGGCCGCCAGCGACAGCGCCCCGGCCGCGCCCAACCCGAGCAGGCAAAGCAGCACGATCTGCAGGCGGCGCTTGCTGCGGCTGCGGCCGAGGGTCCGCGGGGCCGGCATCAGACCTGACCCCGCGGGTCGAGCAACGCCAGGTCGGCCTTGGCCGCGCGATGGCGCAATGCGGCTGCGACGGCGAAGCCCGCGAAGACCAATCCCACCAGGCCCCAGGAGGCCGCCACGTGCATCCAATGCTGGCTCATGCCCCACCATCCAGCCGCCGCGCGGCGGCGAGTTCCAGGCTGCGGACCCTGCGTTCCATCACCGCCGCCCGCGTGCGCGACAGCACGACGGCGGCGAAGAGCAGGGAGAAGCCGAGTGCGTTCACCAAAAGTGGATAGAGAATATCCACGTGCAAGCCAGGGGCTGCGATGCGCGTCACGCTGGCCGGCTGGTGCAGCGTGTTCCACCAGTCCACGGAAAACTTCACGATCGGGACGTTGATGACCCCGGCCAGCGCCAGGATGGCGGCAGCGCGACCGCCACGCTCCTGGTCCTCGAACGCCCGCGACAGGGCGGCATGGCCGGCCCAGAGAAAGAACAGCACGAGCACCGAGGTCAGGCGCGCATCCCAGACCCACCAGGTGCCCCACATCGGCCGGCCCCAGAGGCTGCCGGTCGCCAGGCACAGCGCACAGACGGCCGCCCCCACCGGCGACAATTCTCGCGCCGCGACATCGGCCAGCGGATGCCGCCAGACCAGCGAGATGATCGACAAGACCGCCAGGCCGACATAACCGCCCATCGCCAGCCAGGCCATCGGGACATGGACATAGAGGATCCGTACCGTTTCGCCCTGCTGCCAGTCGGGTGGCGACCAGGCCAGCGCCCAGACGACGCCAAGCCCCAGCACCGCCAGCGCCGCCCCCCAGAGCCACGGCAAAACGCGCCCGGTCAGCCGGAGAAACCGGCCAGGGTTGGCGAAGCGATGCCAGGACCCGGCCGTGCGGGCGGGGATGGCGGCGGCTGAGGGGACGTCCACATGCAGAACCTAGCGCATATTCGCCGGGATTGAAGCGGGGGGCTGCTGCGGTTACGTCCCGTCACTCTTTCGTCGTGGACCCAAGCCCCATGCGCCTGCCACCCAACCCCCAGCCGGCCGCTCGCTGATGGCGCATTGGCTGGTGAAGTCGGAACCGGATGTCTTCGGCTGGCCCGAGCAGGTGGCCAACAAGGTCGAGCCCTGGACCGGCGTGCGCAACGCGCTGGCGGCGAAGAACCTTCGCGCCATGGCGAAGGGCGACCGCTGCTTCTTCTACCACTCCAATATCGGGCTGGAGATCGTCGGCATCGTCTCGGTCGTCCGCACCGCCTACCCGGACCCGACCGACGACACCGGGCGCTGGGTCTGCGTGGACATGAAGGCGGGCAAGCCGCTGAAGACCCCCGTGACCCTGGCCGCGGTCAAGGCGGACCCCCGATTCGCCGAGCTGGCGCTGGTGCGACAGTCGCGGCTTTCGGTGGGGCCGGTGTCTGACGAACACTGGGCGATGCTCTGCGCCATGGGCGGGGTGAAGCCTTGAGCGAAGGTGCGCCCAAGGAACGTGCTCTGGGCCGGCTGGACGCGATCGAGGACGGCGGCGCCAAGGGCTACGCCGCCGCGCCGGGCGGCTTCACGGGGCTGTTCGCGGTGCGGCGCGGGGCGACGCTGCGGGTCTATGTCAACGCCTGCCCGCATGTCGGCCTGCCGCTGGAAATGCAGCCGGATCGGTTCCTGGACGGGCGGCGGGAAAAGATCGTCTGCACCGCCCATGGCGCCCGATTCCGGATCGAGGACGGGGTCTGCATCGCCGGGCCCTGCCTGGGCGAGGCGCTGGAACCCGTGGCCCATCGGCTGGATGCGGATGGGGTGATCTGGGTGCCGGAGAGTGCCGGGCGTTAAGCCCCCTTTCACCGGAAACAGCCCATGCTGCCGCAATGCGCGCGCTGTTCGGATTGCTGCTTCTTGCCGCCCCCGCCTGGGCGCAGGACCTGCCGCCCGCCTGCACCCCCGCCACGCGCGGCCAGGTGGCCTGCATGGCGCAGCGCCTGTGCTCCTGCGGCTACGTCCAGGGCGGCAGCATGACCGGCGTGCCCTCGGGCTGGGCCTGGGACTGCGGTGCATTTCGCCCCGACTGCACGCCCCCGCCACAGCCCTTTGCCAGCCCGGGTTTCCAGGGCGGGGTGGTGGTGGCGCCGATGGTGCAGCCCTATCGCCAGCCCTATCCGCAGCCCTGGCCTGACGATCGGCCGCGCACGCCCTGGCTGCAGGATCCGGACCGGCCAGTGCTCCCGCCTTTGCGCGACCCGCCTCTGCGCGACCCGTCTCTGCCCGACCCGCGTCTGCCCGACCCGGCGCCGCTGACCCCGCGCCCGCTGCGGCGCTGACACGCCGCAGCCTCTTGACGCCGGGCGCCCTTGGCCGCACCGCCCTGGCCATGGCTCCCCCTCTCCTTCTTCTGTCCGACGTCGCGCTGCATTTCGGCGATACCCCGTTGCTTGAGGGTGCGACCCTCTCCGTCTCCTCGGGCGAAAAGGTCGCCCTGGTTGGGCGCAACGGGTCGGGCAAGTCCACCCTTCTGCGGATCGCCGCGGGGCTGGCCCAGGCCGACCGCGGCACCCGCTTCCTGCAACCGGGGGCGACGCTGCGCGTGTTGGCGCAGGAACCCGACATGACGGGCTTTGCCAGCGTCGCCGATTACCTGGAGGCGGGTCTCGACCCAGGCGCCCCCGGCCATCGCATGACGGCAATGATGCACGGGCTGGGGCTGGATGGCACCGAAGACCCAAAACGCCTGTCGGGCGGCGAGGCCAAGCGCGCCGCCCTGGTCCGCATCATCGCGCCCAACCCCGACATCCTGCTGCTGGACGAACCGACCAACCACCTCGACCTGCCTGCGATCGAATGGCTGGAGGAGACGCTGCTGGGCTACCAGGGCGCGCTGGTGCTGGTCAGCCACGACCGGCGCTTCCTGGAACGGCTGTCGCGCAGCATGGTCTGGCTGGACCGCGGCACCACGCGGCGGCTGGAACAGGGCTTTGCCGCCTTCGAACCCTGGCGCGACCAGGTGCTGGAGGAAGAGGAAGTCCAGGCCCATAAGCACGCCCGCAAAATCGCGCGGGAGGAACACTGGCTGCGCTACGGCGTCACCGCCCGGCGCAAGCGCAACGTCAAGCGCCTGGCCGACCTGCATGAATTGCGGAAGGTGCAGAAGGAACGTCGCGGCCCGGTCGGCGTCGCGCGGATGGCGGCGGCCGATGGCGCAGGATCGGGCAGCCTGGTGATCGCGGCCGATGATCTTGGCAAATCCTATGGCGAACGTTCGATCATCAGCGATTTTTCGGTGCGCATCCTGCGCGGCGACCGCATCGGCATCGTCGGGCCGAATGGCGCGGGCAAGACCACGCTTTTGAACCTGCTGACCGGGCGCCTGGCGCCAGATGCCGGCACGGTGCGCCTGGGCACGGCGCTGACCATGGTGACGCTGGACCAGACCCGTGCGGCGCTGAACCCGGACAAGGGCGTGGCCGAGACGCTGACCGGCGGACGCGGCGACATGGTGGAGGTCGGCGACCAGCGCCGCCACGTCATCGGCTATATGAAGGACTTTTTGTTCACACCGGACCAGGCGCGCACGCCTGTCTCGGCCCTGTCGGGTGGCGAACGCGGCCGGCTGCTGCTGGCGGCGGCCCTGGCCAAGCCCGCCAACCTGCTGGTGCTGGATGAGCCCACCAACGACCTGGACCTCGAAACCCTCGACCTGTTGCAGGAGGTGCTGGCCGAACACCCGGCGACAGTGCTTCTGGTCAGCCACGATCGCGACGTGCTGGACCGGGTGGCGACGGCGATCATCGCCCATGAGGGCGAGGGCCGCTGGCAGGCCTATGCCGGTGGCTATTCCGACATGGTCGCCCAGCGCGGCCAGGGCGTGCAGGCCCGCGGTGCGGTGACCGTGCCGCGCGAACGCAGCGCCCCGGCCACCGCCGCCCCGCCGCCGACCGCCCGCAAGCGCCTGTCGCCAAAAGACCAGCACGCGCTGGCGACCCTGCCCGCACGGATCGACGGGCTGACCAGCATCGTCGCGCGGCGTGAGGCAGCGTTGGCCGAGGCCGCGACCAGCGAGGCCATCACCAAGGCCGCCGCTGCCTTGGCCGTGGCGCAGACGGCGCTCGCCGAGGCGGAGGAGGAATGGTTGCGGGTGGCGTTGCTGCGCGAGGAGGTGGAGGGTTGAGTGCGCTTCACGGCCTGTCCGCGCGCATCCTCGTCACCTACCGGCTGGCGCTGAACGGCTTTCATGGCCCCGCGCATTGGCTGCGGGTTCGGTCCAACGCGCTTTGCCTCGCCGCGGCAACACCTGGGGCCGATGCCGCGGTCGCCGAATACTTCGCCCTGTTCCACGACGGCTGGCGCGAGGATGAGGACCACGACCCCCAGCACGGCGAAAGGGCGGCAGCCCAGGTCGGCATCTTTGCCGCCGAAGGCTTGCTGCCGCTGGCCGCAGCGCAGATCGCGACCCTGGCCGCGGCCTGCGCCGGGCACAATCACCCCCAAGTCAGCGCCGACGCCACCATCGGTTGCTGCTGGGATGCCGACCGGCTCGACCTGTCCCGGCTGCACATCCGCCCGCGCGCCGAGCGGCTGAGCACGGCGGCGGCGCTCGACCCCACCTTGCAGGCGCAAGCCTGGACGCGCGGTGTGAAGGACGTGCTGGACCACGAAGGCCTGGCGGCCTGGGGCCTTAGTACCAAGCGCAGCCAGTTTCGCTGAGGCTTTCGCCGGGGCCGTGCCATCGCCATATGCCGCGTAGGGAGGCCCCATGGACGCGATCGACGAAAAGAGTTTCTGGCGCACCACGAAATCGGCCCTGCGCCGCGCCGGCAGCGCCGTGGCCCTGGAAGGGCTGAAGGCCTGGCACCTGGCGCGCGACCCCACGACACCACCACGCACCAAGGCGATCCTCTACGGCGCCCTCGCCTACTTCATCCTGCCGATCGATGCCGTGCCGGATATCCTGCCGGTGGTGGGCTTCAGCGATGACGCCGCCGCCCTGACCGCCGCCCTGGTGGCCACCAATTCGGCGATGACCGAGGCCGTTCTGGAACGCGCCAAGGCATCGGTGCAGCGGCTGTTCGGCCCAGGCTGACGCTGGGGGGCAAAGCCCTTCCCGGGAGAGCCGCCTTCCCGGGATCAGTCCGCGCTGCTACCCACTCATCGCCCGCACCACCGCAGCCCCGGGTTCCCCGGCGCGCGTTGCCCAAGCGGTGGCGATCTGGCGCGAAGCGGCCTTGAGTTCCGTCTCCAGCGCCGGCGGCACCGGCAGCACCTGCATCCCCTGCGCCGCCAGGCGCTGCTTGGCCGCGACATCGGCGGCCTGGGACGCGGCCCAGCCGATGGGTTCGGCCGCGGCGGCGGCTTCCAGCACGGCGGCCCTGATGGCCGGGTCCAGCCGGTCGAAGACGCGCGCATTGACCAGCACGCCGTTTTTCGGATGCCAGGAATCGGCGGTGTAGAAATACCGCGCGAATTCCCAGGCCTGGGTGTCGATGCCGGTGGGGGCGGAGGTCATCATCCCCGTCACGACGTTCGTCGCGAAGGCCTGCGCGACCTCGCCCGACTGCACCATCGTCGGCACCGCCCCGATCAGCTCCGCCAGCCGCGTGGAGGCCGGTGTCGGCGTGCGCATGCGCATGCCGCGCAGATCGGCGAGGGTGGTCACCGGCGCCTTGGTATAGAGGCCCTGGCCCGGCCATGGCACGGCATAGAGCAGTCGCAGCCCGACCTGGGAAAACCGTGCATCGAGGAACGGGCGCTGTGCACGATACAGCGTCATCGCCTGGTCGTAGCCGACGGCGAGGTAGGGGATCGCATCCGCCTCCAGGATCGGGTCTTCGTTGCCGTGCAGCGACAGCAGCGTCTCGCCTGCCTGCACTTGCCCCTGTTGTACCGCGCGGCGGATGCCGGCGAAGGCGAGCAACGTGTTGTTCGGATACAGCCGGATATCCAGCCGCCCGCCCGTCCGCTGCGCGACATCCGCGCAGAAGCCGCGCAGGGTCTGGGTGTGGAAATTGCTGTCGATGAAGCCGGTCGGCAGGTCCCAGCGTTCGGGCGCCTGGGCCTTCGCCAGGCCAGGGATCGCAAGGGCCAGGGGCAGCAGGTCGCGGCGGCGCATCGGTCTCTCCGGGATCGGTATGGGTTACGATAGGCGCGGGGGCCGGCCGGATGCCAGCCCGGCACAATGCCTGCATGGACTTTCGCCGCATCACGGAGACACCCATGCCCAAACCCTTCCATCTCGGCTGGTTTCTGCAAGGCTCCTCGGTACAGGCCTGGGGCGAGCCCTGGACGGGCGATATCGGCCGCGACTGGATGGTGCCCGAGCTGTTCTGCGACCTGGCGCGCACGCTGGAACGCGCGCGCTTCGACTATGTGCTGATCGAGGACAGTTCCTACGTCGGCGAATCCTACGGCGGATCGCGCGAGATCTACCTTAAGCATGGCCTGTCCGTGCCGCGGCAGGATCCCTCGGTGATGGCCACGCTGATGGCCGCCGCGACGACGCGGATCGGCATCGTGCCCACGCTCTCGACCTTCGCCTACCCGCCCTATCTGCTGGCACGGCTGGTCGCAACGCTGGACCAGGTCAGCCAGGGCCGGATCGGTTGGAACATGGTCACCGGCAGCAGCGACGTTGCCGCGCGCAACTACGGCATGGAGGGGCTGCCGGAACACGACCTGCGGTACGAAATGGCGGAGGACTACATGGCCGCGGTGAACGGGCTGTGGGACTCCTGGGACCCTGGCGCGATCCTGGCCGACCGTGCCTCCGGCATGCTAGTCGATCACACCAAGGTCCATGCGGTCGATCACGCGGGGCCCTACTACCGCACGCATGGGCCGCTGAACTCCGGCCCCTGCCCGCAGGGCCGGCCGGTGATCGCCCAGGCCGGTGGCAGTCCGCGCGGAAAACAGTTCGCCAGCCTGCATGCCGATACCATCGTCGCCTCGGTGAAGGGCACCGCCGGCATGCGCGCCTATCGCGACGACGTGCGTGCGCGCGCCGCGGCACAGGGGCGCAATCCCGACACCATCAAGGTGCTGTTTCTGGTCAGCCCGATCCTGGGGCTGGATGCCGAGGAAGCGGCCTTGCGCCGTCGCCAGCGGGTTGCGCGGGCCGAGGCGCAGGTGCCGCAGCTGCTCGCCTTCTTCGGCAAGATCACCAACATCGACTTCGCCGCCTTCGACCTCGATGCGCCGGTCGATACGCTCGACCTGCACACCAACGGCCACCAGCAGTCGCTGGACGATTTTCGTCGTGTTGCCGGAAAGAAGTCTTTGCGCGAGGCGATGCTGTCGTATCGGGGTGTCTCGGGCTCCATCGAACTGATGGGCACGCCGGATGCGGTCGCCGCGCAGATGGAGGAAGCGATGCAAGAGGTCGGCGGCGACGGCTTCCTGTTCTCGATGAACGACGTCAGCCGACGCACGATCGCTGAGGTCGCCGACGGGTTGGTGCCTGCCCTGCAAGCGCGTGGCCTGACCCGCACCGCCTACGAACACGCAATGTTCCGCGACAATCTGCTGGCGTTCTGAAGGGGCGGCATCTTGAGGGGGGCTTCGCCCCGCCTCAAACTCCCCCCACCAAGGGCCGGTGAGCCCTTGGAACCCACGACTCTTGGTCAGGTGAAGGGAGGGGCATGGCGTGCCCCTGATCAAAGGCGGCTCCTACGACGCCCCTCCCTTCACCTGACCAAAAACAACGGCGGGTTCAGGGGACACGGTCCCCTGCCGGGTGGGGTCTGGGGAGGGCAAAGCCCTACCCAGCAGTGCCCCGCGCATCAGGCGCGCGCCCAGGCCTCCAGCACGGTCACCGCTTCGGCTTTCAGGGCTTGGCGGGCGGGGATGCGGCCATGGCCGATGGGCAGGCCGGCGGCGTGGCGCAGGGCTGTGACGTCGCCTTTCCGGCGCCGGGTTGCGGGGACGTCGGCCAGCACGGCTGCGCTGTCGGAGAGCGCCGCGGCATAGACCACGCGGCTGATGCCGACGATCTCCATCGCCGCGACGCAGAGGGCGCAGGGCTCGCAGGAGGTGAAGAGTGCGGCCCCGGACAGGTCCATCGTGTCGAGCCTGGCGCAGGCGTCGCGGATGGCTTCGGTTTCGCCGTGGGAGGTCGGATCGTGTTTTTGTCGCGCGCGGTTGAAGCCGCGACCCACGACAACACCATTCTGCACGATCACCGCGCCGAAGGGTTCGCAGCCTGGTGTGGCTGCGGCTTCCGCCGACAGGGCGATGGCCTGGCGCAGAAAGTCGTCGTCAGTCATTCCTGATGCCCATGGCGCGTACCGTGGCGCCCATGGTGGCAATCTGCTCGTTCACGAAGGATGCGAATTCCAGCTGGGTCATATTGCCCGGGGTGATGCCCACGGATGCCATGCGATCGAGCACACCGCGGCTTTGCAGTGCGGTGGCGGACGCGGTGTAGAGCTTCTCCGTGATCGCCGGCGGCAGGCCGGCGGGGCCGGACAGCCCCATCCAGTTCAGCGCCAGCAGGCCGGGCACGCCGGCCTCGGCGACGGTCGGGACATTGGGCACGCTGGCCTGGCGCGTGGCGGCGGTGACGGCATAGGCGCGGAGGCGCCCAGCGCGGATATTCTCGACGCTCTCGGGCAGCGTGTCGAAGGAGATGGGGATCGACCCGCCCAGCAAGTCCACCTGCATCGGCGCCGAGCCGCGATAGGGCGCGTGGTTCAGCGGAATGCCGGTCTGCGCCGACCACATCACACCGACGATATGCCCGACCGAACCGGTGCCGGAGGTGCCGTAGGTGACGGGGTTCGGCTGGGCCTTCATCCAGGCCTGCAGCCCCGCAAGATCCGTGGCAGGCAAGGAAAGGTTGGAAACCACCACCATCGGCGTGTAGCCAAGGTAGATGATGTTCGTGAAGCCGCGCACCGGGTCATAGCCGGGGGAAGCATAGAGCGGCGGCGAGGTGACGAGCGGCGCCGTGTTGGACAGCATCAGCGTGTAGCCATCCGGGGCCGACTGCGCGACATGCGCCGCGGCGAGCGTGCCGCCGGCGCCGGGACGATTGTCCACCACGACCCGCTGGCCGAGGATCGGCGTCAGGGCCTCGGCCATGACCCGGGCGACGATGTCGGACGATCCGCCAGGCGGGAAGGTCACAACGATCCGGACGGGGCGCGTTGGCCAGGACTGCGCCAAGGCCGGCGCCGCCGGGCGAAGAGACAACCCGGCCAAGGTTCCTAGCGCCAATGCGCGCCTGTTGAGCATGTGTGCCTCCTGATCTCGTGACGCTACCCGAGCAAACATCGTGCCGTGGTAATGCCCGCCGCGCCTGGCGTCTGCGTTGACAGGAATACAGAGCGTGGTGACCAATTGACCCAAACAGGGGGACGTCATGGCCAGTCCAAAGAACCTGCTCGTGATCATGTCGGACGAGCACAACGTGAAGCTTGCCGGCTACGCCGGGCACCCCGTCGTTGAAACACCGCGACTGGATGAACTGGCCGCGGCTGGCACGCGTTTTTCGGCGGCATACACGCCCTCTCCGATCTGCGTGCCGGCGCGTGGCGCCTTCATCACCGGCCAGCCGGTGCATCGAAGCCAGTGCTGGGACAACGCCATCGCCTATGATGGTAGCATGCCGTCCTGGAGCCGCGCGCTGCGCGACCGCGGGCATGTCGTCACGTCGATCGGCAAGCTGCACTACCAAGGGCACGCGGGGCAGGACTACGGATTCACCGAAAACCTGCTTCCGATGCAGATCACTGGCGGCACCGGCGATGTCACCATGCTGATACGCGACCCGAGCGATGTGCGCGAACTGGCCGCGAAGAAGTTGCTGGCGCAAGCGGGACCGGGTGAGAGCGACTACACGCTGTATGACCGTCGGGTCGCCGCCACCGCCCAGACCTGGCTGCACGAGGTGGGCACCCGGCCGCATGACAAGCCCTGGGTGCTGTACGTGTCGATGGTCGCTCCGCATTTCCCCCTGACAGCGCCTCCGGAACATTACTACCGCTACAGCAAGCAGGCGCTGCCGCGGCCAAAGCTCTGGGACGGCACGGCGGAGCAGCGTCTGCCGCATCCCTATCTGCGCGACTATGCCCGGCGCTCCGACCACTATCGGCACTTCACGTCGGAAGCCGACCTCCAGCGGGCGTTGGCCGGCTACTATGGCCTGGTGTCCTTCCTGGATGAGAATATCGCAAAGATTCTCGCCGCACTGGATGACGCCGGCCTCTCTGCGGACACCCGGGTCCTCTACACCTCTGACCACGGCGACAACCTCGGCACCCGCGGGCTTTGGGGCAAGTGTACGATGTACGAGGAAAGTGCGGCGATTCCGCTGATCATCAGCGGCGACGACGTGCCGCGGGGGCAAGTCTGCGCGACCCCGATGACCCTGTGCGATGTCTCGGTCACGATCCTTGACGCGGTGGGGGCGGGCGATGCCGTTGCCGAACTCGGGCTGCCGGGGGTGTCGCTGCTAAGCCTCGTGCAGCACCCGCCGCAGGACCGCGTCGCGATCTCAGAACTGCATACCTATGGTCCCGATGGCTTCACCATGATGCGGACGCTGCGGCACAAGCTGATCTACTATGTGAATGCGGTGCCGCAGCTTTTCGATATGCAGGAAGATCCGGAGGAACTGCGCGACCTGGCCGCCGACCCGGTCTATGCGGGGCTGCTGGCGGCGCTGATCGCGCGCCTGCGTACGGAACTCGACCCTGAGGCGGCGGATGCATCCGCCAAGGCTGCGCAAGCGCGGATGATGCAGCGCCATGGCGGCGAGGCTGCGATCCGCGCGAAAGAGCGTATCGCCTACACGCCGCCTCCGGTGGCGGTCTGAGGCTGGCATTCGATCGCCTGGCAAACTGACGGGCGCGGCGGTGTACGGCGCATCAGGGGTCCGTCACATCGACCACCACACGCCCCTGCAAGCGAAACAGGCGTGGTCGCGCGCCGGGTGCCGCTTCCAGCCATAGACGGTCGCCGGATCTGTCAGCGCGGATGGCGCGCAGGTTCCGCGGCAGGGCCAGTCGATCGACCGACGGCAGGCAGGCAGCGCCAGCAAAGGTCAGCCAGGCGCCGCCCGGCGCTTCCTGCAAGGTTGCGGTCACTGGCCTCTGCCAGTCGAAGACCAGGCGGCCGAAGCCTGGATGGGTGCCGCTGCGCGTGGTGACCACCCCGGCGGCGCAGACAGGTACGTCTGTGGCGACGGGTGAGGCAGGCGCTGCTGTGGGAAGCGCTGTTGGCGGAACGGCCGGGCGCGGAAAAGCCTCGGCCTTTGGGGCCGGGTTTGGCTCGGCGGGGGCGTGCCCGGCCAACGACTGGGTCGGGACCGTAGCGATCTGCGGTGGGTCAGCCCAGAGCGGTGTTTCCGCTGCTGGCGGGATCGCTGCGTCACGAGGTTCCATCACGACCTCAGCCGCATGTGTCGGGACGAGC
>JBBQHE010000133.1:0-12558 GCA_038323655.1 Acetobacterales bacterium | reverse complement strand
GACCCAGCCCTGACCTGCCGCCTGCCGGGCTATGCCACCCAGCCGACGGTCCGCGTGGTGGCCGATGCACGCGGCCGGACCCCGCCGACCGCCCGGCTGTTCAGCGATGCGGCGCCGATCTGGATCGCGACGGCCGCCGGGGTGGACGCGACCGCCCTGGCTTCCGCCGGGGCCGAGATCCTGCCCGTGGCCACCGCCGCCGAAGGTCTGGACCCCCAGGCCCTGTTGCAGGCCCTGGGTGCGCGCGGCATCACCCGTGTGCTGGCCGAGGGCGGTGGGCGCCTGGCCGCGTCCTTGCTGCGGGCCGGGCTGGTGGACCGGCTTGCCTGGTTCCACGCCCCCTGCCTGATCGGCGCCGACGGTCTGCCAGCCATCGCCGCCTTGCAGCTTTCGGGACTGGCCGAGGCCCCCAGATTTCGGCGCACCAGATCGGTGCCGGTCGGCGACGACTGGCTCACCGAAGCGGTCCTGCAGGAGGATTGAACGATCTTTACCGGCATCATCACGGGGCTTGGCCGCGTCGCCGCCATCACGCCACTCGGTGCGGGGCAGGACATGCGCCTGTCGATCGCGACCCCGGCGGGCTGGCTCGACCAGGGCGGGCGTCCGGCGCTGGGCGCGTCGATCTGCTGTTCGGGCTGTTGCCTGACGGCGGTCGCCTTCGGTCCCGACCGCTTCGACGTGGAGGCTTCGGCCGAGACCCTGTCCAAGACCACGCTCGGCGGCTGGGTGGTCGGGGATGGTTTGAACCTCGAACGGTCGTTGCGGCTGGGCGACGAGATGGGCGGGCACATCGTGTCGGGCCATGTCGATGGCGTGGGCAGCGTGCTGTCGGTCACGCCCGAAAACGGCTCGCAGCGCTGGCGCTTCGCCCTGCCGGCGGCGCTGGTGCGCTTCGTCGCACCCAAGGGCAGCGTCGCGGTCAACGGCGTGTCGCTGACGGTGAACGAGGCTGACCGCGACGGCTTCGGCGTGAACCTGATCCCGCATACCGTGGGCGCCACCACCTTTGGCCAGTTGCGCGCCGGCAGCCAGGTGAACATCGAAATCGACATGCTGGCGCGCTATGTCGCGCGGCTTCAGGAGTTTGCCGCATGAGCCCGGTCAAGACCGCCCATTCCAGCCTCGCCGACTTCCTCGCCCCCACCGAGGATCTGCTGGAGGAAGCGCGTGCGGGGCGCATGTTCATCCTGGTGGATGACGAGGACCGGGAGAATGAAGGCGACCTGGTCATCCCCGCGCAATTCGCGACGCCGGACGCGATCAACTTCATGGCCCGCTTTGCCCGCGGCCTGATCTGCCTGGCGCTGACCGGGGCGCGGGTCGAGGCGCTGGGCCTGCCGCTGATGGCGCAGTCCAACGGCACGCGGCACCAGACGGCCTTCACCGTGTCGATCGAGGCGCGTGAGGGTGTCACCACCGGCATCAGTGCCGCCGACCGCGCGCGGACTGTGGCCGTGGCGATCAACCATGACCTGACCCGCGACCATATCGTCACGCCGGGCCATGTCTTTCCGCTGATGGCGCGCGAAGGCGGCACCCTGGTCCGCGCGGGCCATACCGAGGCCGCGGTGGACTTTGCCCGCATGGCGGGGCTGAACCCCTCGGGCGTGATCTGCGAGATCATGAACGACGACGGGACCATGGCGCGCCTGCCGGATCTTGTGGCCTTCGCGCAGCACCATGGGCTGAAGCTCGGCACCATCGCCGACCTCATCGCCTATCGCCGCCGCACCGAACGGCTGATCGCACGGGTCGAGGAAAACCGGATGAGCCTGCCCGTCGGCGGGGAGTGGCGGGTGATCGTCTATGCCAACCGGCTGGATGGGACCGAGCACCTCGCCCTGGTCAAGGGCGAACCCTCGGCCGATGCGCCGGTGCTCGTGCGCATGCACGCGGCGAACCTGGTGCCGGACATGGTGTTCGGCCGGGGTGCTGCCGATGTGCAGGCGGCGATGGCCAAGATCGCCGAGCACGGCCAGGGGGTGATGGTGCTGCTGCGCGACTGGCGGCCGACCGGTCTGTCCGAGGCCATCAAGCGCGGCCGTGACCGCACCGCCGCGCCCGAACTGCGCGACTACGGCATCGGGGCGCAGATCCTGGCTGACCTCGGGTTGCAGGACCTGATCCTGCTGTCCAACCACCCCCGGCCGATCGTCGGGCTGGAAGGCTATGGCATGCAGATCGTGGAAACGCTCGGGTATGGCCCGGGGGCCGCATGAGCACCGCCGACGCCCCGGCGCCGGCCGCGGCCATCGTGCCCGGGCCACCGCTGGTCCTGCTCGCCATCATCGCGCCGTACTACAAGGCCGTGGTGCACGGCATGCTGGATGGCGCGCGCGGCCTGCTCGCAGCCCAGCCGGGTGCGACGCTTGAGGTGGTCGAGGTCGCCGGGGCCTTCGAACTGCCGGCCGCCTTGCGCATGGCGCTGTTGGGCGGATCGGCCTACGACGGGGTCCTGCTGCTGGGATGTGTCGTGAAGGGACAAACCGACCACTATGACTTCATCTGCCAAGCCGTCTGCCAGGGCGCCATGTCGGTGGCAGCCGATACCGGCGCGGCCTTGGGCTTCGGCCTGCTGACCGTGGCCAGCCTGGACCAGGCCGAGGCACGCTCGGCCCCCGATCGCCACAACAAGGGCGCCGAGGCGATGGCCGCCCTGCTGGGGCAGGTCAGCCTGCGCCGTGCCTGGAGCCTGGGATGACTGAGGCCCCCCGGACCCGCCCCCGCACCGGGGCACGCGTGGCCGCCGTGCAGGCGCTGTTCCAGTCCGAATCCTCGGGCGAGACGGCCGAGACGATCATCGACCAGTTCGTGAAGCACCGACTGGGCAATGAACCCGGCGCCCATCCCGATGACGGCGGCTTCGACAACGGGCGTGTGCCCGAAGCCCATGTGCCGCTGTTCGCCGCCATCGTCCGCGGCGCAGCCCTGCAGAGCGAAGCGGTGGACGGCGTAATCCTGGCGCATCTGGCGGTGGGCTGGCCGATGCATCGGCTCGACCCCGTGTTGCGGGCGATGTTCCGTGCCGCGACCGCCGAATTCATGGCCGGGGCTGAACCGCCGGCACGGGTCATCATCAAGGAATACATGGACATCGCCCACGGCTTCTTCGGCGGCGAGGAGCCGCGCTTCGCCAATGGCGTACTCGATGCCCTGGCGCGCCGCCTCCGCCCGGCCGAATTCGCGACCTGACCCCGGATGGGCGACGACGCCCCGGCCGAATTCGGCCTGATCGCGCGCCACTTCCGCCCCCTGGCGGGTCCTGGCGGGCTGTCGCTGCTGGATGATGCGGCGCTGCTCGATCCGCCGCCCGGCCGCACCCTGGTGCTGGCCGCGGATGCGATGGTCGCAGGCGTGCACTTCCTGCCCGACGACCCGGCCGAAAGCGTCGGCGCCAAGCTGTTGCGGGTGAACCTGTCGGATCTGGCGGCCATGGGGGCCTCGCCGCTCGGGTACCTGATGACGACCTGCTTCCCGCACGGCACGCCGGACGCCTGGATCGCAGGCTTTGCGGCGGGCCTGGCCCGCGACCAGGCCCGTTTCGGGCTGATGGTGCTGGGCGGGGACACGGTGGCGACGCCCGGGCCGATGTCGCTGTCGCTGACCATCCTTGGCAGCGTCGCACGCGGCCAGGCGCTGACGCGCGGCGGCGCCAGGGCGGGGGACGACGTCTGGGTCTCAGGCAGCATCGGCGATGGCACGCTGGGGCTTGCGGTCCTGCAGGGCCGCCTGGCCGACCCGGGCGGTGACCTGGCCGGCGCATTGGCCGGCCGCTACCGGCTGCCCGAACCCCGCCTGGCGCTGGGCCAGGCGTTGCATGGCCTGGCCCGTGCCGCCATGGATGTCTCGGACGGGCTGGTGCAGGACCTGGGCCATCTTTGCCGCGCGGCCGGCCTTGGCGCGGTGCTGGAAGCGGCCTCTGTGCCGCTGTCGCCCGCAGCGGCCAGCCTGGTCGCGACGGATCCGGCCCTGCTGGCGCGCTGCATGACCGGCGGCGACGACTACGAACTGCTGTTTGCCGCGGCACCCGAAACCGCGCCGGCCATCCTGGCCGCGGCTGCCGCCACGAACACCCCGGCCACGCGCATAGGTCGCTTCATCGACGGCGCCGCGCATGTGACGGTCCTTGACGAGGCGGGTCGTTCGATGCCCCTGACGAAGCGAGGATGGAGCCATTTCTGACCTGAACCAGCGCATGCTGCACAATGTACGGCTGCTTTTTCTCTGCCAGGCGCTGCAGAACGCGGCGATTGTGGGCCAGGTCACCATGGGGGCGCTGATCGGCTTCGCCCTGGCCGAGGACAAGGCGCTGGCGACCCTGCCGCTCGCCTTCCAGATGCTGGCGACCATGGCGGCCTCGATCCCTGCCGGCATCATCTTTGGCCGCCTGGGGCGGCGTGTCGGCTTTGCCGTGGGCGCGGTCGGCGGCCTGGCCGGGTCGCTGCTGTTTGCCCTCGGCATCTGGCACGGCAGTTTCTGGCTCTACTGCCTCGGGGCGCTGCCTGCGGGGATCGGTTTCGGCATCGGCCAGCACTATCGCTTCGCCGCGGCCGAGGTCGCGACCCCGGCCTATCGCCCGCGTGCCATCAGCCTGGTCATGGCGGGCGGCGTGCTGGCGGCGATCGCCGGACCCGAACTCGTGAAACACACGCGGGACCTGATCCCGGGCTTCCTGTTCATGGGCACCTATCTGATCCTGGCGACCTTGCCGGTCGTCTGCCTGGCGTTGCTGGCCTTCGCCGACCTGCCGCCGCCGCCGGTGCGGCCGAAGGTGGCGGTGCCGCTGACGGCCTTCCTGCGACGGCCGGCCTTCGTGACGGCGGCCGTCACCGGGGCCATCGGCTATGGCACGATGAACCTGGCCATGACCTCCACGCCGCTCGAAATGCTGGCCTGCGGCTTCGGCATCGGCGCCAGTGCCACCGTCATCCAACTGCACGCCGTGGCCATGTTCGCGCCGGGCTTCGTGACCGGGCGGATCATCGCCCGCTTCGGCACCGTGCCCGTGATCCTGGCCGGGGCTGCGCTGAACGCCGCCTGCGTCGCCGTCGCCATCGCCGGCGAAAGCTTCGGCCACTTCGGCCTCTCGCTGATTTTCCTCGGCGTCGGCTGGAACTTCATGTTTACCGGCGCCACCACGCTGCTGGCCACCAGTCACGCGCCCGAGGAGCGTATCCGCGCGCAGATGCTGAATGACCTGATCGTCTTTGGCACTGTCGCCTGCACGGCTTTCGCCAGCGGGCTGGTGCATGCACAGGCGGGCTGGGTGGTGCTGAACCTGGCGCTGCTGCCGGCGATGGCCGTCGTGGTGGTGATGCTGCTCCGGCGTGGACGCCAGATGGCGGCAGCCTGAAACCGCTGCCCCGAGTGGTTCGATCCCGACGCTTGCTTCACAAGCGTTGGGTAAATCGGCCCACCAAATCAACGGCTAGTGATGTGTGCCAGACGGTAGCTTCCGTCTGGCACGCACCATCAGCGTCCGCCACCCTGGGCCCCTGGCGCGGCGGCGCCACCAAGGCCGCCCGGGCCCGCGCCAAGCCGCCCGATGTTGCCCAGCAGCGCCTGCATGAGTGTCCGCTCGGTGCCGGGTGAAGGCGTCTGCCGCTGCACCACGGCGACGCGGCGCCCGGCGTTGCGATCCAGTTCCTTGACCTCCTGCACCATGCCCTCGGCGTTGAAGGCGATGACCACGACGTGCTGGTCCTCCAGCCCCGGGGTGCGGAACGGACGAAGCCGCGTCACCGCGCTGATGTAGTACCAGTTGTCGTCGTCGAAGGTGCCGGTCGTGGTCGGCGTGCCGAGCAGCGCCTGCACATCGGCCCGGCTGTGGGTGCCGACGATGACCTCCGACAACTGGTAATCGGCCACGGCATGGCCCCGGTTCTCTTCCGGCGCCGCGAACAAGGCCATGGAATTGCAGCCGGGCAGGGCGGCCACCCCGAGAGCCAGCACCAGCGCCGCGGCAGGGCGGCGCCAGCGGGTGCTGAGGGATGCGTTGACGGGAAACCGGTGACGGACCATCTGCGCTGCGTGCCACCCTGCCGCCGCCCGGTCAACCAGGGTTTCGGCAGCCCCCTGCTTCCCAGTCGGAGATTGCCCCTTGTTCGGCCTGCTACGCCGTCGCCCGCACGAACGCGCGGGTTTCGAACTCTACGGCGTCGCGGTGGCCGCCGCGCGGCGGCCCTGGGCGTTTGCCGCGCTCGGCGTGCCCGACACCCTGGCCGGACGGTTCGACCTGATCTCGCTGCATGTCGCGCTGTTGATCCGCCGGCTGCGCAGCGACGCCGATCCCCGCGGTGCCGAGCTGGGGCAGGCAGTGTTTGACGCGATGTTCGCCGACATGGATGTGAACCTGCGCGAAATGGGCGTCAGCGACATGTCGGTCGGCAAGCGTGTGAAGGGCCTGTGGGAGGCCTGGCATGGCCGGACTCGCGCCTATGAGGCCGCTCTGGATGCCGGTGACCGCCCGGCCCTGGCCGCGGCGATCGCCCGCAACATCTTCGGCGGGCATGTTGGCGATGCGGATGCCGGGCCCGCTGCCCTGGCTGCTTTCGCGGAAACCTCGGCCACACACTTGGCCGGCTTGCCGCTGACGGGCCTTCTGGCCGGGCAGGCGAGCTTCCCCGAGACGGCCGCGTGATCCGGCCCGAATTCACCCGGCCGCTGCCCTTTGCCGCAGTGCGCGGCCCGGGACACGTGCATGAGGCCGTGGCCTTGGCGCCGGAGCGCGCGGCCCTGGCGCAACGCCTTGGCCTGTTGGACTTGCCGGCCTTCGCCGCCCGCTGGCGCCTGACGCCCGAACAGACCGGCTGCATCGCGGCGGAACTGACGATCGAGGCCGAGGTCGTCCAGTCTTGCGTCGTCACCCTGGACCCCGTGCCGCAGCGTGTGGCCGAGACCATCCGGCTGCGGTTCCTGCCCCCCGGACACCTGCCGGCGGATGACGATCCTGAAACCCCCGACGAGATCCCCTGCGAGCGCAATGTGATGGACCTGGGGGAGGCGGCGGCCGAAACGCTTTCGCTGCTGCTCGACCCCTACCCCCGCGCAGAGGGGGCTGTGCTGCCCGCCGAAGCCACTGACGACCGGGATGGGGCCTTTGCCGCCCTGTTGCGCCTTGCGCCGAAGCCCGAGTAGACACGAGGCCGGTGGGGGCAGGCCGCCGCGGCATTCCGCGGTGTCCTGTCATGCCTGCGTCGAGCCTTGCGCCAACGGGGCCTGGGTGCTAACCCGCGCCCCTTCCTGATCTCATCGATTATCCAGACGAAAGAAGAGGCCCGGCGCCATGGCCGTTCCCAAGAAAAAAGTTTCGCCCTCCCGCCGCGGCATGCGCCGTAGCCACCAGGCGATCACGGTCGAGGCGCATGTCGAATGCTCCAACTGCGGTGAACTGAAGCGGCCGCACCATATTTGCTCGCACTGCGGGCACTATGACGGCCGTGAGGTCGTGGCAGCCGGCAAGGCGCTCAAGGGCTCGGTCCGCGCTTGATCCGCGCGGGGTGACGAGCGAGGCATCGGCGGTGCCCGATGGCAGCGCCCAGCCAGGGGCTTCGGCAGGACGGGTCGTCTTCGACCTGGCCATTGATGGCATGGGTGGCGACAACGCGCCGGACTCCGTCCTCGATGGACTGGAACTGGCCGCGGAACGGCATCCCCATGCGCGGTTCCTGCTGGTCGGTGACAGCGGGCGGCTGTCGCCCCTGCTCGCGACGCGCAAGCGCGCCGCGAAATCCTGCGTGCTGCGCCATGCCGCGGAATCCGTGCCCGGTGACATGAAGCCGACCCAGGCGCTGCGCATGCGCGGATCGTCGATGCGCGTCGCGATCGATGCGGTGGCGAGCGGCGAGGCCCAGGGCATCGTCTCGGCCGGCAACACCGGCGCCTTGATGGCGCTGGCCAAGATCATCATCAAGACCCTGCCCGAGATCGACCGGCCGGCGCTGGCGGCCATTGGCCCTTCTGCCCGCGGCGATGTCGTGATGCTGGACCTTGGCGCCAATGTGCAGTGCGACGCGCGCAACCTCGTGCAGTTCGCGGTCATGGGCGATGCCTTCGCCCGCGCCGTGCTCGGCCTGACCTCGCCCTCCGTCGGGCTGCTCAATGTCGGGTCGGAGGAACTCAAGGGCGATGACCGGGTGCGGGAAGCGGCCGAAATCCTGCGTGAGAGCCACATCGGCCCCGGTTTCCGCGGCTTCGTGGAAGGCCATGACATCGCCGCTGGCACCGTCGATGTGGTGGTGACCGACGGCTTCACGGGCAATGTCGCACTGAAGACCGGGGAGGGCGCGCTGAAGCTCGTGCGGGAACTGCTGCGCCAGGTCTTCACCAGCAGCGTACCGGCCCGCATGGGCTATCTGCTGGCCCGCCCGGCGCTGGACCGGCTGCGCGAATGGCTCGACCCGCGCCGCTACAACGGCGCCGTCCTCATCGGCTTGCGCGGCGTCGTGGTGAAAAGCCACGGCGGGGCGGATGCGCTGGGCTTCGCCCATGCCATGGATGTGGCGATGGACATGGTGACGCATCGGTCCAACGATCTGATCCGCGATGGGCTTGCGCGACTGGCTGCGCAGACGGCGCCGGCGCCGGCGGCCTGACACCCATGCCCGAGACACCTGGTATCGTGCCCGCGGCCTCGGCGCGCCCGGCCTCCGTGGCCCGTTCGCGCATCGTGGGCACGGGCGGCTATCTGCCCAAGATGGTCCTGACGAATGATGCGCTCGCCGCGGCGCATGGTCTGGACACCACCGATGCCTGGATCGTGGAGCGCACCGGCATTCGCCAGCGCCATGTCGCGGCGTCCGGTGAACTTGCCTCCGACCTCGGCGCCGCTGCGGCGCGCGAGGCCCTGGCCCAGGCCGGGGCCGAGGCTGCCGAGGTGGACCTGATCATTGTCGCGACCGCGACGCCCGACAGCGGCTTTCCGGCCACCGCCGTGCGGATCCAGCAGAAGCTGGGCATCGTCGGTGGCTTCGGCTTCGATGTCTCGGCGGCCTGCACGGGCTTCGTCTATGCGCTCGGCGTCGCCGACAGCCTGATCCGCACCGGCGCCGCGACCTGCGCGCTGGTGATCGGCACCGAAACCTTCACGCGGATTCTGGACTGGACCGATCGCGGCACCTGCGTCCTGTTCGGCGACGGGGCCGGGGCCGTGCTGCTGCGCGCCAGCACCGGCGATGGCACGGCCGCCGACCGGGCGGTGCTGGGCACGCATCTGCACGCCGATGGCCGGCATGGCGACCTGCTGCACGTCGATCTTGCCGGTGCGCATGCCGGGGCGCCACAGGGGGTGGTGCGGATGGCCGGGCGGGAGGTGTTCCGCCATGCCGTGGCCAAGCTGGCCGCGGCGGTGGACGAGGCCCTGGCCACGGCGGGGCTCGGGCATCAGGATGTGCAATGGCTGGTGCCGCACCAGGCCAATCTGCGCATCATCGAGGCGATGGGCCGAAAACTGGGCCTGCCGCCCGAACGCGTGGTGGTCACGGTGGACCGGCACGCCAATACCTCGGCGGCGTCGATCCCGCTGGCACTGGCCGAAGCGACCCGCGACGGGCGCATCAAGCCGGGCGACCTTGTGCTGATGGAGGCGATCGGCGGCGGGCTCACCTGGGGTGCCGCGCTGGCGCGGTTCTGATCCGCCCGGCCGCACCGCGGCCAGGACAGGGTTGCCGCTCCGCGGCCAGGACAGGGTTGCCGCACCGCGGCCAGGACAGGGTTGCCGCTCCGCGGCCAGGACAGGGTTGCCGCTCCGCGGCAGGCGGTGCGGTTGACGCCCGGTGCCGATCCCGGTTTCCTAGGCTCTTGAAGGGCTTGGCAGGAGATACGTCGGGATGGAAGTGGAGCCTGAAACGCTGACTCGGGCCCAGTTGGCCGAGGCGATCTACACGGCGGTCGGCCTTTCCCGCAACGAGAGTGCTGCCCTGCTGGAAACAGTCCTGGAGGCGATGGCCGCGGCGCTGGAGGTCGGCGAACAGGTCAAGATCGCTGCCTTCGGCACCTTCCTGGTGCGCGAAAAAGGCACCCGGGTCGGCCGCAATCCCAAGACCGGCATCGAAGTACCGATCTCACCGCGCCGCGTGCTGTCCTTCCGCCCAAGCCAGGCGCTGAAGGCGCGGCTGAATCTGCGCAGCAAGCCCGCGGTGCGCAAAGCCAGTCAGGTCGGCGCATGACCGTGCTGCCAGATGAGGACGAGGGCGACCTGCTGCCCGACCTCGGGACGGAGGGGGAGGCCCGGCCTCGGTCACGCAAGGCCGCCAGCGCCTTCCGCACGATCAGCGAAGTGGCCGAAGACCTGCACATTCCGCAGCATGTGCTGCGCTTCTGGGAGACGAAGTTCCCGCAGCTCAAGCCGCTCAAGCGCGGCGGTGGGCGGCGCTACTATCGGCCCGAGGACATCGGCCTCCTGAAGCGCGTGGGTGATCTGCTCTACACGCAAGGGTACACGATCAAGGGGGTGCAGCGGCTGCTGCGCGACGGCGACCTGCCCGACCTGGCCGCCGCGGCCGAGACGCTGGAACTGCCCTTGCCAGCGCCGGAGACGCCGGCCGACCGCCGTTCGGCGGCGCTGCGGGCGGCGATCATGGAGATCGAGGCGATCATCGCCGAGCTGCGACGCTTATCCGGCTGAGCCGCGATTGCCCCCGGCCTGGGGCGGTGGTATCGGCACGTCGTTCGGAGTGTGGCGCAGCCTGGTAGCGCACTTGTCTGGGGGACAAGGGGTCGTGGGTTCGAATCCCGCCACTCCGACCATCACCCTCTGCCGCTTGGCCCGTTCCTTGCCTTCCTCGTGCCCGTCACCCGAGGAAACCCCCATGTCAAAGATGACCCGTCGCGCCATTGTCGCGGCCACGCTTGCTGCCCCTGCCGTCGTCCGTGCCCAGGGCGCACTCGTTGATATCAAATTCTCCCTGGCCGCCCCGCTCGATGGCTCCAATGCCGCCTTCTTCCTGGCCGAGGAACGCGGCTGGTTCCGCGAGGCAGGCCTGCGCGTGCAGTTCGATCCTTCGGGCGGTTCCGGCGAGGCCGTGACCCGCGTCGGTTCCGGCACCTATGACATGGGCGTCGCCGACCTGGGTGTCCTGCTGGAGTTCAACGGCAAGAACCCGGGTGCCGCCGGACGCTGCGTCTATATGCTCTATTTCAAGTCGCCGCTCTGCGCTGCGTCCTTCGCGCGGGCCAATATCAACACGCCGGCCGACCTGGCCGGCAAGCGGATCGGTGCCGCGCTGACCGATGGCGCCTATCGCCTGTTTCCCGCCTATGCCGCGCGCACCGGGGTCAACCCCAGCACGATCCGTTGGCAATTTGGCGACCTGCGGTTGCGTGAGGCGATGCTGCTTCGCGGCGATGCCGATGCCATCCTGGGCTTCGACAGCACCATGTTCTTCGGCCTGGTGCGGAACGGCGCGCGGCCGGCCGACATCAAGTTCCAGTATTTCGCCGATGCCGGCCTGCCGCTCTATGGCAACGGGCTGATTGCGTCCAAGCGCATGCTGGACGGCAGCCCCGAGGTGGTGCGCCGCTTCACCGCCGCCGCCGCGCGTGGCTGGCAGGCGGCGATCGCCGACCCGGGTGCTGCCGCCGCGGCCCTCGGCCGGCGCGAGGCGCTGATCGAGGTGCCGCTGGAAACCCAGCGCCTGCGGTGGCTGATCGACAACCAGCTGGTCACCGAGGAGTCGCGGGCCGATGGCCTGGGTGGCGTGCGCCCCGACCGGATCGTCGCCATGTGCGCGACGGTCAGCGCCGCCTTTGGGCAGGTGCCGCCGGTCACGCCCGCGGATATTTTCACGCCGGCCTTCCTGCCCGACGCCGCCATTCGCCGCATCCCGGTGTGATGTTCGACACGGTTATCCGCGGCGGGACGGTCGCCACCGCCGCGGAGGTCTTCCGCGCCGACATCGGCATCACCGCCGGGCGCGTCGTCGCCTTGTCCGAACGCATGGCGCCGGGCAGCGGCTTGCGCGAGATCGATGCCACCGGCCGCCTCGTGCTGCCGGGCGGCATCGATGCCCATGTCCATATCGACCAGGTGCAGGCGCCGGGCCTGGCCTCGGCCGGGGCGCGCATGGCCGATGGGTTTCGCAGCGGCACGACCTCGGCGGCCTTCGGCGGGACGACCACCACCATCTCCTTTGCCGTGCAGCATCGCGGCGCGTCGCTGCGGGCGGCCGTCGCGGACTACCATGCGCGTGCCGAGGGCAATGCCCTGGTCGACCACAGCTTTCACCTCGTGGTCAGCGACCCGACGCCGGCGGTGCTCGGCCAGGAATTGCCGGCGCTGATCGCCGCGGGCTATCGCAGCGTGAAGGTCTATATGACCTACGACGCCATGCGCATCAGCGATCGCCAGATCCTGGATGTCATGCAGGTCGCGCGGGAGGAACGTGGCGTCGTGCTGGTCCATGCCGAGAACCATGAGATCATCGGCTTCCTCGCCGATCAGTTGGAAGCACGCGGCCAGACACGCCCGCTGCACCACGCCCACAGCCGGCCCCTGCCGGTGGAGCGCGAGGCCACGCATCGTGCCCTGACGCTGGCGGAAATCGTGGGCGAGGTGCC
>JBBQHE010000132.1:0-12569 GCA_038323655.1 Acetobacterales bacterium | reverse complement strand
AGCAGCCAGAGCGGGAGAATGGGCGCGAAATCAATGCCGGCGACGGACTGGTTCATCAGTTGCCCAACCTTTCCAGGATCGCCGGCACATGCACCTGGTCGCCCTTGTAGTTGCCGGTCAGCGCGTACATCACGAGGTTGGTGCCGAAGCGGTACGCCAGGATGCGCTGCCGCGCGCCACCGGGGATGGTGGCATAGGGATTCTGCCCGCGCGCATCGACCGCCCAGGCCGCGGCCCAGTCGTGGCCGCCCAGGATCACCGGGCTGACGCTGTCATTCGCACGATCCTGCTCCCGCGCCGCCCAGACCTGACCGCCGGCATAGCGGCCCGGCATGTCGGGCAGCAGGTAGAAAGCACGGCGCAGCACATGATCGTCGGCAACCGGCGCCAGCGGCGGCACCGCGAGGTCGCGGGTCAGGCGCCGCAACGCGGCCCTTGCGCCGGGGGCCATGCCCTCGCCCGAGCCCTCGTCCCGCGTGTCGAACAGCACGATGCCACCCAGGCGGAAATAGGCATTGATCGCGGCGGCGGCGGCGGCGTCCAGCGCCGGAGCATTGGGCAGGACCGGCCAGTAGATCAGCGGGAAGAAGGCCAGATCACCCTGCCCCGGGATGACGCCGACGGGCTCGGCCAGCGCCGCGGCGGTGCGTCGGTTCACGAAGTCGGACAGGCCGAGCAACCCCTGGCGCGAGACGTCATCGACCTGGGCGTCCCCGGTCAGGACGTAGGCCAGGCGGGTTGCCAGGGCATTGGCCCCCTCCTGCGCGCCCGCCGGCGTCGCCAGCAGCAGCAGGACTGCTGCTGCCCGGGCGAAAGCCAGGTGCCCACGCAGGCCCATGGACACGATCAGGTCCAGCGCCAGCAGCAGCAGGGCGGCGGCCAGCAGCCAGGGGCCGAGATCGGCCTCGGCCGGCACGCCGCCGACGCTTCGCACCGGCACGCCCGCGGGCAGCACGGCCGGGGTCGGCGGGGCGATCCCGGCGGAAAGGTTCAGCGAACGACGCTCGGCGCCCTCGCCTGCCATGCCATACCAGCCGGGCGGGCTGCGCGGCCCCGGCACGGCGGCACCGATCACGTTGGAGGCGACAGGCCCCGCAACCGGCGGCGGCATGCCCAGGCGGCCAAAACCGTCCAGCGTTTCGAGCGGCGGCAGGGCGGCCGATCCTTCGGCCCCCGCGACCCCGGCCGACAGCCCGACCACGCGGCGCAGCAGGTCGACATACAGCCCCGACAGAGGCAGGTTCGACCAGGCGGCATTCGCGGTGACATGCACCAGCACGATGCGCCCCCGCCCTCGGGTTTCGGCGGTGACGAGTGGCGTGCCATCGGCCAGCCGCGCCCAGGTGCGTTCCGCAAGCCGCGCGACGGGTTCGGCCAGGACCTGGCGTTCCACCAGGACCTCACCCGGCACCGGCAGGCCGGCAAAGGGGCTGTTTTCGGGGAAGGGCGCCAGGCGCTGCGGCTGTTCCCAGGACAGCGCCGAGCCCAACGCGCGTTCGCCGGCGCGCAGCGGCACGGGCAGCAACGGGTCGGACGTCTCGGCCAGCCGCGGCCCGGCAAAGCGCAGCAGCGTGCCGCCGCGTTCGACCCAGGCGGCGACCGCCTGCTGTTCGCGCCCCTCGGCCAGCGGCCGGTCGGCCAAAATGAGCAGGGCCAGCGGGCGCGCCAGCAGCGCCTCGACCGAGCCCCGTCGCAATTCGGCATAGGGCGACAGCGCCCGGTCCAACCAGAACACATCACCCAGCAGCGCCGCATCCGCGCCGGTCTCGTCCCCTGCGATCAGCCCGACCGGGCGGCGCCGAAAACGTTCGTCCAGCAGCATCACCCCGCCGGCGCCGGCGGTGTTTTCCAGGTCGAGCCGAACCACACGGTTGCGCAGTTCCAGCGGCAGGTCGAGCGCGGTCTCCCCGCCCGTCGCCCCGGCCGGCAGCGGCATCGCGGCGCGGGCCAGGGTGCGGCCCTCGGCGGTACGGGCCAGGATCACGGCTTCGGTCGCGGGGCCCGCGGTCTGCGCCAGGCGGACGATCAGGCGCTCGGGCTCGGCGCGCGGCGGCAGCAGCATCTGGATGGGGCGATTGGCGGCGCGGGCCAGGGTGAGCGACCCGGCCTGGGCCAGGGCGGTGGCGAGCGTCGTAAACCCGTCGGGCCCCTCGGCCACGGGCGGCGGGGCTTGCGCGGATGCGGGCGCGGATGCGGGCGCAGTCCGGCTGGGGGGCTGGGCCATCGCCGGCAGCGGCGCCTGGGCCATCGCCGGGAGCGGCGCCTGGGTCATCGCCGGGAGCGGCGCCTGGGCCATCGCCGGCAGCGGCGCCTGGGGTTCGGGCGGGGCCGCGGGCACCGGCAGGCCGTGGCGGAGCGAATCGGTCACCCAAAGCACGGTCAGCGCGCCGTTCGCCAATCCGTTCGCGGCACGCCAGCCGGGCAGGGCGGCGGCGGCGGCGGCGGGATCTGGCGCCCAGGGTTTTGGCCGCAGGGCAGCCAGGCGCGACCGCGCTTCCTCGGCCGGCATCAGCGCCCCCGGACGCGGCGGCTCGGCGTTTTCACCGGGCGCGGTCGGCAGCAGCGCGACGCGGCGCCCGGCACGGCCCGCGCCCTCCAGCGCCGCCTGCGCCACGGCCACGCGCTCGGCCCAGTCGGGCGCTGCGGCCCAGCCGTCGTCCAGCACGATCAGCAGCGGGCCATCGCCGGTCGCCGCCGCCCCCGGCCCCCAGACCGGGCGGGCCAAGCCGATGATCACCAGCGCCGCCACCACCACACGCAGCAGCAGCAGCCACCAGGGTGTGCGGGCGGGGGTGGTCTCGGCCGCGACCAGGCCACGCAGCAGGCGCAGCACCGGAAACTCCTGGCGCTTCGGCGCGGGTGGTGTCACCCGCAGCAGCCAGAACAGGACCGGCAGCAACCCCAGTGCTGCCAACGCCCAGGGGGCTGCGAAAACCAACGGGCCGAGCGACAGCATCAGCCCATCCCCTGCGACAGCCCGAGCCAGAGTGCCAGCAACGCGGCCTCTGGCGGTTGGTCGGTATGATGCGTCATCAGCGTGCAGCCCGTGGCGCGGGCCATGGTCGCGAGACCATCGCGATGCGCCGCGACCCGCCCGGCGTAGGCCTGGCGCACGCCCTCGACCCGCGGCAGCAGTTCCGGCGCCTCGCCGGCCAAGCCTTCGAAGCGGATGCGGCCGGCATAGGGCAGGGTCTCCTCGGCAGGGTCCAGCACCTGCACCAGCGAGCCGCGCAAGCCGCGGGTGGAGAGCGCCGAGAGCCTGGCCTGCCAGTCTTCCAGCGGCGCCCAGAAATCGGCGAAAAGCACGACGCGGGCGTGACGCGGCAGGGTCGGATCCTCGGGCGCGCCATGGCTGTGGTCCAGGTCCTGCGCCAGGCGTTCCAGCGCGCCACGGCCGGCCAGGCTGCGCCCCGCGCCTAGCATCCGCACCCGCTCACCACCGCGCAGCAGCAGTGCCGACAGCGCTAGCAGAAGCAGTTCGGCGCGTTCCCGCTTGGAGGGGCGGGAGGCCACGCCCCGCCAGTCCATCCCGGCGTCATCCGCGCGCCACAGCGCCACCGTCTGGGCGGCTTCCCACTCCGTCTCACGAACGAACAGCCGGTCGCCGCGGGCCGATTGCCGCCAATCCACCCGCGCCGCGGCATCGCCCTGGGCAAAGGGGCGGAATTGCCAGAAGGCATCCCCCTGACCCGGCCGACGGCGCCCATGAACCCCGGCCCGGACGGTGGCAGCCACGCGTTCGGCGGCCACCACCAATGGCGGCAGCCGGGCGCCCAGAGCCTCGGCCTGCGGCAGGCGGGCCATGCTCATGCTCAGCCGATGTCCGCGGCCAGCGAGGCGATAAGATCCGGCAGCCGCAGCCCATCGGCGCGCGCCGTGAACGACAGCGCCATGCGGTGCCGCAGCACCGGCTGGGCCAGGGCGCGCACGTCGTCGATGCTGGGCGACAGGCGCCCATCCAGCACGGCGCGGGCGCGGGCGGCCAGCATCAGCGCCTGGGCAGCGCGCGGGCCGGGGCCCCAGGCGAGTGCGCGCTTCACCGCCTCATTCGTCGTGCCTTCGGGCCGGGCGCCGCGCACCAGGGAGAGAATCGCCTCCAGCACCGTCTCGCCCACCGGGATGCGGCGGATCAGTGCCTGGGCGGCGAGCAGTTCGGCCGTGGTAAGGGCGGGTTCGGCCCGGGCCTCGCTGGCCCCGGTGGTGGCCAGCAGCATCGCGCGCTCGGCGTCCCGGTCCGGATAGGGGACCTCGATTTCCAGCAGGAAGCGGTCCAACTGGGCTTCCGGCAGCGGATACGTGCCTTCCTGCTCGATCGGGTTCTGCGTTGCCAGCACGTGGAAGGGGCCGGGCAGCGGGTGCTGGGTGCCGCCGACGGCGACCTTGTGTTCCTGCATCGCCTGCAACAGCGCCGACTGGGTGCGTGGGCTGGCGCGGTTGATCTCATCGGCCATCAGCAGTTGGCAGAAGATCGGGCCGGGCAGGAAGCGAAAGCCGCGGCGCCCGTCCTCGCGTTCCTCCAGCACTTCGGAGCCGAGGATATCGGCGGGCATCAGGTCGGGCGTGAACTGCACCCGGCGCGCATCCAGCCCGAGCACCGTCCCCAGCGTGTCCACCAGCTTGGTCTTGCCCAGGCCCGGCACGCCGACCAGCAGCGCATGGCCGCCCGAAAGGATGGCGACGAGCACCTGCTCGATCACCTCATCCTGGCCAAAGATGACCCGCCCGATTCCCGCCCTTACCCGGGCCAGCCGCGCCGCCAGGGCCTCAGCCTCGGCGACCGTGGTCACGGAAAACCCCCCGTTATTCGCGTATTCTGGAGCGGTCGCCACTTCAACCATCGCCTTGCGGCTCCCTATATGACATCCCGAAACAGATGTTCGGGGACCGGCATGCCGGCGGGTTCCAGGACTGCATCACATGGGGGCGCTGGTGACCAACGTCATGCCCCCGGGTGACGCCGATGTAGGAAGCCTAGGATGCTCGGCCGGATGGACAAAGCGCCAGATGCGGGTGCGGGCGAAAGCCCGGGGGCCAAGACCCCTGGTCGGGGCGCGGAACGCCCGGCCACGCGGCAACGCGCTCAATCCTGTGGCGACTTCGCGATCAAGATCACCCGCGACGGCACCTGGCACTACCAAGGCTCGCCGATCGGGCGGAAGGAACTGGTCTGCCTGTTCGCCAGCGTGCTGCGGCGCGAGGCGGACGGCTCCTTCTGGCTGGAGACCCCGGTGGAGCGCGGCCGGATCGAGGTCGAGGACGCGCCGTTCCTGGCGGTCGAATTGTTCTGGCGGGACTGCCGCTGCACCGATGCGGCCCTGCCGCGCCAGTGCCTGACCTTTCGCACCAACCTCGACCAGATGGTAACCGCGGGGCCGGAACATCCGATCACGGTCCATCTCTGCCCAAAGACACGGCAGCCTTCCCCCTATGTCACCGTGCGGCCTGGGCTGGAGGCGCGGATCACACGCTCGGTCTTCTACGAATTGGTGGCCTTGGCCCAGGCCGAGCAACTGGACGGGCGCGATGTGCTTGGTGTCTGGAGCGAGGGCGTGTTCTTCCCGATCGACGACCTGCCGGACGAAGCCAGCCTGGAGATCGCGGCCGAATAGGACGTTTGCCGCGCCTGCCCGCCGCCATTGCCACCTTGCCGTGCGCGCGCGCGGGGCGCACCTCTGGCGACCCATGCTGACCCCCGCCGACCTCACGCGACTCCTGGCCGATCCGGCACGCCTGGCGCTGGCCGGCCCGACCGCCTTTGACGACGCGCGCGACCTGCCCGAAAGCCGGATGCAAAAACCGGCGGCCGTGCTGGTCGGCATCCTGCTGCACCCCGAACCCAGCATCCTGCTGACGCTACGCGCGGCCCACCTGACCAGCCACGCAGGCCAGGTTGCCTTCCCGGGCGGCCGGATGGACCCCGGCGAGACGGCGGAAGCCACCGCCCTGCGCGAAGCCGCCGAGGAAGTCGGCCTCGACCCCCGCCTGCCGCAGTTGATCGGCCGCCTGCCCGACCACGTGACCGGCACCGGCTATCGCATCACCCCGGTGGTGGCGCTGCTGGCGCCGCCCTTTACCCTGACCCCGGCGCCGGAGGAGGTGCAGGAACCCTTCGAATACCCGCTGCGCCATCTGCTGGACCCGGCCCTGCCGGAACGCCACCAGCGTCATTGGCGCGGCCGCGATCGGCAATACTGGGTCTGGCCGCACGACCGGCACCATGTCTGGGGCGCGACGGCGGCCATCCTGTTCAACCTGGCCCGCGTGCTGCGCGGCTGACCCATGGCCTGGCTGTTTGAGGCGCTGCTCTTCGCCACCCCCTTCGCGCTCTATGCGCTGTGGCGCCGGTTCAACCCGGCGACCGAGCCATCCGCGCGGCTGCTGAGCCTTGCGGCCCTAGGCGTCGGGCTGATGCTGGCGGGGGCCGTGGCCTATGGGCTCGACCGCAGCCTCGCACCCGGGGGCGTCTATGTCCCGCCACAGGCCGGCGCCGATGGCCGGATTGAACCCGGCCACACCGAGCCACGCCGATGACCGACGCACCGCACGACCGCATCACCCCGCCGGCCGTGCTGCTGGGCGGCGCGCCGGCCACCGTCCTGGCCGCCCTGCCCGGCGCCCGGGCGGTCGGCGGCCTGGTGCGCGACGCGCTGGCCGGGTTGCCGCTGGCAGATGTGGATATCGCCGCCCCCTTTCCGCCCGAGACCATCGCAGAACGGCTGCGCGCTGCAGGGCTGCGGGTCTTCGAAACCGGTCTGTCGCACGGCACCGTCACAGCTGTGCGGGATCAACAGGCGGTCGAGGTGACCGCCCTGCGGCAGGACATCGCAACGGACGGCCGCCACGCCGAAGTTGCCTGGACCACCGATTGGCGCGTTGATGCCGAAAGGCGCGACTTCACCATCAACGCCATGTCGCTCGATGCCGAAGGCCGGCTCTGGGACTATTTTACCGGACGCGATGACCTGGCCGCGCGGCGCGTGCGCTTCGTCGGCGACCCCGCGACCCGGCTGGCCGAGGATTGTCTGCGCGCGCTGCGGTTCTTCCGGTTCCAGGCGCGCTACGGCAGCCCCGAGGCCGATCCTGCCGCCGTCGCCGCCATCCGCGCCGCCATACCCGGGCTGGCGCGGCTTTCGGCCGAAAGGGTCTGGTCCGAGATAAAGCGATTGCTGGCCGCCCCCGACCCCTGCGCGGCGGTGGCCCTGATGGCTGCAACCGGTGTGCTGGGCGCGGTGCTGCCGGAGGCCACCGAGGGCGGGGCCGTGCCGCGGCTGGGCCGCCTGGCCCGGGTGATTACAGCCAGTCCCCGCCCCGACCCGCTGCTGCGCCTGGCCAGCCTGGTCGGCGACATGTCGCCCCGTGCGATCGGTGGCTTCGCCGGGCGGCTGCGCTTGTCGGGAGACGAACGCAGCCGCTTGTCGCGCCTGGTGGGCGCGCGGGCCGAGCACCGCCCCGCCCCAGGGCTCGCCGATGACGCGCTGCGCCGCTTGCTGGCGCTTGCCGGGGCCGAGGACACGCAGGCCGAGATGCTGCTGGCCGAGGCCGAGGACGGCCAGGACCGGGCGCCCGACCGCGCACGCGCGGCGGCCATGGCGGTGCCGGTCTTCGCGCTGCACGGCCAGGACGTGCTGGACCTGGGCGTGCCGGAGGGGCCGCGGATCGGGCGGCTGTACAACGCCGTGCGCGGCTGGTGGTTCGCCGGCGGCTGCGTCGCCGACCGGGACACGCTGCTGGCGCGGTTGCGGGCGGAGGTCGCGGCGGACTGACCGGACGCACCGCCCGGCCCGGTCGCCTATCCCGCGTTGCGCACCGCCGGTCCGACCGGGGCTGGCCCGGGGTCGGGCGGGGTTTCGACCGGGGTCTGTGGCGGGGTCTGCACCGCCGGCCCGACCGGGGCAGGGCCAGGTTCGGGGAAGCGCTCTGGCCCGGGCGGCGTGGCGGGGGTGTCGTCGGATGCCATCGGGCAGTTTCCTGTGCGGACGTGCCTTGCGTCAACGCGGTCCCATCGCACCGGTTGCCGCCCTGGCGCGATGCCTCAGGCCGCCTGGGCTGCGTCGCGCTCCACCGCTTCCAGCGCTGCGCGCAGCCGCGCCACCTGTGCTGCTTCGGGGTCGATGAAGCGCAGCCTGACGCGGGGGATGCCTTCCGCGGGCGGCTGCACCTCGGCCGCCAGCATCAGCCCCTTCAGCCTCCCATCGTCGAAGCGCAGCGTCACCTTTTGGCCGGGCGGCGGGTTGGCCTGGCTCCGCCCCAGGCTGCATCCGCCCAGCGAAAGGTCGTGCAGCGAGGCCACGATGGCCCCCGACCCGGCGCCCAGGATCGTGACCGCCATGTCCAACGAATACCTGGGGTGTTCGCGACGGTTCACCTCCGGCGCCGCTTCGCGCACCACCCGGACCAGCACGCCACGCAGATCGGCGACGGAGGCCTGGGCTTCCCCGGCGATACCGCGCACAGACCCCGCCAACCGGCCAGAGTCCGTGGAATCCGCGGCCACGGCGGCGATCGCCGCCGACACGTCCTTGGTCGCGCTGGCGGTTTCGGCAACGGCGCGGGCGATTTCCTGGGTCGCGGCGGATTGTTCCTCCATCGCCGCGGCGATGGCGGAGGCCGCGTGGTCCACCTCAGCCACGGCATCGGCCATGTCGCGCACGATGGAGACGGCGCCCTTGGTGGCGGCCGCGACCTCGGCCACCTGGCGGGCAATCTCCTCAGTTGCGCGGGCGGTCTGCCCGGCCAGGGCTTTCACTTCACTCGCGACCACGGCGAAGCCCTTGCCGGCCTCACCGGCGCGCGCGGCCTCGATCGTGGCGTTCAGCGCCAGCAGGTTGGTCTGGCCGGCGATGCCGGCGATCAGCCTGGCGACGCCGCCGATCTTCTCGACCTCCTGGGCCAGCGTGTCGATCTGCTGGCGCCCCTGTTCGCCGCGGTCCGTCGCACGCTGCGTTGCCTGGCTCGCGCCGGCCACCTGCTGGGCGATCTCGCGGATCGAGGCGCCCAGTTCCTCGGTCGCGGCGGCGACCGCGCCGATATTGGCGCGCGCCTCCTCGGCCGAGTTCGCGACATTCGCACTTTCAAAGGCGATGCTGTCGGCCGAAGCCGCCATGGCCGTCGCGCCATCGCTCAGCCGTTCCATCTGGCGGGCCACCTCGGCCACCGCATCGGCGGTGCGGGATTCGACCATCTCGGCCATGCCGCGCAGGGCCTCGGCGCGCGCCTGGATGGCGGCCTGCTCGCTTTCGGCCTGCTGGCGACGTTCGACCTCGGCCTCGCGCAGCGAGTCGCGGCACACGATCACCGCGCGTGCCATCTCGCCCAGTTCGTCATGGCGCTCGCCGCCGGGCACGGCGACGGCAAGGTCGCCGCCGGCCATGCTGCGCGTCGCCTCGGTCAGGGCCGCGATCGGGCGGGTCACGCGGTGGATGATCAGGAAGCAGGCCAGGGTGAGCAGCACCACGACGGTGGCGCCCAGGCCATATGCAGCAAGGGTTGCAACCTCCCCCCGGGCCTGCGCCTCGGCCACCTTGGTCCCCGCGGTGGCGATCTGCGCATCAAGAATGGACCCGATCGCCGCGGTCAGCGGATCGATCGCCGGGTACAGCCGTTGCAACACCAGCGCATCGAGCCCGGCGCGATCCTGGCCTGCGAAGATACGCGCAAGGTCGGTGGCGACCTGGTCCGCCGCCGCCTTGCGGCTGCGCGCCTCCAGCAGAAGCGGTGCTGCGGCAGGGGTCAGCGGCATGCGCTGGATCGCCGCCCAGGCGGTCGCGATCAGCGCTTCGGATTCGGCCAGAGAGGTCGCGGAAGCGGCCCAGTCGAGCCCGCCGTTGCGTGCCTTGTGCGCCGTATAGACGATGTTCACCGCATAGGCGTCCGACAGCGCCTTCAGATGCACCATGGGCGCGAGCCCGCCCTGGTTCAGGCTGTCCAGCGTGGCGGTCGCCTGCCGCATCGACAGCGCGCCGTACAGGGTGGCGCCGCCGCTCGCCAGGCCGATGGCGGCCAGCAGGCCGAGAAGAACGCGGGCGATGGACAGGCGCATTGGCGGGAGTTCCGAACTTCGGTTTCCCTGTCGGGTGCTACAGGGTGATGTCAGCCTAAAGGTCAAGGTCTGAAGGGAGGCTTAGCGCCGCCAGCCGGTCGCAAGGCGGCCGGTCGAGCGACAGGCCTGTGCTGCCCCCGACGCGGCAGCATCATGCCGGGCGCGGAGCCGGCCGCTGGTGCCGACCATCCCGCAACCTGCCCCCCTCAAGATCGACGCGTGGTCAGAGCGTCGCGCGAAGGATGAAGGGCATGGGGTCCATCCGGTCCTGCACCGATTTCACACCGGGGATTTCCCGCGCCAGGGCTACCAGGGCGTGGCGCATCTCGTCCGAACGGACGTAGCCGTACAGGCTGACCACCCCGGCGGCGACGTCGGTCGAGATCCAGAACGTATCGGTCCACGGCTGCGCCCGCATGGCCGCCGAGACCGCCCGCAGGATGGTGCGATCGTCGGATTCGGCGGCGCTTTGCGGCGCATTCAGGATCGCGCGCAGCAGATCGGCCCGGCTGACCACGCCGGCCAGTTGCCCGTCCTTCAACACCAGGACGCGGCGGACGTGCCAGGTCTGCATCAGTTCGGCGATGCGCTCGGCGCTGGCATCTTCCTCCACCGTGATTAGGGCCGAGGACATCACGTCCCGCGCGACTGCGCCATGCGCCTTGGTAAAACGCTGCAGCAGCGGCTTCTGATCGCCGAAAAGATCGAGGAACCAGTCGAGCGGCCCCGGGGGACGGTCGGCCAGGCGGCGGATCAGGTCGCCCTCAGTGACGATGCCGACCGGGGCGCCGGCGGCATTCACCACGGGGACGGCGGAAATGCCGCGGCCGGCCAGCAGTTCCGCGATGGCGGCGACCGGGGTTTCGGGGGTAACGATGACCACCTGGGTGGACATCAACTCGCGCGCCTGCATCGGCCGTCTCCCTTTGGCATGACGGGCGGATTCAGCCCGAGATCGGCAGCGCGGTCATTGTCCTGGATCAAACCGGGTCCTGGATCAAACCGGGTCCTGGATCAAACCGGGCGCGGGATCAAACCGGCGGCGGGGTCAGGCCATCCGCAACAGCCAGACCAGCAGGGCGACGCCCCAAAGGGCCACGGCTGCAATGCCGACACGCTCGGCGTGCCAGAAAAGCCTCTCCTGCAGCACCATCGCCAGGCGCTGGCGCATCGCATCCGTCAGCAGCCCCGCCCGCGGCTGGCCGGTGCCGCGCAGCAGGGCGTAGAGTTCGGTGTGCTGGATATTGCGCCTTGGCGCGCGCCAGGCGCTGACCAGCAGTCCCAGCGTCAGCAGCGCCGCCATCTCCCCCCCCGTGCGAAAGGCCAGCACGGGGTCGAAGGAGAGCGAGATCATCACGGTCGCCATGGCCAGGCCGAAGAAGGCGCAGGCACGGCGGATCGAAAGATCGGCCAGGCTGTCGATGTGGTCCATGGTCGCGATCATAGAACCTCGCCCCACCCTCAACGCAAGCCAAAGCCTGTCAGCAGGATGGCGGCACCGAGCCAGAGCCACATCGCCGCAGTAAGCGACAGGCCGAGCCTTTCGCCGAACCCCGCGACCGCACCGGCCAGCAGCAGCGTGCCGGTCGAGACGATCAGGCTGGCACCGTAGAAAATCGTCTCCCGCGTCGCGGGCAGCATCTCCGGCATCCAGACCGGGTGCAGGTGCCAGGCGACCGGCAGCATCGGGCTGATGAAGCCGTTGATGAGGCAGACCGCGACGGTCGCGACGAAAAGCTGTTGCGGAGCCATGGCGCTAGCCCGGCCCCGGCAGCAGCCGCGGCGCCCAGCCGGAGGAGACCATCAGAATGCCGAAGACCAGCCGCAGCCCGAACAGCCAGCAGGCCGCGATCAGTGGCAGGAACAGCGGACGGACATAGGAGGGCACGAGCCGGGCCGCGAGCCAGACCGCCCAGCCGGTCAGCGCCCGAAAGCCGCGCCAGATGTAGTTCGGGCTGTCGTGCGCCACGAAACTTTGCATCGCGAAGCGCCCGAGGCAGGCCCAGGCGGTCAGCGCCAGCGTGTAGGTGACGATCCAGAAGGGCAGGTGCCCAAAGACGAAGTCCGGCTGTGTCATGGGTCCTGCAAAGAAAAGAAAGGGCGGCCGCGTCGCCGCGGCCGCCCCCCTGGTTTCGCCGTGAGCAGGCTCTACTCGACCGCCTCGCGCCGGTCCACCAGCCGCACGCCGCCGCGCGGGATGCGGATGTCCTCGACGAAGTTCTGCATCGCGACAGAGGGCGCGGTGGTGAACTTGGAGACGAGGTAGATGGTCAGGAACGACAAGGGCACGCCGAAGACGCCGCCCGAGATGTTGTTCAGCCCCCACAACCGGCCGACCACCCGGCCGCGCAGCACGACGCTGTCGGTCGGCAGGCCGGTGCCGAGCAGGCTGCCGGCCCAGGCGAGGCTGCCGTCCTGGATGGCCGCTGCATTGGCAACCAACCCCTGGGCATAGGCCTTGAGCTCGGCCGAGGCCAAGGGCAGGGCCGCGGTCTGCCGCGCCGCGTTCAGGATGGCCTCCTTGGTGGCG
>JBBQHE010000131.1:0-12594 GCA_038323655.1 Acetobacterales bacterium | reverse complement strand
GGGCGAAGCCTCTCTCAAAGCGCGCCGCCCCCAGACACGCAGCCGTTTTCAGCAGCCTGTTGGATCGCTTAGAACAGCGTCGCGGCTGCCGGCTGCAGCATCACCTGGCTGCGCCCGGCGGCGTAGTCGGTGTCGCGGAAGTCCATCAGCACCTTCACCAACTGCCCCCAGTTCCAATCCTCGGCGGCCATGGCGGCTTCGCTGAGGTCGGCGGGCATCGTCGCCGCGGCCACGGCGTCGGTCATCGCCTGCAGATCGACCAGCCTGGAAAAGCTCCAGATGGTGCGAAAGCTGCCCAGGCTCCGTTCGCTCTGCTGGAATACCGCGTAGGTGCCGCGATAGACCACGCCATCGGGGCAGCCAGCCTGCAGTTCGGTTTCGAAGGTGGCAAGGAAGGTCTGGAACAGTGCGCGGCGGGCGGGGGCGACCTCATAGCCCCATTCCATCACCAGCGCGCCGAGCGTGACCGGGGGCGCATCGCCGGTGCCGATGATCAGGAACTGTTCGCCGCTGCGCACGACGGAAACGAGCGGCGCGACGCGCGGCGTGTCGAGCGGTTTTCCGCGCGCAAGGGCTTCGGCCTGGGCCAAGTGATCGGTCATGCGGGTGTCTCCGTCAGGGTTTCAAGCAGGCCGCCATCGCGCAGCAAGGCGATGGCCGTGTCCAGGCTGCGCCGCGCCTGGGCGCGGGTGAGGTCGGGGACAGCGCGGGCGAAAAAGGCTGCTTCGAGGGCGGCGTGGTCGCGCCCCTCGGCCAGTTCCAGCACCAGCCAGGCGGTCGGGTTCAACTGGTGCAGGCGCGGCCGGGCGGGGGTATAGGCCAGGCAGGTGCCCAGTTCCGGCACCGGGCGCAGCCGCACGCCGGGCACCCGGCTATACCGCATCGGGCAGCACCCGCAGGTCGGTGCCCCGGTTCAGCCCGGCGTCGAAGGGGTCGGGCGCATCCCAGCGGCCATGGAAGGCGAAGGCGGTGGAACGGCAGCCGCCGTGGCTGTGCTGGCTGGTGGCGCAGGACGGGCAACTCGCCTCGACATGCCCGGCACGCAACTGGCGGTACAGCGGGTGGTCCCAGGTGGTCAGCAGCGGCACCTGCGTCACGTCGCCGTAGTCCACGTAGTCGCGCAGGTACATGCAGCCGATCGAGCGGCCATAGGCATTCACCGCCGCCATCTGCCAGCAGCAATTCGCATCATTCGGGTGCCAGGACTGCATCAGCCGCAGCCCCGGCGGTGGCAGCAGGCCGGCGATGGCCGCCATCATCTCATCCAGGCCGAGCGACAGTCGCGGCCATTCCCGCCGCATCCGCCCGAGCGGATAGGGCCGCAGCACGCCCACCGCCTCGGCGCCCTCGGCATGGGCCAGGTCCAGCAGCGGCTGAAGTTGGTGGACATTGCCGCGGTTCATGATGACCAGCACCGTCACCGGCAGCCCCGCCGCGCGCAGCGCGCGGATGCCGGCGAGGCTGCGCGCATGGCTGCCGGGCACACCGGTCAGCGCATCATGCGTGGCGGGCGTGGCACCCAGCAGATCGACCATGGCGTCCCCGATGCCGACGGCCTTCAGCCGTGCGGCCATGGCGGTGTCGATCAGCGTGGCATTGGTCCGCAGCCGCACCAGCGCCTGCGGCGTGGCGGCGGCGAGCAGGTCGAAGATGTCGTCGCGCAGCAGGGGCTCGCCGCCTTCGATCATCAGCGAGATGACGCCCGAGGCGAAGAAATCCGCCAGCAGCGGCTGCCATTGCGCGGCGGTCAGTTCGGCAGGCTTATCGGCCCGGCGGCAATCGGCGTAGCAGACCTGGCAGTCGAGGTTGCAGGTCTCGGTGACGCCGATCGTGACCTTCATCGGCCGTTCCAGCAGGGGCGAGGCGTTCATGCGGGTTCCAGCAGCGTCATGGCCAGTGCGGCGCGGGCATCGGCCCGGCCGCAGCCCATGCCAGGCTCCCAGGTTGCGGTGGGGTTGGCCTGGGCTTCCAGCGTGGTGGCGCGCAGGATTTCGCGCAGGTGGTCGGCGGTCAGGCGGGGCCGCAACTGGAACATCAGCGCGACCAGCCCCGCGACATGCGGTGCGGCGGCGCTGGTGCCGCTGGCGCGGAAGCCGGCGGGAAACTGCGATCCCTGCCCGCCGCGCGCGGCGGGCCCGATGATGTTGGTGCCGGGGGCGACGAGATCGGGCTTCTGCTCCCCGACGCGCGTCGGCCCGCGGGAACTGAAGCCCGCCGCACCACCGCTGTCGCGGTCGTAGGCGCCGACGCAGATCGGGCGCGTGGCGCAGGCCAGCGAACCGAGGGTGCAGCCGAGGACCGTGCCCGCCGGCAAGGGTTCGAAGCGCGACATGTTGGAATCGGCGACATCGTCGCGCTCGATCCAGGCATCGAAGTCCGACACCAGCCCGCCGTCGATCGGCAGCGTCAGCCCCACCTGCCAGACCTCGCGTCTGCCCGAGGGCAGCAGTCGGATTTCATGCAGCGAAAGCGGCCCGTCCATCGACGGCGCCAGGAACAGGAAGCTGTACAGCCCGGCAATGCCGCCCTTGGCGTCCGGGATGACCGCGGCGCCCTGCTGCATCGCCGTCTCGTCCACCGCCAGCGTGCCGTCCGGGCGGGTAAGGGTCAGCACCGGCGGCGGCATGGGCCCGCCGTGGGCGGCATAGACGCGCAGGACATTGGCCGAGGCATCGGCGGCACGGAAGCGCCAGCCGAAGCCGACGGGGTTGGCCGCCGACACTTTTCCGCGCCAGGCGATGCCGGCCGTCTGGTTGTTGCCGGCGGCAACGGTGATGGCCCGGCCAGGTACCGCCAGCAGCGCATCCAGCGCCTGGTCCAGCAGCCCCATGCCGTCATGCCCGCCGGTGTTCGCGCCAAGGCTAAGATTGACCACGCAGGCCATGCCGGCGTCGTGCGCCGCCTGAAACAGCAGGCATACGCCGTCCAGCACATCGGTCGCGTCGCCATCGGAAATCAGCGCCCGTGGCCGCAAGTGCACGAAGCCGAGCGCCGCCCCAGGCGCCACCCCCGCCCCCAGTACCCGGCCCAGCCGTGGCCCCGGATGCCGCCCGGCGGCGATGCCCAGGACATGCGTGCCATGCACCTCCAGCCGTTTTTCCGGCGGAGGCGTGCCGTAGCCGTTCTCCCAAGGGACATAGCCGAGCGCAGCATAGGGGTCGGCGGTCGCCAGCGCCGTGTTGATTTCGGCCGGGGTGATGATGCGGCCCGGCAGCGGATGGCCGGGCGGTGGGGTGCCGTTCTGGTCCCACAGCAGCCGCAGCCGCGTGGTGCCCGGCCCCGCTTGACCAGGTCCAGCGTCGCGGAACGCCGGATGGGCGAAGTCACAGCCGAAATCCACCACGCCGACCATCACGCCCTGGCCATCGATGCCGGGCGGCACGCCGGGCAGCCGGGCCAGATCCTCGGGCCGCGCCCGCATTTCGCCGATCGAGCGCAGCAGGCTGGAACGCGCCACCTGCTCGGCCTGCGTCACGAAGCCGTCGGCGGAAAGATCCAGCAGGATGTCGCGCAGCGCCGCGATGCGCGCCTGCAGCGGCGCCTGGGCGTCGCCCGGCAGGTCGATGCGGACCGAGACCAGGATCGGCCTGTCGGCGCGGGGCGGGCCGCCGTCGGGGGGGATGATGCGCCCGGTCGCTTCCTCCACCGCATGGCCGAAATGCACGCCAGGGCGCGCGACCAGCGTCTTGGGGTCCATGATCCGCGCCATCACAGCGAACTGGCCAGCGGCATTGCCCAGCGAGGTCAGCGAGGTCAGCGCCGCGGCCAGCAGCCCTGGCGCCAGCCGCACCCCGTCGCCACTGCCCGCCATGTCCAGATCAAGCGCCATGTGCCGTCCACTCCGCTTGCGTGCCATGTCACTACCAAAGGGGCCGCTGGCGTGTCAGTGACAATTGTCACCGATGCGTGGGACGGCTGACGCCCGGCCGGCGCTCTGGCAAACAGCGCTCTGGCAAACAGCGCCGAGCATCGGAAAGAACTGCCCTGAACACCCCGGCTGCCGGTCCCGTCTGCCACGCCTGCGGCTTCGCCGGCCCCCCCGGCATGCGCTTCTGCGGCGCCTGCGGCGAGCGGCTGCGCGATGCGCCCTTGCCGGTCGAGGCCGGGGAACGCCGCCCGGTCACCGTGCTCTTCGCCGACCTGGTGGGGTCCAGCGCCCTGGCTGCGCGGCTGGACCCCGAGGATTTTCGCGCCCTGCTGCTCGGCTTTCGCAAGACTGCGGCCGACGTCATCGCGCGGCATCGCGGCAGCCTGGCGCAGCACCAGGGCGACGGGCTGCTGGCGCGCTTCGGCTTCCCGATTGCGCGGGAGGATGACGCCCACCGCGCCCTGCGGGCGGGGCTGGAGCTGGTCGCCGCCGTCGCCGGCGATGCCGCGGCCGAGGGGTTGCGCCTGCGCGTCGCGCTGCACAGCGGCATCGCGGTGGTCGCGACCCTGGGCCATGGCGCCGCCGCCGAACCGGGGGCGATGGTGGGTGAGACGACGACCATCGCCGCCCGGCTGCAGACCGCGGCGAGGCCCGGCGAGGTCTGGGCCAGCGAGGCGACGCGCCGCCTGGCTGGGCCACGCTTCCGCTTCACGCCCATGGGCGACATCGCCCTGGCCGGGCTGCCCCGCCCCGTGGCGGCGCATCGGCTGGAGGGCGAGGCCGCCGAGGCCGGCGCCACCACCACCCTGCCCCTGGTCGGGCGCGACCGCGAATTGCGCAGCCTGTTCGCCGCCTGGCGCGATGCCGAGGCCGGCGCCGGATCGGCCCTGCTGATCGAGGCCGAGCCCGGCATGGGCAAGAGCCGCCTGGTCGCCGAATTCCGCGCCCGGCTGGGGCAGGCTGCGGAAGGGGCGGTGATGATCGCCGCTGGGTCGCAGGATGGCGAAAGCGCCTTTCGCCCGCTGCTGGGCTGGCTGGCGGGTGCCATCGGCCCGGGCGGCCGTGGCGCGCTGGCGGGCTGGATGGAACGCGTCGGCCTTGCGGCCGAACACGCGGCCCCGCTGGCCGTGCTGCTGGGCTGCGCCAGCCCCGCCGAGGTGCAGGAGATGGCCCAGGCTGGCCGCCGCCGCCGCCGCCGTAACCTCGCCGCCCTGCTGGCCGGGCTGCGCGCCGGGGCCGCGGGGCCGGTCTGCCTGTTTGTGGCCGAGGATATCCATTGGGCGGATGACAGCAGCCTGACCCTGCTGCGCCAGCTGGCCGATGCCTGTGCCGCACCCGGCGCCCGCATGCTGCTGCTGCTGACCCGCCGTGCCGAGGGCCGCGCCCTGCCGGGGGCGGCGCCGATGACCCTGCGCCTGCCGCCGCTGACACCCGAGGAGGGCATGGCGCTGGCGATCGCCGCGGCACCCAACGAACTCACCCCCGCCATGGCGCGGCAGATCGTGGAACGCGCCGGCGGCGTGCCGATGTTCGTGGCCGAGGCCGCGCGCGACATGGAGGCCGGTGCCGCGCTGCCGCTGACGCTGCGCGCTGCGCTGACCTCCCGCCTGGACGCGCTGACCGAGACCAAGTCGGTGGCGCAGCTGGCCGCGGTGCTGGGCCGGTCCTTCCCGGTCGCGCTGATCGAGGCCCTGGCCGAGGCGGTCGGCGCCCCGCCCCCGCGCCGCGCCCTGCGCCTGCTGGCCGAGGCCGGATTTCTGGAACCGGAAGGCCCGGCCGAGGCCCCCACGGGCTTCGTCTTCCGCCATGAGCTGATGCGCGACACCGCCTACGAGACCCTGCTGCGCTCGCGCCGGACGGCGCTGCATCGCGCCGTCGCCACGCTGATGCAGGCGCGCCCCGGCACCCGGCCGGAACAACTGGGCTGGCACCTGGCGGCGGGTGGCGACGCTGTGGGCGCCATCGCGGCCTATGACCGCGCCGCCCATGCCGCGGCCGAAGCCTCGGCCCATGTCGAGGCCGCCGCCCATGGTCGCGCCGCCCTGGCGCTGCTGCCGGGGCTGGCGGATGGCCCGCAGCGCTGGGCGGCCGAGGCCCGTCTGAACATCGCCCTGGCGGCGCAGGTCACCATCACCCGCGGCAATGCCGCCGACGAGGTCGGCGAGGCCTTTTCCCGCGCCCATCAAGCCGCCCAGCGCCTGGGCGATGCGCGGGTGCTGCTGCGCACGCTGCGCGGCTTGCAGACCTATCACCTGGTCCGCGGCAATGTCGCCGAGGGGCATGCCTTCGGCCAGGCGGTGCTGGACCGACTGGCGGAGGAGACGGACCCCGCGCTGCTGTTGCAGGCGCATCGCGCCTTCGGGCTCGGGCTGATCTACCTCGGCCGCGCGGCCGAGGCGCGGCACCACCTGACCCGGGCGCTGGCGCTGTACGACACCGAACGCGATGCGCCGCACCGGGTGGATTATGGTTCCGACCCGCAGGTGCTGGCCTATGCGCACCTGGGCTGGGCGCTGTGGTTCGATGGCGAGCCGGCGGCAGCGCTGGCGGCGGATGCCGAGGCGCTGCGCGCGGCCCGCGCGCTGTCGCATCCGCACAGCCTGTGCTTTGCGCTCGCGTTCAGCACGGCGCTGGCGCAATTCGCCGACCGGCCGGGTCCGGCGCTCGCGGCCGCGCAGGAATTGCAGGCGCTGGCGGCGCAGCAGGAGTTTCCCTACTGGGCCGCCTGGGGTGCGATCCTGGAAGGCTGGGCGCGGGCCAGGCTGGGGGATGCGGTGCAGGGCGAGGCGGTGCTGCGCCGGGGCCTCGATGATTACGCCGCCACCGGGGCCGGGCTGCTGCGCCCCTATGGGCTGGCGCTGCTGGCCGCGATCCTGCCGCCGACCCGGGGTGCCGAGGCCGCCGCCCTGGTCGCCGAAGCCCGTTCGCTGGCCGAGGCCGGCAGCATCCGCTTCGCCGAGGCCGCGATCCGCGCGGCCTAACCCAGTTCGAAACTTGCGATCCCGAACAGCCGTTCCATGCGGATCGCGGGGGCGGGGCCGGTGTACATGCGCGCGGTCTCGAACACCGGCGCCAGGCCCAGGGACTCAGCCAGGTGGCGCGCCGCGGCATGGGGTTCCGGCACGTCGAGGAAGAGGGGGCCGCCGGGAGACAGCGCCCGCGCCAAAGCCTCCGCCACGGCGGGTGTTTGCGCGACCAGCGGGCCGATCTTGTGGCCCTCGCGGCAGGGGCGCGCCACGCCAAAACCATCGACCGCGCCATCGGTGACATGGGCCAGGGCATTGTGGCCGGGCGTGGTCAGCCAGGCGCGCAAAAAGGCGTCGCGCGGGGCGGGGTGGGTGCTGCGGTCCAGCGTGGCCAGAGCGGCGAAGGGCATGTCGCGCGCGGCGCGGATGCCAGCGGCGGGCCGGGATGGCACGACCGCCCCGCCGAAGCGGATGTTGTTCCAGGCCAGCGAAAACCCCGAGGCGCGGTAGTTCGCCTGCTGCGCGACGACGCCATCCAACCCCACCAGCCGCCCCGCCAGCCGCGCCATGGCCGCCCGCCAGACGGCGATCCCATGGCCCTGCCCGCGTCGATCGGGGCGGGCGATGTAGAAGCCAATGAAGCCGAAATCGGCGCCATAGCGGGTGGCGGCAATGATCGCGGTCAGCCCCGTGTCGTCGAAGGCGCCAAGGAACAGCCCCGGATCCTGCGCGAGGAAAGCGGGCAGGTCTGACAGGCCGGGGTTCCAGCCTTCGGCGGCGGCCCAGTCGATGGCGGCCAGGGTTTCGGGCGGGGTCAGCGGGCGAATGTTCATGCCCGAGGGAAAGCCGATCCGCGCCGCTGCTTCAAGAGCCTGGACCGCGGCGCCCGGCCCCTGCTAGGCGCGGTAACGTCGTTTCAGGAGACACCATGCTGCATCGCCGCCACCTGCTCGCCGCGCCCCTGGCCATGGCCACCCTGGCCCTGGCCACCCCGGCGCTGGCCCAGGCGCCCCAGCAGGCATCCTGGCCAAGCCGCCCGATCCGCCTGGTCATCCCCTTCGCCACGGGTGGCACCACGGACATCATCGGCCGGCTGATGGCCGATGAGATGGGGCGTTCCCTCGGCCAGACCATCGTGGTGGACAACCGCCCGGGTGCGGGCGCGACGCTCGGCACCGGTCTGGTCGCGCAGGCGGCACCCGATGGCTACACGCTGCTGCTCTCCACGATCTCCGGCATGGCGGTCGGCAATACGCTGTATCGGGAGCGCATCACCTGGGATGCCGATCGGGATTTTTCCCACATCGCGATGCTGCTGGGCACGCCTTACCTGCTCGTGGTCAATCCGCGATTTCCGGCGCAGACCATGGCCGAGTATATCGCCGAGGCGAAGCGCCGGCCGCAGGGGCTGGAATTCGCGACCTCCGGCGTCGGCAGCGTGCCGCATCTGCTGGGGCTGCGCCTGGCCCAGGCGGCGGGGATTTCGTTGACCCACATCCCCTATCGCGGCGGCGCCCAGGCGGCGACGGATGTGATCGGCGGCGTGGTGCCCAGCATGATCGACAGCCTGACCGCGGCCAGCGCGAACATGCGCGCCAATGCCGTGCGGGCGCTGGCCTTTTCCTCGACCGGGCGCATCGCCGATTTCCCTGCCGTGCCGACCTTTGCCGAATTGGGCATGCCGCAGTTGAACGCCGATGGCTGGGCAGGGCTGGCGGCACCCGCGCGCACGCCGCGCCCGGTGCTGGAACGACTGGCCGAGGCGGTGCGTGCGGCGCAGGCCGCCCCCAACATCCAGCGCCGCTTCGCCGATACCGCGACCGCGCCGGGGCGGGTGTACCTGGATGACGCGCAGGCTTTTGTCCGGGCCGAGGTGCTGGCCTGGGCCGATGTGGTGCGCGCTTCAGGTGCGACGATGGATTGACGCCGGCCGGCTGTGCTTCGCACCATCGCACGTCACGATGGATGCGAGGCCCGTCATGCCGCTGCCCTTCCTTCGCCGCCACCTGCTGGGGTCGCTGGCCTTGGCGACCCCAGCCCTGGCCCAGTCCCCCTGGCCGAACCGCCCGGTGCGGATCGTCGTGCCCTATGCCGCCGGCGGCGGGACCGACACCATGGCCCGCATCGCCGCCCAGCACCTGACGCAGCGCCTGGGCCAGCCCTTCGTGGTGGACAACCGGCCGGGGGCGAATGGCCAGATTGCGTCGGAATACATCGCGCGGCTGACCCCCGACGGCTACACGCTGTTCTTCTGCGGCAATACGCAGACGGGGATCATCCAGTACCTCCAGCCGGTGAACTACGACCCGGTGCGCGACTTCACCCCGGTCAGTATTTTTGGGATGAATGCGGCGATGTTCGCGCTGCATCCCGCGGTGCCCGCGACGAGCCTCGCGGAATTCTTGGCCCTGGTGCGGTCGCGGCCCGGGGCCTTCAACTATGGCTCGGCCGGCACCGGCACCATCAGCCAGTTGACCGCATCCTTGTGGGTGAACCGCATGGGGCTGGACATCGTGCATGTGCCGATGCGCGGCGGCGGGCAGAGCGTGACCGAGGCGATGACCGGCCGCGTGCAGATGCTGACCGGCGTCAGCGGCGACCTGATGCCGGCCGCGGCCAACGGTGGGCTGCGGATCATCGCGATCAGCGCCGAGGCGCGTATGCCGCAACTGCCCGATGTGCCGACCCTTTCGGAAAGCCTGGCCGGCTTCGTCATGGTCAACTGGAACGGCTTTGTCGCCACCGCCGGCACGCCGGATACCATCGTGCAGCGCGTGTCGCAGGAGGTCGCGGCGATCGTCCGCCTGCCCGAGGTCGTTCAGCGGCTCACCATCCTCGGCATCACCGGCATCGGCAATACACCGGCCGAGATGGCGGCCTTCATGGCGGCCGAGGCGCCGCTGCTGCGCGCTGCGGCCCAGAGCCCCGGCGCGCGGGATGGCTGAGCCGCGGCTTTCGCTCGCGCTGTCGGACTACGACCATACGCGCGACCTCTGCGCCGGGATCGTGCCGGTGGAGGGCGTGTCGCTCGCCATCGAAATCCTTTCGGTGGTCGAGATCTTCCAGCGGGTGATGCAGTCGCGCCCCTGGGACATCCATGAGATGTCGATGGGCATGTATGTGGCGCTGCTGGCCGAAGGCGCGAGCGATCTCGTCGCCATCCCCGTCTTCACCTCCCGCATGTTCCGCCAGTCGGCGTTTTTCGTGGGTGCCGACAGCCCGCTGCAAAGCGCTGCCGATCTGCGTGGGGGCCGCGTTGGCACGCAGGATTGGGCGATGACCGCCGGCATCTATGCCCGCGGCTGGTTGCAGCACGGGCTTGGCATCGCGCCCGCCGACATCGCCTGGGTCCAGGCCGGGCTGAACGCGCCGGGGCGGGTCGAACACCTGCGCTTTCACTTTCCCCCAGGCATGCGGCACAGGGTGCGGCCCGAGACCTCGCTGGCCGCCCTGCTTGCGGCCGGGGAGATCGACGCGATCCTGAGCCCCCAGGCGCCGCAAGGTGCGGTGCGGCGGCTGGGGCTGGATTTGCCGGCCGAGGAACGCGCCTATGCCCGCGCCAGCGGCCTGTTCCCGATCATGCATGTGATCGCCCTGCGGCGGTCGGTGGCCGAGGCGCATCCCTGGCTGCCGCGGCGCCTGCTGGACGCCTTCCACATCGCCAAGGCCCGCAGCCTGGCCAGGCTGGCGGACAGCATGGTGTCCCGCTTCCCGACGCCCTGGGCCTGGCAGGCGGCCGAGGAAGCCCGCGCCCTTTTTGGCACCGACCCCTGGCCCTATGGCCTCGCCGCCAACCGGCCCACGATCGAGGCCTTCCTGGGCTTCTGTTTCGAACAGGGCGTCGGCGCCAGGCGCGTCGCGATCGAGGAATTGTTCCTGCCCACGGCGCTGGAACCGACCGGGGGCTGACGCCCGCCATTCGCGTTCAGCGTTGCTTAAACCAATGCCGGCATCACTCGGCCCTCCTGGAAAAAGGGGAGGTCAGTGCCGATGGACGTCGCCAGCCAAGCTTGTCTGCCGCCGGACGGCCCCGGCGGGAGGCACCTCGCCCGCAGACGCCTGCTGGGCGGCATCGCCGCAGCCCCCCTGTTGCTGGCCGGCTGCGCGACAGGGCCCGGCGCCGCGCCAGGCGTCACGGTCGAACGCGACATCGCCTATGCCGACCGGCCGGAGACCAGGCTCGATGTCTACCGCCCCGCCGGGGCCACCGGGCGCGCCCCGCTCGTGGTCTACTTCCATGGCGGCGCCTGGCAGTTCGGCAGCAAGGACGAGATCCAGGAGATCATGTTCGCGCGGCGGCTGGCGGCGCGGGGCGCGGTCGTCGTCTCCGCCAACTACAGCCTGGCGCCGCGCGCCTGCTTCCCCAACTTCCTGGAGGACGGGGCGGCCGCCGCCGCCTGGGCCCATGCCCATGCCGCCGCCTTCGGTGCCGATCCGGGCCAGATCTATTTCGCCGGGCATTCGGCCGGCGCCTATAACGCGGTCATGCTGGCGGTCGATGCCGAGCACACGGCGGCGGCCGGCGTGCCCCCGGGCGCGGTGCGGGGGGCGGTCGGCCTGGCTGGCGTCTACAGTGACTTCTTCATGGACCTGCCGGCCTTCCGCACCATTTTCCCTGCCAACAGCGGGCGGTCGCGCGCGGCGGCGGCGGCGCATCTGTCCGCGGCTTCACCACGGCTTCTGCTGCTGGCGGGCGGCATGGACCTGATCGCACCGCCGGAGGAAACACGCGCGCTGCAGCGCGCCGCGCAGGCCGTGGCCGCCCCGGCGCGGGCCATCGTCTTTCCCGGCATCGGGCACCTGGGCATGCTTTCGGCCGGTCCCTGGCTGCCCAGCCTGGCGCCGGTGGTGGAAGAGGTGGGAAGGTTCGTCGCCGTGGCGTAAGCGCGTCTAGGCCACGGCGGCCGCGTCGCGCAGGCTCTCCAGCATCGACGACCGGCGCATGAAGGCGCGCGCCTGATCTCGGTCTGCGGCCGTGCGCGCCAGCTCGGCAAAGCGCGCCGCGCGGCCGGCGGGGTCGCGTTCCTCCATCATCTTCTTGTTCGCGATGGTCTGCGTCTGGACAAAGGCGGTCGCGGCATGGCGGCGGCGGCGGGAATACCGGTCGAGCAAGGCTTCGTCCGCGCCCGCCATCACATCCGGCAGCACCGCGGCGAGTTCCACCGCGTCATGGATGCCGCCGTTCATCCCGAGGCCCCCGATCGGGTTGTTCACATGCGCCGAATCCCCGGCCAGCAGCACGCGCCCCTGCCGGAATGTGGCGGCGACGCGCTGGTTCACGGCATAGGACCCGGCATAGGCGATGGGATAGGTCCCCGGCTTCGGGAAGAATTTTTGCAGACGCGATTCAAGCGCGTCCGGCGCCAGGCTCTCTTCCTCCGTCTCGCCGGGCCGGGCCGGGAAGACTGCGCGCCACAACCCGCCCTCGCCCTCGCCGCGCACCTTGAACAGGTTGCACCACTCCTCGGGGTCCGAGAAATAATTGCGAAAGGCGGTGTAGCCGGGGGCGGCGCCGAAATCGAAGGCGGTTGCGACCTTCACGAAGCGCTCGGCATAGGTGAAGCCCTCGAAGGCGATGCCGGCCAGGCGGCGGATGGTGCTGCGCCCGCCATCGGCGCCGATGACATAGGCGCCGTCGTGCAGTTCCTCGCCATCCGGCCCCGCGGCGGTCAGGCGGATGCCGGTCGCGGACTGCGCCAGCGCCGTCACGCGGCGGGAGAACAGCACGTCGAACTGCCCCACCTCACCGTAGCGGGCGGC
>JBBQHE010000130.1:0-12637 GCA_038323655.1 Acetobacterales bacterium | reverse complement strand
GGCGTCAGGGAAAACCCTTTTCGCGGCAGCATTGGCGTCAACACATGGTCCAAAAGGGGCTGTCTTGGTTTTGCTCGGTGTCCTTTACGTCTGGCTACTGACGGGCACGGCCATCCTGGCTCTGACCTATGCTGCCTATCGTGACATCGCGGCGCGGCTGATCCCGAACCGGCTGTCCGTCATCACCCTCGCCTGTGGACTCGGGCTGCGCGCCCAGGCCGGGGACCTCTTGCCGGGACTGGCCGCCGGCGGCGTGATTTTCGTCTTCGGCTTTGCCATCTGGTGGTTTGGCTTGCTTGGCGGTGGGGATGTGAAGCTGCTGGCCGCCGCCGCGACCGTTATCCTGCCGGCACAAGCCCTCGACCTGGCGCTGCTGACCGCCATCCTGGGTGGCGTGCTGGCCGGGTTGATGATGCTGGGTCGGCGCGGGCTGCGCGGGCGCCTGCCGGGGCCGCGCCCGGCGTCGCTGATGCAGCGGATCCAGCGGGTCGAAGCCTGGCGTATCCGCCGCGGCGGACCGCTTCCTTACGGTGTCGCGATCAGCGGTGCCGCCATTCTTCTTCTGACCGGGGGCTGAGCAACCATGTTGCGTGCCGTGATGATCGGGCTTCTGCTGCTGGCCTTTGGCGGCATCGGAGTCGTGGGTTTCGTGGCCTTGCGCCCGGCGCCGCCGGCGCCCGTCGCCAGCATCGAGGCCCCGGCCCCCGTGCCGCGCCGGGCCGTGCTGGTCGCGGCCCGCCCGCTGCGCGCCGGCGCGCTGCTGAAGGCCGAGGAAATCGCCCCAGGCACAGTGGACCTGGCCGAAGGCGAGGCACCCGTCGGCGAGACCATGCTCGACACCCCGGCCCAGCGCCTGGAAATCACCGGCGGGTTGATCCGCCGCACCCTGGCCGCGGGCGAACCCATCCTGGCGACAGATGTGCTTCGTCCAGGCGACCATGGCTTCCTGGCCGCCGTGCTCTCGCCGGGCATGCGCGCCATCGCCATCGGCGTCGATGCCGTGTCCGGCACCGCGGGATTGATCTGGCCTGGCGATCGGGTCGATGTCATATTGACTTTGACCAATGACGACAACAACGCGCCGGTCACCCGGCGGATGGCAGGAGAGACGGTGCTGTCGGCTGTACGCATCATCGCGGTTGACCAGCACATGGTGCAGGGGGCGATGGACACAGCGAACACGGCCGGCGGTGGTGTCGTTGCTTCGGCGCGCACGGTCACGGTGGAAGTCACTGCCCGTGATGCCGAGCGTCTTTCGGTCGCGTCCCGCATCGGGCGGTTGTCGCTGACCGTTCGTTCGGCCCTTTTGGCCAGCCGCGAAGCCGAGCCCCCAACCCAGGAGGAGCCTGCCGTCACCTGGGGCGGTGATGTCTCCGGCGCGCTGCGCGCGTCCGACACGCGCGGCGGCGGCAACGGCATGGCACCGCTCCGGGTCTTCAACGGCCCCGGCCGTTCAGAGGAGGTTCGTTTCTGATGCGCCGAGCAGGACAGGTCGCCAAGCGTCTGCTGATCGCGGCCCTGGCGGTCGCCCCGCTGGGGCACGCTCTCGCCCAGGCCCTGCCGCCGCTGCCCGCGGCGCCGGGTGCTGCCCCGGCTCGGCCCGGCCCTCAATTGACGCCGCCCCGGCCGCCGACAGCGGAAGCCCTCGTGCCAATGCGCGGTACCGCACTTTTGCTGGAAGCCGGTGCCGGCCGGGTGCTGCAGCTGCCCGCTCCGGCCGGCAGCGTTTTTGCCGCCGACCCGCGCGTGGCCGAGGTTCGCCCGGCCAGTCCACTCAGCCTGTTCGTCTTCGGCGTGGCGCCCGGGCGCACCACCATCGCGGCCCTCGATGCCGCGGGCGCTGCGGTCGCGACCTATGACGTGACGGTCCGCCCCTCGGCCTATGGCGCCATCGAGGCGCAGGGCGCGCTGCGCCGTCTCCTTCCGGGGCGGGAAATCCGCATCGAGACGCGCACCAACGGCCTGGTCGCGACCGGAGAGGTGCAGAACGCCGCCGAGGCGAACCTGGTGATGTCCACGCTGCGCAGCTTCATCGGCGACGATCAGCGGGTGGAGAACCGGTTGACCGTGCTCGGCTCAACCCAGGTGAACCTGCGGGTCCGTATCGCCGAGGTGTCGCGCGAAGTGACCCGCCAGTTCGGCATCAACTGGCAGGCCTTAGGCTCGATCGGCCGCTTCGGCATCGCCGCCGCAACCAACCTTAGCCTGGCGGATGCGGCCAGCCTGCCAGCGCAGATTGCAGGTGGCTACCGTGGCGCTGTGAATATCGACGGTGTCATCGACCTGCTGGCGCAGGACCGTTTGATCACCATCCTGGCCGAACCCAATCTGACCGCGGTGAGCGGCGAGACGGCAAGCTTCCTGGTCGGCGGCGAATTTCCGATCCCCGTGAACCAGCAGAACAACCAGGTCACCATCGAATTCAAGCAGTACGGCGTCAGCCTGGCCTTCGTGCCCACGGTGTTGAGCGCGGAACGCATCGTGATGCGCGTTCGGCCCGAGGTCAGCGACCTCAGCGAACAGGGCGCGGTGCGGCTGAGCGCCGCCAATGGCTCCATCCAGATCCCCGCTTTGCTCGTCCGGCGGGCCGAAACCACGGTGGAACTGGGCAGCGGCCAGTCGTTCGCCATCGCCGGCCTGTTGCAGGACACCAGTCGCAACCTGGGGCGCGCGGTGCCGGGCATTGGCGAATTACCAATCCTCGGCGCGCTGTTTCGCTCCGACCGGTTCCAGCGCAACGAGACCGAATTGGTCATCGTGGTAACGCCCTTCGTGGTGCGACCACAGAATTCGCAGGACCAGATCCGTTCGCCGCTCGACCAATATGTTCCGCCGACTGACAGCGACCGTCTGCTGATGGGCCGTCAGGTCGGCAATCCGAACCGGGCTGTACCTTTCGTGCAGCGACCGGTGCGCCCGGCGCAGCCACCAGGGCTCGCCGGCTTCGTGTTGTTCTGAGGCATGACCGCAATGCACGCCCCCCGTACGACTGCCCTGCTTCTCCTGCTGCTGCCGCTGGCGGCCTGCGACAATCTCGACCCCTTCAACCGGGCAGGTGTCTGGCGGCCGGCCGGGGCGAATGATGCGAACCTGCAGGCCATGGTGGACGAGCCGAACGATCTGGTCGCCGGTCGCGGCGCTCGCGGCTCGGACGGCCAGATGGCCGGCCAGGCGGTGGAACGGCTGCGGACCGACCGGGTCAGGGCGCTGCCCGCGAGCGGGGTGTCGCAGATCGTTCCGACCGGTCCAGGCGGGCAGCAGGGCGCAGGGGGCGCCGCCACGGCGGCGACGGGCTTCTGATGGCCGCCGACGACGCCCGCCCGATCGACGCGATCTCCTCCGGCGAGGGCGTGCTGCGACCCGAGCGGCCGCTGCTGATCGGTTTCGCCCGCGACGCCGAATCGGTCGAGGTTCTGCGCGCTGGCCTCAGCGAATTGGCCCCGGCCGCGGCGCTCGACCTGCGGCGCGGGTCGATCAAGGACGCCGTCGTGGCGCTCGGCAAGCGCGCGACACCGCAGACCTTGTTGGTCGACATCTCCGAGGAAGACCAGCCGTTCGGCGCGCTCGACGAATTGTCGCAGGTGGTGGAACCCGATGTACGGGTGCTGGTCATCGGTGACCGGACAGATGCGGATTTCTATCGCCGCCTGACGCGCGGCATGGGCGTGCTTGAATACCTGTACAAGCCGCTGACTGCGGAACTGGTGGCACAACACTTCGGCCCCATCATGTCGCGTCGCCCGCGGATGGATCCGACGCTGCGCGGCGGGCGTGTGCTGGCAGTCACGGGGGTGCGCGGCGGCATTGGCGCGACGACCATCGCGGTGAACCTCGCCTGGCTTTTGGCGCAAGTTGATCGCCGCTACGTCGCACTGGTTGACGGCGACCTGTACAGCGGCACCACCTCCATGATGCTGAATGTGGAGGCCGGCGCCGGTCTTCGCGCCGCGCTGGAACGGCCGGAACGCGTGGACGAGTTGTTTGTGGAACGTGCGGCGCGGCCGGTCAGCGAGAGGCTGCACGTGCTGGCTTCCGAGGAATCGCTGGCCGATTCGATCGAGGTCAGCCCGGCCGGGCCTGAGCGTCTGGTTTCCACCTTGCGCAAGCGCTACAACTTTATCGTTCTTGACGTACCTCAGGCCAGCCGAAGCGGACCGTTGCGGTCGTTGGCGGGCCTGGCCGACCAGCAGGTGCTGGTGATGGATCCGAGCCTCGCCTCGCTGCGCGATACGCTGCGCATTCTGGGGCTGCCCGCCGGGCCGTATCAGATCCGTCGCCCGTTCGTCGTGCTGAACCGCGCGGGTCGCAAGGGCGGGCTTTCGCTGAAGCAGGTCGAGGAAGGCTTGTTGCAGAAGCCCGACCTGGTCATCCCGGAACTGGCCGGCAAGCTGAACGAGGCCGCGACGCTTGGCGAACCGGCTGTCGCCAAGTCCGGTCCCTTCCGCAACGCTATTGGCACGCTGGCGCATGAATTGACGGCGGTGACGATGCTGCCGCAACCGAAGCGCTGGCGTCTGTTTGGATGGCGCTCATGAGCAACGCCTTCGCCTTTGGCCGACGCTCCCCAGGGGCCGGCGACACGCCAGTGGTAAACGGCACAACCGCGCCAGCGATCGCCGCTGAGCCCGCATCGCAGCCCCAGGCCAATGCCCAGCCGGCCGGTACCAGCCTGCTGGAACTGCGGACGCTCTGCCTCGCCCGGATGGATCCGGCCAGCATCGCGGGCATGACGCCGGAGCGGCTGACGCCGGAGGTGGAGCGCTTGCTCTCCGAGGTCGCGACTGACCAACGCATGCAGTTGAATGCGCGCGAACAGCGGCAGCTTGCGATCGACCTGGTGGATGACATGCTGGGCCTGGGCCCGCTGGAACCTCTGCTGGACGACGACAGCATCAACGACATCATGGTCAACGCGCCGGACAAGATCTTTGTCGAGACGCGCGGCAAGGTCGTGCGGTCTGCGGCGCGGTTTCGCGATGTGCAGCACGTGACCAACATCGCCCAGCGGATCGCTGCCGCAGTGGGTCGGCGCGTCGATGAATCGAGCCCGATGGTGGATGCGCGACTGGCCGACGGCAGCCGCGTCAATATCGTGCTGCCACCGCTGGCGCTGGACGGCCCCTGCATCTCGATCCGCAAATTTTCGCGCCGCACGATCGACCTGGCCAAGCTGGTGGATTTCGGTTCGATGTCGGCGCCGATGGCGCGGGCGCTGGAGATCGCCTCCAAGTGCCGGCTGAACATTGTGATCTCGGGCGGCACCGGCTCGGGCAAGACCACGCTGATGAATGCGCTGAGCCAGCCGATCGACCCGGGCGAGCGTATCATCACGATCGAGGATGCGGCCGAACTGCAACTCCAGCAGCCGCACATCGTCCGGCTGGAGACCCGCCCGCAGAGCCTTGAGGGCCGCGGTGAGGTCAACCAGCGCGACCTTGTGCGCAATGCGCTGCGCATGCGGCCCGATCGCATCATCATCGGCGAGGTCCGCGGTGCCGAGGCCTTCGACATGCTGCAGGCGATGAACACCGGCCACGACGGCAGCATGTCCACGATCCACGCGAACACCACGCGTGATGCGCTGACGCGTATCGAGAACATGGTCCAAATGGGCAGCCTCGGCCTCGCCTCGCGCGCGATCCGTACGCAGATTTCCAGTGCGCTCGACCTCGTGGTGCAGGTGGAACGCCATCGCGACGGCAAGCGCCGCGTCACGCAGATCACCGAGGTCCAGGGGCTGGAGGGCGAGGTCTTCGTGCTCAACGACGTCTTTCTCTTCGACTTCGACGGTGAGGACAGTGCCGGTAACCTGCGCGGCCGGTGGAAGGCGAGCCGGGTGCGGCCCGCCTTCCATCAGCGGCTGAGCTACTTCGGCCTCGACCGTGCCTGGGCGGATATCTTGGAACAGGCGTGACGGACATGACCGGCGGCATCCCCACCCTGGTGATCGGGCTTTTTGGCGGCTTGCTCGCACTGGGCGCCCTTGCTTTGGTGCTGCTGCGCGTCGACGGGCAATCGAAGAAGGTCGCCGCGCGGGTGATGGCGGTGACCGGCGCCTTCCGTCCTTCAACCACGCCGCAGCTCGGCCTGCTACGCCGGGCCGCGGGCAGCGAGGGCGCGACGTCCTTCATTCATCGTCTCGGCTGGGTGTTCGGCGTGGACCATCGCAGGCCGGTGCAGGACCTGCCGGTGCCGGTCGTGATCCTTGCTACGCTCGGTGCCGCCGCGGCTTCCTGGCCGGTCCTGGCTTGGCTGATCGATCCCAGCTTTGCGACCCCCGTGCTGCCCTTCTTGTGGGTTCTCTACAGCCGTCTCACCTTCGGCTTCGCGCGCGCGCGGCGACTGGACAGACTTTATCGGCAGTTCCCTGATGCGTTGGCGACGATCATTCGTGCCGTGCGTGTCGGCCTGCCGGTTGCCGAAGCGATCCGCACGGTGGCACGCGATTCGGCCCAGCCGACCGCGCTGGAATTCACACAGCTCTCCGACAATCTGACGATCGGCATTCCGCTCGATGAAGCGCTGCGGGACATGGCCGAACGCGGCGGCCTGGCCGAGTATCGTTTCTTCGCGACGGCGCTCATCCTGCAAAGCCAGACCGGCGGCGGCCTGACCGAAACGCTGGACAACTTGGCGGATGTCATTCGGCGCCGGATCGGGCTTAGGATGCGCGCCATTGCGCTTGCTTCCGAAGCCCGGACCAGCGCGCTGATCCTGGGCGTGTTGCCGATCTTCACAGGTCTGGTGCTGGCCCTGATCAACCCGTCGTACATCGCGCAGCTCTTTGCTCCGGACGGGCGCATCGTGCTGATTGCGGCCATCGTGATGCTCGGCCTTGGCGCTTTCGTCATGCGGTCGATCATCCAGCGGAGCGTCGCCCTGTGAGCGGGCTGACCCTCGGTCTGCTTGCCGGCATGGCAGGCTTCTGCCTGCTGATGGCATGGCCGCTGCTGAACGCGATCCGACGGCAGGAGCGCACAGCCTCGCGACTGACGATGGTGCAGCAACGCGTGCTGATGGGTGACCTAGCGCGCCGGCGGGCGGAGGGCGAGACTTCGGCCGGGCTGATTGCGAACCTGGGTGGTTGGCTCGCACGCCACCTGCTCTCGGAGCGCACGGTGCAGGAGGTGCGCGACACGCTGGTTGGCCTTGGCTTTCCTGGCAAGCGCGCCGTAGGCATCTTCATCGGTGCCAAGCTGCTGCTGTTCATTGGCATGCCGATCGCCGCCTACGGCCTGACAGTGCTGGCCGATGTTTCCGGACAGACGCAGATGCTGGCGGCCGCCTTTGGTGCCGTGGCGGGGCTGATGCTGCCGGAGGCGGTGGTGCGCAACCTGCGCGGTCGCTACCTGAAGGAAGTGGAACGCGGCACTGCCGACGGGCTCGACCTTATCGTCATCTGCAGCGAGGCTGGGCTGGGGCTGGAAGCGGCGATCCAGCGCACTGCCATAGAGATCAAGCCCGCCTGGCCTGCTTTCGCCAATGAACTGGCGACGACGGCCTATGAATTGCGGATGCTGACCGATCGTCGCGCCGCCTTGGCCGGGATGGGCGAACGCACCCAATTGGAACCGCTGCGCCGGCTCGCGCGTGTGATGGGCCAGAGCCAACAATACGGGACGCCGTTGAGCCAAGCCCTCCGCACGCTATCCGCCGAACTGCGCCAGGACCAGTTGATCGCCTTCGAAGCAAGGGCCGCGAAACTGCCCGTGCTGCTGACCCTGCCGATGATCCTTTTCATCCTGCCGACCGTCTTTCTGGTCGTGGCGGGGCCCGCCATGATCGCCGTGCTGAAGTTCATGTGATGCGACGTCGTTTTCGCACCCACCGTGGCGGTAATGCCGCGATCGAATTCGCCGTCATCGGCCCGGTGTTCGTGCTGGCGATGATCGCGATCCTCGAGGTCGGCGCACAGCTGATGACTGGCGCCATGCTCGACTATGGAATGCGCATGGCATCGCGCTGGGGTGTGACCGGTAATTCCGCCCCGGGCGGCGCATCCCGAACGGACTTCATCCGTAGTACGATCATGTCGGCATCCGGTGGCTTCCTTCAGTCCGCCCGGCTGACCCTGACGGTTGATTCCGCCATTAATTGGAGTGGCACGGGCCCCCGCACGCCAGGCGCAGGCGCCGGCGGCGCCGTCACCACCTACAGCGCCAGTTATCGCCAACCTTTCATGACCGGCTTCGCCACCACCATTTTGGGGCGAACCGAAATCGTCCACACCAGCAGGACGATCGTGAGCAATGAACCTTTCTAGCCCTAACGGCCGCTGGAGGTAACGCACCGATGCGTCGCTTCAGGGCCATGGCGCGGCGCGGCAGCGTCGCGGTCGAATTCGCGCTGATCCTGCCGATTTTGGTGCTGCTGCTGACCGGCGGCACCGACACGGTGTTATGGCTGCGTGCCTGGCTGCGCGTGGAACGGACAGCGGCTGAGGTCGCCAATGTCGCGTCCCAGTTTGCCACACTGACGACCGCCGACATCAACATGCTTTTCGCTGCGGGCCAGCAGGTTGCCGGGGCGGTTGACGTAACGGTCTCTGCCGGCGGGCAGGTCATCAGCCTGGTCACCACCGACAATGCCGGCACGGGCGGCGCCCTGCGAACCAACCGCATTCTTTGGCAACGCAAGACCGGCACGGTGACCAGCAGAATCGGCGCCCAGGGGGGCACCGCGGTCTTGCCCGCAAACTTCAACGTGCCGCTCGGCCAAACGGTGCTGGTGACCGAGGCGTTCAACACAAGAAACATCTGGGTTTACAGCGCCATCACCTTCGGCTCGGGCGGACCGTCCCAGGTCTACTCCTACACCGTGGTCCGCCCCCGGTCTTCGCAGTTGAGCACCCCCCCTGCATGAGATTCCTTCGCGACCGCCGGGCGCTTGTCGCCGTCATGTTCGCCCTGGCCGCCGTGCCGCTGATGCTTGCGATCGGCGTCGGTGTCGATGGCATGCGCGTCTGGTTGGTGCGGTCGCGGCTGATAACGTCCATCGATGCGGCAGCGCTGGCGGGGGCGCGTAACCTCAACATTCCGGTCGCGACCCGCGACACCGAAGTCACCAACATGTTCTGGACGAACTTCCAGAAGAACGCGATCGATCCGACCGGGACTGCGCTCGTGCCGCGCTGGTTTGGCTTCATGGGCGCCTCCACCGCCGACCCGCTGATCTGCGCCCTGCCAAACCCCAAGGCGGGATGCGCCGGGGTCGAAGCGAATACGCTTCGGGTGACCGGCACGGCGCGTGTGCCGACCACATTCCTGCGCCTGACAAAAATCTTCTTTGGCAGCGACAATGACTTCGTCGATGTCAGCTGGACTGGCGAAGCACGCCGCGCCGATCTGGGAATGGAAGTCTCTCTCGTGCTGGATGTCACGGGGTCGATGGGCGCCAACGGCGTCGTCAGCCCGATCGGCAGCGCAAATCCGGTCAGCAACATCGACGCCCTGCGCCTCGCCGCCGGCGACCTGGTGAACATCCTGTATGGTCCCAATGAGACGCTGGATAACCTGCGGGTCGCTGTCGTGCCCTACACGACCACGGTCAACATCGGTACGGCGAATGAAGCTTGGCTGAATGCCCCGATCGGCAACCGCTACAGCCCGGTCACCTGGCGAGGCTGCGTCGAGGCACGGTACCTGAACCAAAATGACCGGAACGATGCGACCCCGGCGATCGCGCCCTTCACCCCGTACTTCGCACCGTCGACCCTGCAAGCCTCCGGCCAGCCCTTCTACACGGTGACTGCCACCGGCAACCGGGTGATCGGGGACAACGACTGGATGCCCCGTCTCTACAGCCCAACCGCGACGCAGGCGCAGAATGACGTGGCCATCACAGAGATGTGGCAGGACACGCGCGGCAACGACAATGTCGGTCCCAACCTTGGCTGCCCGGCCCTGCGTATCCTGCCGCTGACTGCTTCGAAGACCACCGTGCTCAATCACATCCTGGCCGTGCGATCGACCTTCCGCGGGGGAACGATGCACAATATCGGCATGCAGGCGGGGTGGTTTACCCTCAGCCCAAACTGGCGTGGCTGGTGGCCGGATGCGACGCGGCCGCTCGCCTATGGCACGCCGTTTCTGCAGAAAGTGGTCGTCATTTTGACCGATGGTGAGTCCAACTGGAACGATTACAACGCGATGGCGCCAGGGCTCTGCAGCGACACCGGCATCAACAATGCCACAATACCCGCCGGCGCCTCGCCCCGGCTGCGTCCGCTGGGCTGCCCGGCCGCTGCGGCCTATCCGGCAGGCGTGACCGTGGCGGCCGGCGGGCCGCCGCTGTACCGAACCGGGACCACGGACCCGAACACCGATTACTCCGGTTATGGGCGGCTTCTGGAAAATCGCCTTGGCATTGCCGTGCCGCACAGCCAAGCCCGCATGACCACGGAACTGAACGCACGCTTCAGCAGCCTGTGTACCGATATGAAGCAACGCGGCATCACCATCTACACGATCACGTTCAATACGACGAACGCTGCCGTGCAGACACTGTTCCGCAACTGCGCGACGCTGCCGGAAAATTACTTCAACAGCCCGACCCAGGCGACCCTTCGCGCCGCCTTCCAGCAAATCGGCACCCAGTTGGCGAATCTGCGTCTTTCGCAATGAACCGCCGTTGTCAGACAGGCGCCGTACAGACAATGTGCGGTTGAGAGGTATATTCAGAATGCAACCTGGTCCCGCCGTCTGTCGCGCCGCCCTGCTCGTGTTGGCCCTGCTGGTCGCTGGCTGCGCGACGCAGCGCCCCGACGGCACCCCCTCCCAAGCTGCGCCGGAGGCGATGACGGGCGACCTGCTCGGGGCGCGCGCCGCCGCCCGCGCCCGGCCGAACGACGCTGCTGCACAGACCATCCTGGCCGAGGCCGCCCTGTCTGCGGGTGCGCTTCCCGAAGCCCAGACGGCGATCGACCGCGCCATCGCCATCGGCCCCGCCACCGCCGACCGCCTGGTGTTGCAGGGCCGCCTCGCCCTGCAACTGAGCGACCCGGTGAAAGCCGAAGCCGCCTATGCCGCCGCCGAAGTCGCCAGCCCAAACCGGGTCGAGGTGCTGAACGGCGCCGGTGTCGCCCTCGGCCTGCTCGGCCGTAACGCTGAGGCCGAGACCAAGCTGCGCGCCGCCCTGGCCCAGCGCCCGGGTGACTGGGTCATCCGCGGCAACCTCGCCTTCGTACTCGTCAACGCCGAAAACGCGCGCGCCGCCGTCGCGGTGCTGGCCGACGCCGAGCGCGACGCCGCCGCTCCTTCGCGGGCAAAGCAGAACCTGGCGCTGGCTCTGGTGGCCAGCGGCGAACGCGACCGTGCCCTGCGGGTGCTGCGAACCGACATGGGCCGGGTCGAGGCAATCGAACTCGCTAATGCCTTTGCACGCTACGCGGAGGGTGTCCGCGACCAGCGCGCCGCCGGCCCGGCGCAGTAGCGCAGCGCCCCGTCTGCCGGACCTGCGGGCGGCGGGGCTCGAACCCGCACAATCTTGCGATCGAGGGTTTTTAAGACCCTTCCGTCTACCGTTCCGGCACGCCCGCGCGGTGGTGCATGATGCCAGCGCGAAAGGCGCGCGTCACGGCTTGACCCAGATCAAGGTGCTGAGCCCCGCATCGGCCTAAGCCATCCTCCACAACGGAGGAACATGCCATGCGAGCCGGCGACCTGATGACCACCGACGTCGATACCGTGCCGCCTGCAACCCCGGTCCGCGCCATAGCTCGCCTGCTGGCGTCGCGCCACATCTCGTCGGTGCCGGTGCTGGACGCCGAGGGCCAGGTCTTAGGCATCGTGACCGAGGCCGATGTGCTGCGCCGCCTGGCCGGAGCGGCCGAAAAGCCCCGCGGCTGGTTCGGCAGCCTGTTCGCCTCTGCAGCTTCCGATGCCGAACATTACACCCGAACGCATGGCGTGAAGGCGAGCGACGTGATGACCACGAAGCTGGTCTCGGTCGCCGAAGACGCCACGGCCGAAAGCATCGCCCTGCTGATGGAAGAACGTCACGTCAAGCGCGTACTGGTGCTGCGCAATGGCATGCTGGCGGGCGTGGTCTCCCGCGCCGACCTGCTTGCGGCCCTTCTGGCCCCGGCCGCAGAGCCCGCTGCGGGGGCGGAGGACGAACGCATTCGCAAGGCGATCGAGTCAGCACTCCATTTGCAACCTTGGTCGCGTCCGTTTTTCATCTGGCCCACGGTCGAAGGCGGCGTCGTCACCTTCCATGGCTTCTGCGACGTCGAGGAAGTGCGGCACGCACTTCGCGTGATGGCCGAGGACGCAGCCGGCGTCACCGGGGTGAAGCTGGACATCAGCAACTTCCCCCGCGCGCTCTACGGCGCCTGACGCGCGTGCAGCGGCTCGACTGTGGGGCGCCGGGGCGATCAGGCGTTGGCTGCGCTAAAAGATATCCGGCTCCGGCGTGGCCATGGTGCCTTCCAGGAAGGCCATGTCGCAGCCCTCGTCGGCCTGGGTGACCTGGTCGAGGTATAGCGAGGTCCAGCCCCGCGCGTAGCGTCTGGGGCGCTGCACCCAGGCGGCGCGGCGCGTGGCAAGTTCCACGTCCTCCACCAGCAGGTCCAGCCGCCGCCCGGCCACGTCCAGCCGGATCACGTAGAGCGGTTCTGCCAGCCCGCCGATGTTCAGCC
>JBBQHE010000129.1:0-12646 GCA_038323655.1 Acetobacterales bacterium | reverse complement strand
GGCTGATGACGACCTTCGGCCTGTGGCTGGCGGGCGTGCCGCAGCCGGTGCTGCTCGGCATCATCACGGGGGTGATTTCCATCATGCCGGTGGGGGCGCCGCTGATCTGGATCCCCGCGACACTCTGGCTGCTGGGCCAGGGCAGCATCGGCTGGGGCATCTTCATGGGGCTCTATGGCGCGCTTGGCATTTCCTCGGTCGACAACTTCATCCGGCCCTGGCTGATCAGCCGGGGGGCCGACCTGCCGCTGCTGCTGACCATGCTGGGGGCGCTGGGCGGGGTTTTCGCCTTCGGCTTCCTGGGGCTGTTCCTGGGGCCGGTTTTGCTCGCGGTGGGCTACACGCTGCTGCGCGATTGGACAGGCGCGTCCGGAAAGCCTCATCCCCGCGCCGAATAACCCCTTTCGCTGCGCCGGTTCCGTGTTTATGTCCGCGCGGTCATTTGGGGGATTGGGCGATGCGCAAAAGCATGATGGCACTGCTGGCGGGGTTGCTGGTGGCGGGGGCAGCCGAGGCACAGACCATCCGCTGGGCGGCATCGGGCGATCCGAACACGATGGACCCGCACAGCCAGAACGTCGGCACGGTGACGATGGTCACCCAGCAGATCTATGACGCGCTGATCTCCCGCACCGCGGACCTCGCCCCCACGCCGGGGCTGGCGCTGTCCTGGACCCAGGTCGAGCCGACCCGCTGGCGCTTCGTGCTGCGGCAGGGTGTGCGCTTCCACGAAGGCGAGACATTCACCGCCGACGACGTGGTGTTTTCGATCGGGCGCGCCCTGGCGCCGACCTCCAACTACGGCATCTTCGTCGACACGGTGGAACGCGCCGAAAAGATCGATGACTTCACCGTCGATGTGGTCACCAAGATCCCCGACCCGATTCTGCCCAACAAGTTCGCCTCGGTCTACATGATGAGCCGGTCCTGGTCCGAGCGCGTCGGCGCCACCCGGCCGCAGAACACCCGCAACCGCGAGGAAATGGCGACCGTGCGCCAGGCCAATGGCACCGGCGCCTTCCGCCTGACGGTGCGTGAGCCCGATGTCCGCACCGTGCTGACCCGCAACCCGAACTGGTACGGCTGGCAGGAGACCGTGGCGGGCCTCGCCCCGGGCAATGTGAATGAGATCGTCTTCCGCCCGGTCTCGGCGGATGCCACCCGCGTCGCCGCGCTGCTGTCGGGCGAGGTCGATTTCGTGCTCGACCCGCCGCTGCAGGACCTGACCCGCCTGCGCGCCGCCCCAGGCGTCCGGGTGCTGGAGGGACCCGAGGTCCGCACCATTTTCCTGGCCTTCGATACCTTCCGCGACGAGTTGGTCTACAGCAACGTCCGCGGGCGCAACCCCTTCCGCGACCTGCGGGTACGCCAGGCGCTATATCATGCGATCGACATCACAGCGATCCAGCGCACCACCATGCGCGGCCAGTCGGTGCCGACGGGCACGTTGTTCCCCGCCCAGGTCAACGGCTATGTCGCGGCCGAGGATGTGCGCCTGCCCTTCGATGCCGCCCGCGCCCGCGCCCTGCTGACCGAGGCGGGGTATCCCAACGGCTTCGAGATCACGCTGGACTGTTCCAACAACCGCTACATCAACGACGAGCAGATCTGCCAGGCGATCGCTGCGATGTGGTCGCGCGTCGGCGTGCGGACCAGCCTGAATGCCATGCCGCTGGCCCCCTTCTTCGCGAAAATCCAGCGCGACGATACCTCGGTCTATATGCTGGGCTGGGGCGTGCCGACGCTGGATGCGCTGTATTCCTTCCAGTCGCTGGTCGCGACGCGGAACGGGGCGCAGGGCGATGGCATCTGGAACTATGGCCGGTATTCCAACCCGGCGATGGATGCGCTGATCGGGCGGATGAAGACCGAGGCCGGCCCGGCCCGCCAGGCGACGATCGCCGAGGCGTTGCGCCTGTACCGGGACGACGTGCCGCATATCCCGCTGCACCACCAGATGATCCCCTGGGCGATGCGGTCCAACATCAGCATCCCGCATGCGGCGAACAACCAGCCGTACTTCCGCTGGGCGCGGGTCAATTGATTGCCGGGGGCGACACGCGTATTGCTGACACAGGCCTGAAACCCGGGGAGTAGCGGTACGCGTGTTCGCCTTCATCGTCTCACGCGTGCTGCAGGCGCTACCGGTCATGCTGGTGGTCGCCTTCATCTCCTTCGCCATGTTCGCCTATGTCGGCGACCCCATCGCCATTATGCTGGGCCAGGATTTCACGGAAGCCCAGCGGGCGACGCTGGTGCGGGACCTGGGGCTGGACCAGCCATTCTTCGTGCAGTTCCTGAAATTCGTCGGCAATGCGGTGCAGGGCGAGTTCGGCCTGTCGTACCGCCTCGGTCGGCCGGTGTCGGACCTGATCATCGAACGCGCGCCGGCGACCCTGGAACTGGCGCTGGTCGCGGCCTTCCTGGCACTGGCCATCGGCGTGCCGATGGGGGTCTACACCGGGCTGTACCGCAACTCCTGGCTGTCGCGGTTCTTCCTGACCTTCTCGTTGATCGGTGTATCCTTGCCGACCTTCCTGATCGGCATCCTGCTGATCCTGATCTTTGCCGTCTGGCTCGGCTGGCTGCCGTCCTTCGGGCGGGGCGATGTGACGCGGCTGGGATGGTGGAGCACGGGGCTGCTGACCTGGACGGGGCTCAAGGCGCTGATCCTGCCGGCCATCACACTCGGGCTGTTCCAGATGACCGTGATCATGCGGCTGCTGCGGGCGGAGATGCTGGAGGTGCTGCGCACCGACTACATCAAATTCGCCCGCGCCCGCGGCCTGACCGATCGCGCCATCAACTTCGGCCATGCGCTGAAGAACACGCTGGTGCCGGTCATCACCGTCGCGGGGCTGCAACTGGGCGCGATCATCGCCTTCGCCATCGTGACCGAGACGGTGTTCCAATGGCCGGGCATGGGGCTGCTCTTCATCCAGTCGGTCGGGGCGGCCGATATTCCCGTGATGGCGGCTTACCTCATGCTGATCTCGGCGGTCTTCGTGACCATCAACCTGGTCGTGGACCTGCTGTATTTCGCGGTCGATCCGCGGCTTCGCATCGGCGGCGGGGGCCACTGAGGTGCTGGCAAAGTTCTTCGACAGCGACCTTTGGTATTCCTTCACGCGCAACCCGGTGACCATCGTCTCGGCGGTGGTCGCACTCGTGCTGATCCTGGGTGCGGTGCTGGCGCCGTTGATCGCGCCGCACAATCCCTTCGACCTCGCCAGCCTGCAATTGATGGATGCCTTCAAGCCACCGGCCTGGGACCCCGAGGGCGAGGCGATCTACCCCCTCGGCACCGATGACCAGGGGCGGGACATGCTCTCGGCCATCATGTACGGCGCCCGGGTGTCGCTGCTGGTCGGGATCAGTGCCGTGCTGTTTTCCACCAGCCTCGGCGTGCTGGTCGGGCTGACCGCGGGCTATGCCGGCGGCACGGTGGATGCGCTGCTGATGCGCATTGCCGATATCCAGCTCACCTTTCCCTCGATCCTGGTGGCCCTGCTGATTGACGGCGTGGTGCGGGCGGCCCTGCCGCGCGAGGTGCACAATGACATCGCGCTGTATGTCGTGATCTTCGCCATCGGCATCAGCAACTGGCCGCAATTCGCCCGCACGGTGCGCGGATCGACGCTGGTCGAGCGCAACAAGGAATACGTCCAGGCCGCGCGTATCATCGGCATCTCCGCACCAAAGATCGTCTATTCCCACGTGTTGCCGAATGTCATGGGGCCGGTGCTGGTGATCGCGACGCTGAACCTCGGCTTCGCGGTGCTGGCGGAAGCGACGCTCTCCTTCCTTGGGGTCGGCGTGCCGCCGACCCAGCCTTCGCTCGGCACCCTGATCAGGATCGGCAATGACTTCCTGTTTTCCGGCGAGTGGTGGATCACGATCTTTCCAGGGGTCGCGCTGGTGCTGCTGGTGCTGTCGGTGAACCTCTTGGGCGACTGGCTGCGCGATGCGCTGAACCCGAGGCTGCGCTGATGGCCGCCTTGCTGGAAGTGCGGAACCTGCGCGTCGAATTCCCGACGCGACGCGGGATCCTGACCGCGCTGGATGACGTGTCCTTCTCCATCGCGCCAGGCGAAGTGCTGGGCGTGGTCGGCGAATCGGGTGCCGGCAAATCCATGACCGGGGCTGCGATCATCGGGCTGTTGGAACCCCCGGGCCGGATCGCCCGTGGCGAAATCCTGCTGGAAGGGCGGCGCATCGACAACCTGCCCTACGCCGATATGCGCGCCATCCGCGGCCGGCAGATCGGCGCGATCTTCCAGGACCCGCTGACCACGCTGAACCCGCTGTATTCGGTGGGCCGCCAATTGGTCGAGACCATCACCACCCACCTGCCGCTGAACCCCGCCGAAGCCCGCAAGCGCGCCATCGGCTGGCTGGAACAGGTCGGCATCCCCGCCGCCGCCCAGCGCATCGACGCCTATCCGCACGAGTTTTCGGGCGGGATGCGGCAGCGCGTCGTGATCGCCCTCGCCCTATGCGCTGAGCCCAAGCTCATCGTCGCCGACGAACCCACCACGGCGCTCGACGTCTCCATCCAGGCGCAGGTGATCGCGCTGCTGAAGGCGTTGGCGCGCGACAAGGGCACGGCGATGATGCTGGTCACCCACGACATGGGCGTGATCGCCGAAACCGCCGACCGGGTCGCCGTCATGTACGCCGGGCGCATCGCCGAAATCGGCCCGGTGCGGGAGGTGGTGCGCCATGCCCGCCACCCCTATTCCTCGGGGCTGATGGGCTCGATCCCGCCGCTCGACCGGCGTGTCGATCGCCTGGCGCAGATCGACGGCGCCATGCCGCGGCTGACGGCCATTCCCCAGGGCTGCGCCTACAACCCGCGCTGCCCGAAAGTCTTCGACCGCTGCCGGCAGGATCGCCCCGATTTGATGGACGCCGGCCCGACGCGCGCCGCCTGCTGGCTCTACGACCATGTCTGAAGCCTTTGTCGAAGCGCGCGACATCGCGCGGTATTTCGATGTCTCCCGCCCGCTGGTGCAGCGGCTGATCGCGGGCGAAGGCCGCCGGTCGCTGCGCGCGGTCGATGGCGTCAGCTTCACCATCCCGCGCGGCACGACGCTGTCGCTGGTCGGTGAATCCGGCTGCGGCAAATCCACCATCGCGCGGCTCATGGTGGGTCTGTATCGCACCAGCACCGGCGAAGTCCGCTTCGACGGGCAGGAACTCGGCCAGGCGCGGAAAATCATCGCGCAGCGGCAGCGCATGCAGATGATCTTCCAGGATCCCTATGCCAGCCTGAACCCACGCTGGCGGGTGCGTGACATCGTGGCCGAACCCGTGCGCGCCTTCGGTATCGCCCAGGGGCAGGAGGCGTTGGACCGCGTCGGCGCGGCGCTGACCCAGGTGGGTCTCTCTCCGCTCGACATGCAGAAATTCCCGCACGAGTTTTCGGGCGGGCAGCGTCAGCGCATCAGCATCGCCCGCGCGCTGGCTTCCTCACCGGAATTCCTGGTCTGCGACGAGCCGACCTCGGCTTTGGATGTCTCGGTGCAGGCGCAGATCCTGAACCTGATGAAGGAACTCCAAGCGCGGCTCGGGCTGACCTACCTCTTCATCAGCCACAACCTGGCCGTGGTGCGCCAGGTCAGCGACCGTATCGGCGTCATGTACCTCGGCCGCCTGGTCGAGAACGCGCCCGCCGAAACCCTGTTTCGCCGCCCGCGCCACCCCTACACACGGGCGCTGATGGAAGCGATCCCGGACCTGGAAATGACCGGGCGGCAGCGCGTGCCGGTCGGTGGCGAAGTACCGAGCCCGATCAACCCGCCCAGCGGCTGCGCCTTCCACCCGCGCTGCGCCCTGGCCAATGCCCGCTGCAAGGCCGAGCGCCCCGAGATGATCATGGCCGACGACACGTTGGTCGCCTGCCACGCGGTGCAGGAAGGCCGCGAGGCCTAGGCGCCGCTGCGCCCGGCCCAGACCCGCGCCACTGTGGCGGGCGTCAGCAGCCGGCGCGCGGTTTCCTCCGCTTCCTCACGCCCCAGGCTGGGCACCGGGTGCAGCGGCGCGCCGCAGGACAGCGCGACGGCGGCGTTTTCGGCCATGTAGATCGCAATCATCACCGCGGTCGCGATATCCGGCCCAACCACCACGGCACCATGCGCGCGCAGCAGGGCGGCGCGATGCGGGCCCAGGCACGCGGCCAGGCTGTCGGCCTTGTCCACCGTATCGACCAGCATGCCGCCGGCGCCGAAGGGCGCGCTGTCCCAGACCGGGATGTCCCAGCCCGCGATGGCGCCGGTGTGGAAGACGGGGCGCAGCGGTGGCGCGCCCCGCATGCAGAAGGGCAGCAGCGGGCGGGCATGATGATGGATGCAGACCTGCACATCCGGGCGCGCCGCAAAAATGCGCGCATGCAGCACCGCTTCGCTGTAACTGCCGACCGCAGGGTCTTCGCAAACCCCCCGCGCATCATACCGACGCAGGTCGGCGGGCGTGACCGCGATGGGCGGCAAGGCGCGCGACAACCAGAAGACGGCGGGGTCGGCCGGGTCGCGCAGCGCGACATGGCCGAAGTCATCGACGATGTTCTCGCGGGCGAGTATGCGATTGGCCTCGGCTAGGTCGTGCAGCAATCGTTCCATGGCCGGGCACCTTGCTCTGAATATGGGATGATCCCGATGCACCGACGCGCCCTGCTTGTCATCCCCGCGGCCCTGGCGACCCCCGCCTTGGCGCAATCGCGCAGCGTGCGGGTGGTGGTGCCCTTCCCGCCCGGCGGCGGCATCGACATCTCCGCCCGGATTTTTGGCGAAGCCCTCGCACCCATGCTGGCCGAGACCTGGCTCGTCGAGAATCGCTCCGGCGCCAATGGCGCGGTGGGCTCGGCCGCGGTCGCGCGGGCGGACGCCGATGGCCGCACCCTGCTATGCAATTCGGACAGTCACCTGTTGGCGCGCGGGGTGATGCGCCAGGTGCCCTATGACCCCATTGCCGATTTCACGCCGATCGGGCGGCTGGCGATCTCCCCGCTCGTGCTGATCGGCGCGCCGGGGCTGGCTGCGCGCGACCTGCCGGGTCTGGTTGCCGACATCAAGGCGAACCCAGACCGCCATGCCTTCGCCAATACCTCGCTCGGCACCTCGGGGCATCTGGCGACCGAGGTGTTTCGGCTGGAGGTCGGCGTGCCGGTGCTCATCGTCTCCTACCGCGGCACCGGCCCGGCGTTGCAGGATGTGGTGGGCGGGCAGACCAGCCTGATGATGGCGCCCCTGGTCTCGGCCCTGCCGCTCATTCAGGCAGGCCGCCTGCGGGCCTATTGCGTGACCGGCCCCGGCCGGGCGGGGGTGGCGCCAGAGATCCCCAATGCCGCCGAAGTGGGCATGCCGGCGCTCGCACCCATCGCGCCCTGGTTCGCCCTCTGGGGGCCAAAAGGGCTGGCGACAGCGCAGGTTACGCGCATCCATGCTGGCATCCAGCAGGCGGCGTCACTGCCCGAGGTGCGGCGCAAGCTGGCCGATCTCGGCGGCGACCCGGTGCTGGGCGAAAGCCCCGAGGCCTTTGCCGCGCTGATCGAAACCGCAACTGCCCGCGGCCTGTCCGTTCTGGCCCGCGCCGGGGTGCAGCCGGAGTAGTCACTCCAGACGCAACGCCGCCCAGCCCCGCGCCGCGGGGTCCTGCGCCACGACCAGGCGCAGGGCGGCGATCTGCGCGAAGCGATGCAGCACGGCTTTGCGCCGGGCCGGGGGCAGCGGGTGCAGTGGGGCCTCCCGCAGCAAGGCGGCCTCATTGTCATCGGCCAGGATCAGCCCGACGTCTGCCGGCAGCAGGTGTTGGGGGAAATCGGGATCCACGGCGAAATAGAGCCGGTCGCACCAGGCGCGGTAGTCGCCCCATTTGGCATCGGACAGGAAATCCCGCGCGCAGGATTTGACTTCGATGGCGCAGAAGCCGCCATCGGGGCGCAGGGCCAGCAGATCCAGCCGGCGGCCGGTCGGCAAAGGCACCTCGGCGATCGGCGCCCAGCCCAGGTCCAGGCAGAGTCGCAAGGCGCTGCGGGTCACACGTGACGTGCGTTCGGGCGGGGTCATGGGCCCATGTTCGCGCCTTGTTCCAGTCGGCGCAACCTTGCGCGCCGCGGCCCGGGGCGTAGTTTGCGCCCGTGACCGATCCTGCTCCCTTCTGGCGCCGCAAAACCCTCCGGCAGATGACCCGCACCGAATGGGAAAGCCTGTGCGATGGCTGCGGCCGCTGTTGCCTGCACAAGATCCGCGACGAGGACACCGAGGCCCTGCACTGGACCGAGGTCGCCTGCCGCCTGCTCGACACCGACACCTGCCGCTGTTCGGACTACCCCAACCGACGCGACAAGGTGCCCGACTGCATCCGTCTGACGCCGCATAAGGTCGCGACGGTGGACTGGCTGCCGCCGACCTGCGCCTATCGCCTGGTTGAGGAAGGCCACGACCTGCCGCGCTGGCACCCGCTGGTCTCGGGCCGCGCCGAAAGCGTGCATGAGGCCGGGGTCTCGGTCCGCGGCCGCGTCGTCTCCGAACGGGTGGCGGGCGGCTTGGAAGACCATGTCGCCGACTGGCCGGGGCGCTGGCCCTCCGGTATGCGAAAACCCGCGCTGATGAAGAAGGATGGAAACCCATGAAGGATGCGATCTATGGCGGCGTGAATGCCGCGGTGCTGACGCCGATGCATGCCGACCTGACGCCCGACATCGCGCGCATGGCCGATCACGCGACGTGGTTGCTGGCCAATGGCTGCAACGGCCTGGGGCTGCTGGGCACGACGGGCGAGGCCGCGTCCTTCGGCCTGCACGAACGTCGCGCCATCCTGGAAGGGTTGATCGCCGCCGGCGTGCCCGCGGCGAAACTCATGCCCGGCACCGGCTGCGCCAGCCTGGGCGATACGGTGGAATTGACGCGCCATGCCCGCGACATGGGCTGCCCCGGCGTGCTGATGTTGCCGCCCTTCTACTACAAGGCACCCAGCGATGATGGGCTCTTCGCTTATTTCTCGGCGGTGATCGAACGGGTCGGGCCGGGGATCAAGATCTATTTGTACCACTTCCCGCAGCAATCGGCGGTGCCCTTCAGCCTCGACCTGATCGACCGGCTGCTGACCGCCTTCCCCGAGACGATCAAGGGCGTGAAGGACAGCAGCGGCGACTACGCCAATATGCTCGCCATGGTCGAGCGTTTCGCCGCCCGTGGCTTCGAGGTCTACTCGGGCAGCGACGAATACCTGCAACAGATCCTGGCCGCCGGGGGTGCCGGCTGCATCACCGCCGCCAGCAATGCCAACAGCCGTTTTGGTGCCATCGTCTATGCCAAGCGCACGGGACCCGAGGCCGATGAGGCCCAGGCCCGGCTGACCGCGACCCGCCGCGCCGCGACCGCCGTGCCGCTGATCCCGGGTCTGCGGGAGATCATCGCGCGGTCGCGCGGCGATGCCGCCTTCCGCACCATCCGCCCGCCGCACTTGGCCCTGACCGCTGAACAGGCCGACCGCGCCTGGGCCGCCTGGGACGCCGCGGGTGGGTTGCCCCTGCCCGGCCTTGCCATGGCCAAGGCCGCCGAATGAGCGGCCGCCTGCGCTGCCGCGAACCGGCGGTCGCGACGCAGATGCAGGATGACGCGCTGGTGCGCGTCACCCGCTGGGACTTTGCACCCGGCGCCGAGACCGGCTGGCACCGCCACGGCCTCGGCTATGTTGTCGTGCCCGTTACCGACGGCACCCTGCTGCTGGAACTGCCGGATGGCGCGACCAGCCAGGCGAGCCTCGTCGCCGGCGTCTCCTACAACCGCGGCCCGGGCGTCGAGCACAATGTGATCAACGGCGGCACGGCGCCCTTGTCCTTTGTCGAGATCGAGCTGAAGGCGCTGCCGGGCTAGGGTCTGTTGAGATTTGGGATTCTCCATCGGGGCGTGATGGACGCTGAGCGATCGGCATAAAAGGAATTTCCATGCTATCTCGCGTACTTTCATTTTGCGCCCCCACTGCTGCGCTTAGAAAGAGCGGTACGGGCGCCCATGTCCGGGTCACGAACATGGAGCTGTTCTTCGACCTCGTTTACGTGTTCTCGATCATCCAGCTCTCGCACTTCCTGCTGGCTCATCAGAGCTGGCTCGGCGCGCTGCAGGCCGCGACGCTCTTCGCCGCCGTCTGGTGGGCCTGGAACTACACCGCTTGGGCGACGAACTGGATCGACCCTGACCACACTGCCGGGCGCTTCCTCATGATCGCCCTGATGGCCTGCGCGATCATGATGGCGGTGGCGACGCCCCACGCCTTCACGGAGCGGGCTGGATTGTTCGTGGGCGCCTACGTCGCCATGGCGCTGATCCGAGCCGGCTACATGGCCGCCGTCTTCCGCGGGCAGCGCATGGGCCGCAACTACGCCCAGCTCGGCGCCTGGAGCGCGCTTTCCGGCCTGTTCTGGATCGCCGGAGCGCTGCAGCCTGATCTGCGCCTGCCTTTGTGGATCGCAGCGGTGCTGATCGACTATGGCGCGCCCTATGTCGGGTTTTGGCTGCCGCGGCTCGGCGCCACGCCGATGGAGAGCTGGCCACTCGCCGGATTGCATCTGCTGGAGCGCAACCAGCAGGTCTTCATCATCTCATTGGGTGAATCCATCCTCCTGCTGGGCGCCACACTGGTCGGCGCGGCGCTGCACGGGAGCACGATGCTGGCTGCCGGCATCGGGTTAGGGCTGATCGTCACGCTGTGGTGGCTCTACTTCGTGCACACGACCAATAGCGGTGAGCACGCCTTCTCACGCGGCGGGGACCACACGCGGCTGGCGCGAAGCGGGCTGGCCTATGCCCATGGCATCATGGTCGCGGGCGCGATCGTCGTTGCCGTCGCGATCGAGGAGATCATCGCCCACCCGACCGACGCCGCCCACCTGCCGACCATCCTGGTGGCCGTGCTCGGCCCGGCGATCTACCTGTTGGGCAGCGCGCTATTCTTCCACACGATGGCGGAGCGGGTGCCGCTCGTCTACCTTGGCGGCTTGGGCGGCTTGGCCATCATCGGCTGGGCGACGCATGCGATGCACGCCTCCGGCCTGCTATTGGGCGCGGGCGTGCTGGGGGTGATGATCGCGCTGACAATCGCCGCCCAACGCAGGGCGTCGGGCCATGGCTGAGGAGGCTCGGTCGATGCCCGGCCTCTCGGAAGTCGCCAAGAATGGCCTGTTGCTGGCGGCTATTGTGCTGCACAACCTAATCTACCCGCTCTCGGCCAGGGGTGGGGTGGGGCCGTTGGTGTTCTACGCGATCTACGCGTCGATCTTCGTGATGGGCACTTGGCTGCTAACACTCGATCCACGCCTGCGAGCGGCGGCGGCGATCAGCGGGGCTGCTGTCCTTGCGGCAGGCATCGCGAATTCTTATGCCGGATCGAGCGCTACAGCGCTGGCCATCTCGCTGACCTCGATCGCCTACCATGCGGTGATGATCGTTGTGCTGGCGCGCTACACCTTCACTTCCCGCACGGTGATGACGGAGGTGATCCTCGCTGCCACATCTCTCTACCTGGTTCTGGGCTCGATCTTCGCCGCCATCTTCGGGCTGATCCTCTGGCTGGAGCCAGGCAGCTTCACCTCTTCCACCGGGGCTGAGGTGCAGTGGCAACAACTTCTCTACTACAGCTACGTCACGCTGACGACGCTGGGTTATGGCGACATCCTCCCCGTCGGCTTCTACGCCCAGGCCTTCGCGGCGTTCGAGGCGATCATCGGCACCCTCTACACCGTCATCCTGCTTTCACGGCTGGTGGGGCTGCACGCCTCGAACCGGCCATAGACTGCCCCGTTCCAGGAGAAGCTGAATGCACACTGTCATGGTCATCAGCGGCGGATTTGTCTTACTCGCATTGTTGTGCCTGATCGGGTTTGCGCGCCGCGGCCGGCCCGGAGTGGCGAAGGCCGCCCTCGCCTTCTTGCCGGTTTGGCTGATCGGGTCGCTAGTGAACCTCACGGTTGGCGTTATGACGGCGGGCTACACGGTGATGCAGGAACTGCCGATCCTGATCCCGGTCTTTGGCGCGCCCGCCGTCGTCGCTCTACTGGTTCGGCGATGGGCAGTTTGACCGGATCGCCGGCCGCTACCTGCGTGGCTGCACCGCGCGCTCCAGGGCCATACGGTCCAGCAACCGCTGCAAGTCGGAGGCGCGCTGTACCGATTGACGCTGCATGCAGGTGGCGAAGGCATCGGTGCCAGGCTGGAAGCCGAAGCCGGTGCAGGCTTGCTGATCTTCCTCCCGGTCTATCCGGTCCAAAGCTTGGTCGACCCCGCAACCGGAAAGCAGGACCGCCAACCCTAATGCGCCCAAAATGGAAAGCTTGCGCTGTTTTGGCATCTCAAACCCTTAATTTTATTTCAAAAGCAGGCCATGAACCGCCGGCGTCCTCCGGCGGACTCGAAGTCGAATGGCGCCTTGACACTGGCGCTTCCGAACGGGCAGAGCCCGCAACCGGTAGCACCTTTGTTGTTCGATTATCGTCTAGACACCTTACGGTCTGTTGAGATTTGGGATTCTCCATCGGGGCGTGATGTGATTCAAGCTCTGGATGGATCGATTCGTTTTGAGCGACGCCCAGTGGGCAAAGATGGAACCGCACTGTCTGGGGAAGGCGGCCGACCCCGGACGCAGCGGA
>JBBQHE010000128.1:0-12689 GCA_038323655.1 Acetobacterales bacterium | reverse complement strand
CCCCAGCAGGTTCAACGCCTCGGCCGCCGCGTTCAGATTGGCGAAGGGCGGCAGCACGAGGTCGCCCAGCATGGCTTCCCAGGCGCGGACGTAGTCGGCGGCATAGAGCGCCAGCACATCGGCCTCCAGCCGGCCGGGGTTGCCGGCGCCAGCGGTCAAGGCCTCGGGCCCCAGCACCCAAGACTCGCTGGCCGCTTCCAGGGCGGCCTGCGGCAGGCGTGGCAGCACCGCGCCGTAAAGCCCTTGCACGGTGAACAGCCCTGGCACGCCTTCGGTCAGCGGCCGGCCGCTGCTGCGGGTGAAGTAGCGCTGCCCGGCAGCGCCCAGCGGCTGCGCCGGGGTCCAGGCGGGGATGTTCTCGGCCAGCGGACGCAGCCGGGTATAGACGCGCTGTGCCATCGGCAGGCGCGAGAACACGCGCCGCGCCTGATCGACCAGCGCACCATCCAGCGGATAGGCCGCCAGCGACCCGGCCAGCATCGCATCCAGATGCCGCGCCAAGGCATCACGCCCAGGCTGGTTCACCGCGCCAGGAAACTCCGACTGCCAGTCCAGCCCGAACCATTCCTTCACGAGCGCCGTATCCATCGGTCCCTGCTTGCCGAGCATCAGGTAGACGCGCACCGCCTCGTACAGAAAGTCAGGCCGCTGGATGCCCTGGCGGATCTGCGTCTCCAGCCGCGCCAGCAGCCGCGGCAGCAGCACCCGGTCGAGCGCGCGGCGATAGGCCGATTGCGCGCCCGCGGTCAGCATCTCCTCCTGACTCAGCCCGAAGGCCGGGCCATCGCCCTTCGCCGCATCGGGCAGGGCGCGCGTGGCCTCCAGATAGCCGAGCACGCGCGTCAGATCCGGCGAGGGCACACGGTCGAGCGGCTGGGCCGGGGCAACTGCCGCCTCCGCCGCGCTGACGGCCGTCGCCAGGCGCTGCGCGCGGGCGGCTTCGGTGCCCATGGCGAAGAAGCCCCAGGCGCCGCCGCCGACCAGCAGCAGCAGGGCCGCGGCCCAGGCACCGAGCTGCGTCATGCGCCGGCGGGATTCCAGCCCACGGTCATTGGCCGCCAGCCGCGCCTCGTTGAAGACCACATCCTTCAGCAGCCGGCCGAGGAAGTAGGCCCGGCCCTTCTGCCCCATGATCGCAGCGGGCCGCTTGGGGTCGAGGCCAAAAGCCCGCGACAGCGCGCCGGACAGCCGGTCGAGCGGCGTGCCCTCCTGCGTGCCGGAGGTGAAATACACGCCGCGCAGAAACGGCGCAGGATCGAGCTTGGAGCCACCGAAGGCCGCCTGCACGAAGGCCTGCAAGGGCGCTTCCATCGACGCGACCTGGGCCGGGAAGCCCGCGATCAGCGCGCGCTGCGACGGGCCGCGCTCGGCCTGCAAACGCTCCATCAGCCGGTCGGTCAGCCGGGCTTCCAGCGCCTTGAATTCTTCCCCGAATTTTTGCACAGCGCCTTCCGGCGTGGAGGCCACGGGGAAGGTGAAGCCCCAGACCTGCTCGCGCCCGGCCTTGTCCAGGTCGTCGAAGAATTCGGTGAAGCCGGGCAGCAGGTCGGTCTTGCTGATCATGAAATAGATCGGGAGGCGCTGGCCGAGCTTGGTCTCCAGCTCCTTGATCCGGCGCCGCACGGTACGGGCATGCGTCTCCCGCGCCCCGGCATCGAGGCGGGAGAGCATGTCCACGCCGAAGGCCACGATCACCCCGTTCAAGGGCTGGCGCGGACGGTTCTTCTTCACGAGGTCGAGGAAGCGTTCCCAGCCGGCCTTGTCGGCATCGGCATCGCTGTCCTGCGTGGTGTAGCGCCCGGCGGTGTCGATCATCACCGCGCGTTCGGACAGCCACCAGTCGCAGAAGCGCGTGCCGCCGACGCCGGCGACCCGGCCTTCGGCCAACGGAAACTCCAGCCCGCTGTTCATCAGCGCCGTGGTCTTGCCCGAACCGGGCGGGCCGACGATCGCATACCAGGGCAGGTCATAAAGGAAGGTGCCCTTGCCGCCGGTCGCGGTCTTCAGCTTGGCCAGGGCATCGGTCAGCTTGGCGCGGAGCTCGGCTTCCTCGGCCGCGGCATTCTCGTCCTTCTTGACCTTGGGGTCGGGGGCGGCCGCAGCTTCGACCAGTGCGGTGTCCCGCCCCTCCCGCCGGCGCCCCATCAGCCAGACGATGACGGCCCATAGCAGAATGGGCACGAACACCAGAACGGCGCGCAGCCAGATCGCGTCGAAAGCCTCGCCCAGCAGGGGCGCGAAAAGCCAGACGACAACATCCAGCAACAGGATGCCGAGCAGCGCGCCAAGCGCAGGGATGGAGAAGAAGGCGCGCATCTCAGCGGGCTCCACGCAGCAGGACGACGTCGATGCGCCGGTTTTCTTCCCGGCCCTCCGCCGTCGCATTGGTCGTCACCGGTTCGGCATCGCCGCGCCCTTCGGCGATGAAGCGGCTGGCATCGCCATTGGCGGCCACGATGGCGGCCATCGCCTCCTGCGCCCGCGCCTGGGACAGCGCGAAGTTGGACGGGAAGCGCACGGTGCGGATCGGCTGGTTGTCCGAATGCCCCTGCACGACCACGCGCCCCGGCTCGTCCTTCAGCCCCTCGCCGATGCGGCGGAGGATATCGACGAAGCGCGGATCGACCGTCGCGGCACCGGAGGCGAACATGCCACGGCCGCGTATGCGCACCAGCAGCCGCTGCGCATCGCCATCGACCGTGACCAGGCCCTGCGCGATTTCGGGTGCGAGGAACTGCCGCAGTTTGGGCGCCGCATCCGGCGGGCGGCGTTCGGGCGGTGGCGGGGACGGCGGGGCGGGTGGCACCGGCGGCGCGCTGCGGTCGATCGTCGGCAGCACGCCGGGCGGCAGGGCCGCCATGCGTTCGTAGAGCCCGCCCGCGCTGGCCGACAGCCCGTCCGAGAGCCAGTACCAGCCGCCGCCCAGCAGAGCCACGGCAAAGGCCGCGGCGACCCAGGCGGGGATGCTGCGGCTCTGCCCGCGATGCGGCGCGTTGGCGCCCTTCCAATGCGGCGAGAGTTCCCGCTCATAAGGCCCGCGCAGTTGCGCCAGCAACTGGTACAGCCCCTCCCGCGTGCGATCGAGTTCGGCAGCGCCACGCGGCATCAGCCGGTACTTGCCCTGCAAGCCGAGCGAGAGGGCGAGGTAGGACACCTCCAGCGCGCCCTTGTAGCGGCCAGGGTCCTTCATCATCCCGGTCAGCAGGTCAAAGACCCTTTCGCCCGAGCGTGTTTCCTGGTGGAAGGTCGAGACCAGCGACTTCGCAGCCCAACCCGATTGCGCGCCCCAGGGGGTGCTCAGCACCACATCGTCCAGCGCCGAGGAAACGACGTAATGCGTCGCGCGGATTTCCTCGGCGGTCGCGCCGATCTCGCGCGCATCCGCTTCGAACTGGCGCAGCGACCGCAGCGCGCGTTCGCGCAACTCGTCGGGGTTCGGCGCACCGGCGACCCCGGCATTGGCCAGCCGCGCCAGCATTTCCAGCAAGGGCGAGGCGGCGGCGGCCAGCGGGCCGGGACCGACCTTGGGGATGGCCTCGGCCTCACCGGCCAGGCGCGGCGCGCTGGCGCCAGCCGGGGCGGCGGGTGCTGCGGCGCGCGGCGGTGGGCCGCCAAACGGGGGTGGGCCGGCCGGGGCGGCGGGCTTGGCCCCTGCCCCGCGCACCACCGTGCGGTCGGATTCGTCGGGTTCGCCGAAAGGATTGTCGCTCATGCGCGGATCGCCCAGAGGCTGAGACGGAGGTTCGGGAAGTCACCCGAGACATGGATCGCGAAGCCACCGCTGGTCTGCATCTGCTGCCAATGCGGGCTGCCGCGATCAAGCTCGAAGTAGACCGCCCCGGCATGGAAGGGGATCTGCCGCGGCGCCACCGGCAGCGGCCGCACGACGATGCCGGGCAGCGCCACGTTCACCAGTTCGCGGATGTGTTCGACCGCGCCGATCTTGACTTGGTTGGGGAACTGCCGCCGCACCTGTTCGCCCGGCATGTCGGCCATCACCGTCAGGACGAACTGGCCCGCGCGCAGCAGGTTGCGGTCCAGGATCGGGCCGACGCGCACCCCATGGCTGCGTTCCTGCAGCGGGATTTCCACGGCATTGCTTTCCAGCACCGCCGACAGGCTGCGGCGCAGATCGGCGATCACCGGCGCGAAGGAGCGCTGCAGGTCGTCGTGCCGATAGGCGGGGTAGGTCGAGGCCTTCTTGTCAGCTGCGGTGAAGGTCGCAAGTTCGCCGGCGATCTGCACCAGCGTCGCGAACAGCGTCTCGGGATGCACATTCCCCGCGTCGGCGTAATGCGCGAGCAAGGGCAGGCAGCGGTTCACCGTCTGCAGCAGCAGGAAGTCCGCGACCTCGGCCACGCCGCGCGCGCCGGGTTGCGACAGCCGCGCGCCCAAAGCCTCGGCCCGCTGGCCGAGCATGCCGACAAGTTCGGCCACGATATTGGCCAGCGGCGGCACCGCGGAAATCCGCAGGCAGGGCGGCATGAAACGCTCATCCACCATCACGCGGCGATCGGCCTGGACCTCCACGATGCGGGCAAGGCCAAGGCAGGAGAAGCCGGCGCGTTCCTCGCTCTCCAGCATGAAGCGCAGGCGGGGCCGGCCGATGCCGAGCTCCGCGGGAAGGGTCGCGTCCGAATGCGTGTCATAGGCTTCGAAGGGACGCAGCGAATAGCGCGCGGCCGTGGCTTCCGCCCCGTCGCTGGCGGTGACTTCGGGGCTGCCTGGCTGCCGCACCGGCAAGGCCAGGTAGACGACCTGGTTGCGCGTGCCTTCGGCGAGATCGAGCGGCGGCGGCTGGTCTGCGGTGCCGGGGACGGCGAAGGGCGTCCCGTCCTCCAGCACACCCGCGACGTTGGACACGGCGAACTTGCCCGCCGCCAGCAGGTCCCGGTCCAGGACGAATTCCGTGACGCCCCAGGGGTGGGCGCGCAACGGCGCGGCACGGGCCTGGAGCAGATGCTCAAGATAGCGGTCCTGCTGCTGGAAGTGCTGTGCGCGGAGGAACATGCCCTCTTGCCAGACAACCTTGTCGTTCCAAGCCATGCTGACTGCCGTTCCCCCATCCTGGTCCCTTTCGGGAGACCGAGCCCTCAAGCCTTGTTTGCGCGTGACGCGTCTTCGTAGGCACGAGCGAAAGCCTTGCCGAAGGCGCTGTCGAAGTCATCCTCGAACTGATCGGTCACCTGCTGGTGCAGCTTGCGATAGGCCTCCCACAGGCGCTTCTCGCGGGCGCCGGGCATGATGCCGCCGCCGGGGATGTCCGCCTCGACCCCCGCCGGCGCCAGCCGCGCGAGCAGCGCCTTGGCTGCTGCCTGCGTGGCGGCGACGGTGGCGACCTGGTGCGCGGTCAGGTCACCCACCGTTTCCTCGACCGCCGCCGGCCCGTTGCCGCGCGGCCCGAGCAGCGCCTGGATGGCCATCTCCTCCGTCGCTGCGAATTTGATCGGGTTGTTCCCGGCGGCGCGCAGCATGGTCTGCTCGATCCGGAATTCGCGCTTCACATCGGCCCGGGCGATCAGCAGCGCCCGCAGCCCGCCGACCGAGGCGCGCAGCGCGACGCCCGCCGCGACCAGGGCCGCGGCGGCATCGGTACCTGGCGGCGGGGCCGGCAGGCCTGCCCCCTTCATCAGCAACGCCAGCGCCTGGTCGAGGGAGGCGGCGGGCGCCGCCTGTGGTGGTGCGGCCGGCGCCGCCTGTACCGGTGCGGCCGGCACCGCAACCGGCATGGCGACAGCAGCGGGCGGCGGGTCCCCCGCCTCGGCGAAAGGATCGGCCACGGCCGCCCGCTTCGGCGACGCGGCGGCGAAAGGGTCACCTGGTTCGGCGAAGGGGTCGGCGACCGGGCGCGCACGGGGTGCGGCGGGCGGCGCCAGATCGGCGAAGGGATCGGGCAAGGCCGCAGCGGGCAAGGCTGGCGGCGGGCCCGGCGCTGCGGGGGGGGCGAGGTCGGCGAAGGGGTCGGGCAGCGGTGCGGCACGGGGCGCTGCCGGGGCGGCAAAGGGGTCCGGCAGGGGCGCCGACCGCGGGGCCGCGGGCGCCATGTCGGCGAACGGGTCGGGCAAGGGTGCCGCGCGGACGGGTGCGGGCCGCGGGGCGGCAAAGGGGTCCGGCATCGCCGCAAAGGGGTCCGCGGCAGGCGTGCGGGGTGGTGCCCCGGGCGGCGCGTCGGCGAAGGGGTCGGGCAGGCTGCCGAAGGGATCGCCACCCCGCGCCGCGGGTGGCGCGATGGGCGCGTCCCAGTCGCCGGGCAGCAGATCGGGCATGGTCGCGCGTGGCGGGGTGAAGACGTCGTTGGTGCTGGGCCGGTGGTCCGGCATGGCCGGGCCTGCGTCATCGTCGCCGAGCGGGTCGAAGTCGGCAGGAAGCAGCGGCGCCGAGCCCCGCATCGGGCCGCCTGCCGGCGAGAGCCCCGGCAGGGGTGCCGAGAAGATGTCATCGCCGGCCTGGGCAGGCGGTGCCATGGGGTCCGGGGTCGCCTGCGCCGACTGCCACTGCCCCGCACCCCAGCCGGCTTCCTCCTCGACGCGGCACTCTATCTCATACGATCCGATGCGGAGGCGATCGCCGTCGCGGAGGGCCCGGGTCTGTTCCCGGCCGACCGGGTCGCCGCTGGAATTCACGAAGGTGCCGTTGGTTGACAGGTCACGCACCTGCCAGCCGCCGGAAAAATACTCCACGGCGCAGTGGCGCTTGGACAGCACCCGGTCAGGGTCCAGCAGCGGCCAGTCGCATTCGCTGCCACGGCCCATGACGTATTCGCCACCGGGCACGCGCCGCTGCTCAGGCACCGCCTGGTCGGGACAGCGCAGCACGGACAGCACCAGTACCATCGGCGGCTCCCAGAAGGCCCTTGGTTGTTTCGGCGCTACGTGCCGGTCGGGCTTAGTGGGCCGTCAGCCGGGCCGTGCCGTCAACCGCCGATCAAAACGGTGGGCGCGCCAAGGATGATGGCTCCGCCATGGGCCGTCGTGTCGCCAATCCGTGCGGCGGGCAGGTAGGTCACGATGACCGTGGCACTGCCCTTGACGATGACATCCGGCGGGCCGACGCACATGCACATGTCGCTGATCCGTGCCTGCGGCAGGAAGACCGTGATCACCGTGGGCGCACCCGTCAGGATCGGCCCGCCGATATGCGGGATCGGCGGCACGCCCGGTGTCACCATCGGACAGACATGCATGTCGGTGATGCGGGAGGCGGGCGGCATGGCTCAGGCTTCCTCCACCTGCAGCCGTCCCGCCCCGCCGGCGGCGATGTCCTTGGCGGCGATCAGGAAGCGATTGAAACGCGTATCGGCCAGCTGCGGCTTGACCCGCACGGCCGCCAGCACGATCGCGCCGCTGATGGCCACCCCGGTCAGGTGGTCGGGCGGCGGCACCACGGGCTGGCCCTCGATCGACATGCTGCCACCCGACCAGAAGGCGCCGACGGCGGCCCAGGCTTCCGGCGAATTGAAGCCGGCCTTTTCGGCCATGCTGAAGGCCGCCCGTCGGGTCGGCTCCTCCGGCTGGCGCACCCAGGTTTCGGCCGCGGTCAGGGCATCCATGTCCTTCGGCTTCAGCTTCGGGTCGGGCACAGACCGCGCGCACATGCAGGCCCACCACACGGCCTCGCGCTTCGGCAGCGCATGCGCGGCCAGGCGGGCCGCATCCGACAGGCGCCCGGCCGCGACCAGCCGGTCGATGCCGGTCACGGCATCGGCCACACCGGCGAGCAGGGCCAGGCCGTCGTCATCCAGTTCCAGCCGGGGCAGGAGCGGTTCGAGCGGTACGGCGAGTTTGACGGGCGGCTTGCTCATGACGAATTGATCAAGACGATAGCCCCTTTGAGGATCATCGGCCCCTGCGCCTCCTCCATGATGAGCGGTGCCTTCACCGTCACCATGGCGGTGCCCTTGACCTGGATCATCGGGCCTTCGATCGTGACGCCGGACGGATCGATCACGATCTTGCTCGGACCGCACTTCAGAGTGATGGACTGCATCGCCTCGACCGTGATCGCGCCGAGTGACGCCTTGTGCGTGATGTTGCCCATCTTCACCGTTGTCGTCTGGTTGCCCATGCTGACTTCGGTGGTCATGTTCCCCGTCTTGATGGTGTTTTCCTGGTTCCCCGTCTCGACGGTATTGGTCTGGTTGCCGGTCTTGACCGTGTTCGTCTGGTTGCCGGTCTTCACCGTGACCGTGTAGTCGCCCGTCACCGTTTCGGTGTGCTTGCCTTCGACCGTCTCGGTCCGGTCCACCTTCACCGTCTCGGTCTTGTTGTTCTTGATGAGCTCGGTGTGGTCGTTGTCGATGGTCTCGGTGCGGTCGTGCTTGACGTGCTCCGTCTTGTCATTCTTGACAAGAATCATCATATCTTTTTCGGCTTGTATATTGATATGCTCCGAGCCTTTCTTATCCTCGAAGCGTATTTCGTTGAAGTTGTCGGCAGCGCCCTGCTTGCTCGACTTGGTCTTGATGCCGGACTGCGTCTTGTTCGCGGGCAGCGCATAGATCGGCATGTTGTCGGCATTGTAGACGCTGCCGATCGCGACCGGCCGGTCCGGATCGCCGTCCATGAAGCCGACCAGTACCTCGTCGCCGACGCGCGGCAGGGTCCAGGTCCCACCCCACTTGCCGGCAAAGCTTTGCGCGACGCGGACCCAGCAGGAGCAGGTGTCGTCGGGCGTGCCACTTTGCGGGATGCCCTTGCGGTCCCAGTGGAAGTGCACCTTGATCCGGCCATACTGGTCGGTGTGGATTTCCTCACCCGAAGGCCCGGTCACGATGGCACTGTGGATGCCCGGGATCGCCGGCCGCGGCCGCGGCGTCGTGGGGCGCCAGGGATAGGACGGCCACATCAGGGTCATGCCGTTGCGGTAGGATGCCGTGCCGCCGCCGGACAGATGCGTCTCGTCGAAGGCCTCGTGCACCGTCTCGGTGATCAACCAGGTCTCGGGACTGGTCGCATCGATCCCGGGCATGATCTTCAGCCGTCCCCCGGCAAAGACCGTCGGGTCATTGCCCGACGCCGACGCCATGCGATAGCCAGCCTCATAGCCCTCCATGCCGATCTTGGAGGGATCGGCATCTGGCCGGACCGCCTGACCGCCTGGCCAACGGAACATCTCCCAGGTCGCGGCGTTCGAGGTGTCGAGAATCGTTGGCGCCTGCTTGGTCAAGAGCGCAGAGGGGGTGACCTGGTCAAAGTCCAGAGCCGCCACCTTGCCGGGCAGCAACGTATTCACAGGTCGAAAGCTGGTGATCGCGCCAAACAGATCCGGGTCGTTCCGCACAACCTGCGGATCCCCAGGCACCAGCGGATAGTCCGCATTGGCGCCGCAGATCGCCATTGTGTGGCCGCTATTGCTCTGTTCGAAGTAATATCCGCAGCCGATTTCTTCCAGAATTCGCTGCACAAAGTCAAGATCAGTCTCATTGTACTGGACGCAATAGACCCGGGCCGAGGTCGGCACCGACCCGCCCCATTTGATCGGCGCCACCGAGCCTTCGGAAAGCAGCGTGGTGACGATGCTCTTGACCGACTTCTGCTGGAAAATGCGGCAATCGGCGGTACGCGACAGGTTCCACCACAGTGGCACGGCTTCCAGCCGGTAGGCCATCAGCCCGCGGCCGTAGGCGCCGATTCGCGAAAAGCCGCGCACGATCCCGTTGAAATACCGCGGTCCGGTGTGCTTCACCTTGACCGTACAGGTGATCGCCTGGCCCATGAGGCTGCCGGCTTCGAGCGTCAGATTGGACGAGACGACCTCGACTTCCATGGTGAAGGGTCGGCCAATGGCTTCCCGCACAACCAGGCGCCGCAGGGTCAGGGCGTCAGCACCCAGCGGCGAGCTGATGGTCAGCAACCGTTCGGTCTGCGACAGATTCAGGTCGTCGGACAAAGATTTCCCCCAAACCGTTGCGTGCGACGTCGCGCGATCAAGTCATAGCGCGGGTCGCAACGCAGCGGGTTGAACGCCTGCGTGAGCGGAGCATGCGTTTTCGTGAGCGGCAAGGGGGCGCGCTGCTTCGATTAGCCCAGCCCGACCGCGGCCAGCGCCGCCAGCGCCACCTCGCGGTCCTGCTCGCCGGTGCCCGAGCCGACACCGATCCCGCCAACCAGCACGCCGTCCACGATGATCGGCACCCCGCCCTTGAGGTTGGTGTTGCGCCCGGCCGTGGCGATGGCGAGCTTGATTTCCGTCTCAACCGAAGCGCCACCGGTCATTTGCCCGGAAGCCGCGGCAGTCGCGGCCTTGGCCTGGCAGGAGGGAATGGACAGGACCTTCGCCCCGTCCATCCGGCAGAAGGCCAGGAGGTTCGCCCCGTCATCGACGATGGCGATGCATTGCGGCACGCCCATCGCCTCGGCCGCCCGGATGGCCGCCGCCAGGATCGCCTGCGCCCCGGCATGGGTCAGCTTGGCGCTGGGCCGGGTCAGTACGGAATCGGTCACGCCAGGCACTCCTTGAGGTCGGTGACCAGCATGGCACCCGGGGCGTGGCTCGCGAAGGGCAGCCCGGCCTGTTCCAGGGCCAGCAGCGCGGTCAGGCCGCAGGCCCAGAAGAGCGCTTCCTCCCCCGGTTCCGGCAGCAATGCCTCGCCCCATTCGGGGTGACCGGGGGCCATGATGCCCAGGGCGGCCGGATCGCCGCGATGCACCGGCGCGCCATGGCAGCGCGGCAGGGCTGCGGTGATGGCGGTGACTGCGGCCACGTCCGCCGCGGCAAAGGGGCGCATCGACACGACCAGCGGGGCCGCGAACCGGCCCGCCGGCACGGTGTCCCGGTTGGTGCGAAACAGCGGCCCCTGTAGCCCGAGTTCGACATGGCGCAGCCGGATGCCGGCCGCGGCCAGCGCCGCCTCGGCCCCGAACCAGCAACCGATGGCGAAGGGGACGAGATCTGTCCGCCAATGGGTGCGCAGATGCGCCACCCGCTGCGGTGGTTCGCCGGGTTGATGCAGCAGATAGGCGGGCAGATCGGTTCGCACATCGATGTTGGGACCGAGGCTCGGCAGCGCCGGGTCGCCCGCCCGGCCAATCGCGAGCAAGGGGCAGGCCTGCGCATTTGCGCGGACGAAGGCCGCGAAGTCATCCGCCGCGGCTTCGGGCACCAGGAAGATGTTTGCCTGCACGAAACTGCGTGCCCGGCCGACCGTCAGCCCATCCCACCCGGCCCTGGCCGCCGCCCGCAGCATGGCGCCGGTTTCCGTCCCCACGTCACACATGGCGAACCAATCCCCCATCCACACGCAACACGGCGCCCGTCATGTACGATGCAGGGCCACTGACGGCGAAGGCGGCCGCGGCGGCGATCTCGGCGGGGTCGGCATACCGCCCGATCGGGATGCTGGCGTGGGACCGTGCCCGGATCACCGCCGGATCCACGCCTTCCCTCTCGGCAGCCGCTGCATCGGTCAGATGCACGCGCTCGGTGCCGACCCGGCCGGGCATCAGGCAGTTCACGGTGATGCCCTGCCCCGCAACCTCGCCCGCCAGCGTCTTGGACCAGGCGATGACCCCGGCGCGCAGCGTGTTCGAAATGCCCAGCACCGGAATGGGCTGGACCGCGCCAGTGGAAACCACCGTCAGCACGCGGCCCCACCCCGCCGCGCGCATCCCCGGCAGCAACAGGTCGGTCAGCCGGATGATCGACAGGACCATGCCGCGAAAGGCTTCGTCCCAATCGGCCGTGGGGCGGCCGGATGCGCCGCCATAGGCCGGTCCGCCGGTATTGTTCACCAAGATCTCGGGCGCCCCGAAGCGCTGGGTGACCAGGGCTGCGAAAGCCTCCAGCCCCGCGGTGTCATTCAGGTCGACTGGAAAGGCCGCGGCGCCGGCACCCAGCGTGGCGACGGCCTGGGCCGAGGCCGCCGCATCTCGCGCGGCGATGGCGACCACCGCCCCTTCGGCTGCAAGGGCCTGGGCGATGGCCAGCCCCATGCCGCGGTTGCCGCCCAGGACCAGCGCGCGGCGTCCGGCGATCTTCAGGTCCACGCGCCGAGGCCCCCACCCCAGGCGGCCGACAGCCCCTGTTCCAGAAACCGCCCGCGGCCAGGCTCGGCCTGCAGTGCGCCATCGGCCACGATCACATCGCCGCGCGACAGCACGGTTTCCGGCCAGCCACGCACCACCCGGCCTTCGTAGGGCGTGTAGTCGACGTTGTGGTGCAGCAGGTCATTGCTGATCTTCGTGCTGCGGTCCGGGTCCCAGATCACGAGGTCGGCGTCCGCCCCGACCGCGACCATCCCCTTGCCCGCCAGCCCGTACAGCCGGGCATTGTTGGTGGCGGTCAGCGCCACGAAGCGGGTCAACGGGATGCGGCCCGTCATGACGCCTTCGCTGAACATCAGCGGCAGCCGCGTCTCCAGGCCGGGAATCCCGTTGGACACGCGGCGGAACGGCGGCGCCGGTCCCGCTATCAGCTTGCCCTGCGCATCGAACCGATAGGGGGCGTGGTCCGAGTTGATGAGGTCGAAGGCACCCGTCTCGATCCCCCGCCAGATCGCCGCCTGGGAGGCGGTGTCACGCGGCGGTGGGCTGCACATGACCTTGGCGCCTTCCATATCGGGCGCGTCCAGGTCCTGCTCGGTCAGGAACAGGTACTGCGGGCAGGTTTCGGCCCAGACGCGCAAGCCTCGGGCCCGCGCGCGCAGGATTTCCTCCAGCTGTTCGGCGCCGGAGACATGGACGATGACGATC
>JBBQHE010000127.1:0-12744 GCA_038323655.1 Acetobacterales bacterium | reverse complement strand
CGAGCGAAACCATGAGACCCACGGTCCATAGCCGCAGGAAATCAGCGTCGCGGTTGAGCGGTTTTTGCGCGGGCGTCATCCTTACCGGCTAGCCTGACCCCGAAACGCGGTGGAAGGCCAGGGGGGCGCGGCGATGGTCAGCAGCCCGCCCCCCCCGCACCAGCCACCAGGCGCCGACGCACCAGCCACACTGCCAGAACCGCGACCAGCGGCCCGATCGGCAGCCCGGCCAGGTCGCCCAGCGCGAAACTCAGCCCGGGCCCGGCAAACAGCGCCACCAGCCCCAGCCTCTCCCACGGTAGCGGCGGCCCGCTGCGAAGCAGGAAGGCCATGGCCGGCAGCAGCAGGCAAAAATCGTAGAATTGCAGGAAGGGCGTCATCAGCAGCCCCGCCACCGCCGCCAGCGCCGCCGTGGCGGGGCCGGAGGGGCGCCGGGCCAGCGCAGGCCAGCACCAGGCCAGCACCAGCACCGCCCCCAGCGCCTGCGCGGCATAAGCCAGCAGTGGCGCTGCCCCCAGTTGCAGCAGCGCGGCATAGAGGCTCTGCATTTTCCAGATCTCAAGCCGGCCTTCGAGCCCCGATCGCGCAGCACCCCCCTGCCCCAGGAACCCCGCCCAGGCCGCCGGGCCAAAGGCCAGCAACGACAGCCCAACCAGCGCCAGGCTGGCCACGACCGCGGCCACCACCACAGGCCACCGCCGCCCCGCGACCAGTGCCACCGGCACCATCAGCCCCAGTTGCGGCTTCATCGTCAGCAGCCCCAGGCAGGCACCGGCCAGCACCGGCCGGCGGTCCATCAGCAGCCCGGCCCAGGCAAACAGCCCGGCGGTGAGAAAGGCGTTCTGCCCGGTCATCACCGTCAGCAGCCCGACCGGGGAGGCCAGCAGCACCCCGACCCCGAGCCAGCCCAGGCCCATCCGCCGCAGCGCCAGCGCCAGCAGCGCCCCGGTGGCCACGACCCAGGCCGCATAGGCGCCAAGCGCCGGCAGCAGCGCCAGCGGCCACAGCGCCAGCAGGTAGTGCGGTGGGTAGAAGAAGGCATAGACCCGCCCCGGGCCCAGCAGCGCCGCCTGCATCGCCGCATGGGCCAGGGAGTCCCAGGCCGCCCCGGCACGACCCTCCAGCGCCAGCGCCGAGGCCGCGTAAAAACTTGCGAAATCCGTGTCGATCGGCCGCCCGCCCGTCCAGCCCGCCAGGTGACGGGCGAAGAGCACGACCAGCAGCCCGGCCAGCAGCAGCCAGGCGCCGCCGTAGAGCCTGGCGCGGGCGGGGGTGATCCATGCGGTCATGCGCCGCAGCGAAGCGGTTTCCCCGCCGCGCGGCAAACGCTACCGGCTTGGTTGCCCGCCCGCCGCCCCCGCCCTATAGCGACGCCGCCCTGTCGCCTCCGGAACCCCCGCCCCTTGGCAAGCCAGCCCCCCGCCGATCCGTCAGCCGCCAACCCGGCCCTCGCCGTCCAGGCCGCGGTCCTGGCCCGCCCGGCCACCGAAGCCCGGCGCATGGCGGATGCCATCAGGGCGCTGGCGATCGACGCGGTCGAGGCCGCCAAATCCGGCCACCCCGGCATGCCGATGGGCATGGCCGATGTGGCGACGGTGCTGTTCTCCCGCTTCCTGAAATACGACGCGGCCGATCCGCGCTGGCCTGACCGCGACCGCTTCGTGCTGTCGGCGGGGCACGGGTCCATGCTGCTCTATGCGCTGATCCACCTGACCGGCCATGCCGGCATGGGGATCGAGGATCTGAAGGCGTTCCGCCAATTGCATTCGGTCGCAGCCGGCCACCCCGAATACGGTGAACATCCGGCGATCGAGATGACCACGGGCCCGCTCGGCCAGGGCATCGCGACCGCCGTCGGCATGGCGCTGGCCGAACGGCACCTGGCCGCCCGCTTCGGCCGCTCCCTGGTCGATCACCGCACCTGGGTCATCGCCTCGGACGGCGACCTGATGGAGGGCATCAGCCATGAGGCCGCCTCGCTCGCCGGCCACCTCGGGCTGAACAAGCTGACGGTGCTGTGGGACGACAACGGCATTTCGATCGACGGCGACCTGTCGATCTCCTCCTCCGACGACCAGCTCAAGCGTTTTGCTGCCTACGGCTGGGCGACCAAGCGCGTCGACGGGCATGATGCGGAGGCCGTGGCCGCCGCCTGCGCCCAGGCCATGCGGTCGCAAAAACCCACGATCATCGCCTGCCGCACCATCATCGGCTTTTCGGCACCGACCAAGGCCGGCACCGCGGGCAGCCATGGCGCCCCGCTGGGCGCGGCCGAGGCCGCCGCCGCCAAATCCGCGCTCGGCTGGACCCATGCGCCCTTCGAGGTGCCCGACGCCATCCGCGCCCCCTGGCTGGTCGCAGGCAGCCGGTCCGGCGGCACCCGCCGTTCCTGGCTGAAGCGCCTGGCCAAGCACCCCCAGAAAGCCGAATTCGACCGCGCCATGCGCGGCCAACTGCCCGACAATTGGACCGATGCGCTGAACGCCCTGCGCGCCAGCATCGCCGAGAACAAGCCGAAGGAAGGCAGCCGCATTTCCAGCCAAAAGGCGCTGGAAACCCTGGTGCCCGCGGTGCCGGAAATGATCGGCGGCAGTGCCGACCTGACCGGCAGCAACAACACCAACGTCAAGGGCATCCCCGCCATGCGCCCGGGCGATTTCGCCGGCCGCTTCGTCCATTGGGGCATACGCGAACACGGCATGGCGGCGGCCATGAACGGCATGGCGCTGCATGGCGGCATCATCCCCTATTCCGGCACCTTCCTGATCTTTGCCGACTACCTGCGCCCTGCCCTGCGCCTGGCGGCGCTGATGCGCCAGCGGGTGATCCATGTGCTGACGCATGACAGCATCGGCCTGGGCGAAGACGGGCCGACGCACCAGCCGGTGGAAACACTCGCGTCCCTGCGCTGCATGCCGAATGTTTCGGTCTTCCGCCCGGCCGATGCGATGGAAACGGCGGAATGCTGGGACCTCGCCTTGCGCCGCAACGACGGGCCCTCGGTGCTGGCCCTGTCGCGCCAAGGCCTGCCCACGCTGCGGACGGACGTGGGCGAAAACCGCTGCGCCCGCGGCGGCTATGTGCTGGCCGAGGCCGCCGGCCCGCGGCGGGCGACCTTCATCGCCACCGGCAGCGAGGTGCAGATCGCCATGGCCGCCCGCGCGATCCTGGACGCCGAGGGCATCGCCTGCGCCGTCGTCTCCCTGCCCTGCTGGGAGTTGTTTGGCGCGCAGGATGCGGCCTATCGCGAGGAGACGCTGGGCACCGCCCCGCGCATCGGCATCGAGGCCGCGGTGTCATTCGGCTGGGACCGCTGGCTTGGGTCCGACGGCACTTTCATCGGCATGATGGGCTTTGGCGCATCTGCACCGGCCGAGGCGCTCTACACCCATTTCGGTATCACCGCCGAGGCCGCGGCCGCCGCCGCACGCAAACGCATCAGCAGCAACATCTGACCAGGGGTTCTTCCATCATGGCCGTCAAAGTCGCGATCAACGGGTTCGGACGCATCGGGCGGCTTGTGCTGCGCGCCATGATCGAAAGCGGCCGGTCGGATGTGGAATGCATCGCGATCAACGACCTGGGCAGCGTCGAGGCGAACGCCCATCTGTTCCGCTTCGACAGCGTGCACGGCCGCTTCCCCGGTGAGGTCGTGGTCGATGGCAACAAGCTGATCATCACCGCCAACGGCCGCACCTACGCCCCCATCGTGGTCAGCGCCGAACGCGACCCTACCCGCGTGCCCTTCCAGGGCGTCGATGTGGCGATGGAATGCACCGGCATCTTCACCGCCAAGGACAAGGCCAGCGCCCTGATCACCGCCGGTGCGCGGAAGGTGCTGATCTCCGCACCCGGTGAGAATGCGGATGCGACCATCGTCTATGGCGTGAACGAGAAGACGCTGACCTCAGCGATGACGGTCGTCTCCAACGCCTCTTGCACCACCAATTGCCTGGCGCCGATCGCCAAGGTGCTGCACGACAACTTCGGCATCCTGCGCGGTTATATGGTGACGATCCACGCCTATACCGGCGACCAGAACACGGTGGACACGCTGCACAAGGACCTGCATCGCGCCCGTGCGGCGGCGGTCTCCGCCATCCCGACCAGCACGGGGGCCGCCAAGGCCGTGGGCCTGGTCATGCCGGAACTCGCCGGCAAGCTGGACGGCACGGCGATCCGCATCCCGACGCCCAATGTCTCGCTGGTCAGCCTGGACTTCGTGCCCGCGCGCACCGAAGGCCTGACCCGCGACGCCATCAACGCGGCGATGAAGGCGGCGAGCGAAAGCGGGCCGCTGAAGGGCATCCTCGCCTACAACACCGCCCCCCTGGTTTCCATCGACTTCAACCACAACCCGGCCAGCAGCACGTTCGATGCGACGCAGACCGCGGTGGTCGATGGCGCGCTGGTGCGGGTGATGTCCTGGTACGACAATGAATGGGGTTTTTCGAACCGCATGAGCGATACCGCGGCGCTGTTCGGCAGCCTGTGATCCTGTCGCTTCCCCGAAGGACCCGGCCCGCATGAGCTTCCGCACCCTCGACGACCTGGCCGATCCCGCCGGCAAGCGGATCCTGCTGCGGGCCGACCTGAACGTCCCCACCAAGGACGGGCGCATCACCGACCGCACGCGGATCGAACGGCTCTCCCCCACGATCCGCGAACTGGCGCAGAAGGGTGCGCGGGTCATCGTTTGCAGCCACTTCGACCGGCCGAAGGGGCAGGTCGTGCCGGCGATGTCCCTGGAACCGATGGCCGAGGCGCTGGCCGAAGCGCTCGGCCGGCCTGTCGCCTTCGTCGCCGATTGCATCGGCCCGCTGGCCGAGGCCGAGGCGGCCGCGCTGCAGGATGGCGAGGTGCTGCTGCTGGAGAACACCCGCTTCCATCCCGGCGAGGAGAAGAACGACCCCGCCATGGCCGCGGGGCTGGCGCGCTTGGCCGATGCCTATGTCAACGATGCCTTCTCGGCCGCCCACCGCGCCCATGCCAGCACCGAAGGGGTCGCCCATCTGCTGCCCGCCTATGCCGGGCGGCTGATGCAGGCCGAGCTGGAAGCGTTGGATGCCGCCCTCGGCCACCCGTCCCGCCCCGTGGTCGCCATCGTCGGCGGCGCCAAGGTCAGCACCAAGCTCGACCTGCTGGGCAACCTGTCGGGCAAGGTCGATTGCCTGGTGATCGGCGGCGCCATGGCCAATACCTTCCTCGGCGCCCAGGGGGCGGCCATGGGCCGGTCGCTGCAGGAAGCCGAGATGCACGACACCGCGCGCGACATCCTCAAGACCGCGCAGGGCAATGGCTGCGAAATCCTGCTGCCGGTGGACCTGATCGCCGCCGAGGCCTTTGCCGCCAACGCACCGCACCGCACGGTGCCCGCGATGACCGTGCCCGCGGGGATGATGGCGCTGGACGTCGGGCCGCAGACCATCGCCGCGATCGAACAGCGGCTGCGCGGGGCCGGCACGCTGGTCTGGAACGGGCCCCTCGGCGCCTTTGAAATCCCGCCCTTCGACACCGCGACCGTGGCCATCGCCGAGGCCGTGGCAGGGCTGACCGCCTCGGCCGGGCTGAAGTCGATCGGCGGCGGCGGGGATACCGTCTCGGCGCTGCGCCATGCGGGGGTGATGGAACGGCTGACCTATGTCTCCTCGGCCGGCGGTGCCTTCCTGGAGTGGCTGGAAGGCAAGACCCTGCCGGGTGTCGCGGCGCTGGACCAGGGCCCGGACCAGGACTCGGACCGGAACTCGGACCAGGACTCGAACCGGGGCTGACGGCGGAGCGCGGGGCGGGTCACACCGGCGCCGTCACCAGCCCCGCCACCAGCCAGTTCGCGCCGGCCAGCGTGGCCGGTGTCGGGAAGGCCGCGCTGCGCTGCCCCAGCAGGGCCGCCATCTTGTCCCGCGACGCCAGATGGTTCTGCACCAGGTAGTAGTTCTTGGCCGGCAGCGTCAGTCCGCACAGCGTCCAGAGCCCTTCATACACGGTCCGCTGCTGCGCCGGCGTGATCACCTGCCCGCCCGTCATCAGGTAGAAGCCGCGATGCTCGTAGAGCAGCACGATGCCGCTGCTGAAATACTCCAGCCAGCCGACCGGGTTGGTCAGTGAAATCGCCGGGCGCAGCGTGTAGCCGTGGCGATTGTGGTGCGTGGTCTCGCCATTGGCCTGTTGGGCACGGCGGACCCGGTTGGCGATGACCGCCAGGATGCGATCCATCTGCGCCGTGCTCTTGGCGGTATGGATCTTCTGAAAGGCGGTGTGGGCGTCGGCCTTCACCTCGATGTAGTACTTCACCTGGCCATGCACCTCGGTGCGATCGACATCCTGTTCCAGCGGGTTGCAGACGGTGGCCTTGCCGATCGTGGTCCAGTCCACCTGCTCGAAGGTCTTGTTGGCGGTCGGCATCGCCACGCGGTCGGGAACCGCCAGCGGCCTTTCGATGCTGCTGATGGTGTCCAGGATTTCCGAGGCGCCGCCCAGGTAGGAGCCCAGCGACTTCTCGTTCTTGTAGGGCGCGACCAGTTTCGACAGGAACACGTTGGACACGCGCAGCCTGTGGTTGGCGACCTGGTTCGCCGGGATCCGGCCCAGGTTGGCGTTGGTGTCGCGAAAGAAGGCCTCGTAGAAGCCGGCGCCCGGATAATCCTCCGACATCCGCCAGACGTTGTTCGCGATATGGCCGCGATGGGTCGGGTTGAGCGCATTCATGCCGGGGTCGAACTGCGCCATGGTGGTCATGCTGGCGGCGGCGTCGTTCAGCCAGGCTTGGGAGGGCGGAGGCATCGGGTATGCACCTTCTTGCGGCAAAGGTTGATGCCCGATGGCGTAACGGAGTTGATGGGGGCAGGACAACTAACACGTGTGTGATGGGCACCTCGTTCGCGCGCAGAAGACAATCGGGCGTTAACCAAACACAACCGCGGCACGGTTGAAGGTTAACGAAGCATGAAGGCATATCGCTGGTCATGCGTATCGCCCCCGTCGCCCCCGCCCATCGTCCCAGCACCGCGGCAAACAGGCGTTCGCCGTTCATCGCGGATTTACGTTTATCGGCGACGATCCTCGGCATGATCAGCACCAACTCCCTGGCTGCCTTCACGCAGTCCGTCTCGCAGAATGCGGGCATCACCCCGGTCCGCGGCCCCGATCGGGCTGCGCCCCGGGTCAGCCCGATCTCGCCCCTGGGTTCTGGCCTGAACGCCGGCCTGGGCGCGGCCGGGCAGTCGCAGCAGCGCACGCTGGACGCGCTGCCGCCGCCGCCGAGCACGCCCCTGCCTCGCGGATCGCTGCTCGACCTGCGGGTCTGACGGCGCGCAGCGGCGGCGCTTGCAACCGGGGGCTGGCGCGACCACCCTGTTAGCCATGGCTGACAGCCCAACGACACGATTCGTGCGCCGCGTGCCGGAAGGCGACGACCGGGAACGCCTGCTCTGCCCGGACTGCGGGCATGTCGCCTATGAGAACCCCAAGATCGTCGTCGGCAGCGTGGTCGAGATCGACGGCGGGGTGCTGCTCTGCCGCCGTGCCATCCACCCCCGCAGGGGCTTTTGGACCATCCCCGCCGGCTACATGGAAATGGGCGAGACGGTGGCCGAGGGCGCGCTGCGCGAGGCCTGGGAAGAGGCCGAGGCGCGGCTGGCGCTGGACGGCATCCTGGCCATCTATTCCATCGCCCGCCTCGGCCAGGTGCAGGTGATGTTCCGCGCCCGCCTGGCCGCGCCGCACTTCGCCGCCGGGGCGGAAAGCCTGGAGGTCCGGCGCTTCGCCTGGGATGACATCCCCTGGGACCTGCTGGCCTTCCCCTCCGTCCATTGGGTGCTGCGGGACTGGCGGGCCGGCCAGGGGCAGCCGTTGGGGCTGCCCGCCAGCAACCCCGCCGCGGATCCGCGCGGCACCGCCCCGCTGCCGGAGGCCGAATGAAGCGCGCGGCCTGGCTCCTGCTGGCGCTGGGCGGCTGCGCCGCGCCCCCGCCCAAGCGCGTGGCAGACGCGCCGATCGCAGCCATCACGGAGGCCGCGGCACAAGCCTTGGCGCCGGGCTCCCGACCGGTCATCGCGCCAGAGGCGCCAGCCGCGCGGCCGGGCGAACAGCCCGCGATGACGGCCGCCGAGGCTGCAACCAACCGCAGCCTGCGCCGCATCGCCCTCGCCCCGTTCCTGGTCGATCCGTGGAACCGGACGGCCAGCCCCCGCCTGGGCGGCGAACCGGCCCCGGTGCCAAACCGCGGCCTCGACCCGGCCTTCAGCCAGCCCGGCGCCGACCCGAGTTTCGGCCCCACCCTCATCGGCCCACGCAGCGCCCCCGACCCCACGACCGCCGTCGGACCGGGCCACCGGACACGCGATGACCGTCTGTTCCAGCAACCGGCCGCCGGGGCGTCGCTGCGCGTGCCACTGGCGCCATAGCGGGCGGTAGGCTTGCCGGGGGGGCGGCACCGGCCGGATGGTGCCGTGGGATGCTGTCGTGAGGAGGGACCCATGTTGCATCGGCTTGCCGGCATACGGGCCCTGGCCGGGGCCCTGGCCCTGGCCGGGGCCCTGGACAGCGCCCGCGTCAGCGCCCTGGCCAGCCCCGCCTTGGCCACCTGCCAACCGCCCGCGCTCGCCTCGGCAGGGTCGCTGCGGACCTCGGTGCTGGATGGGCTGATGGCCGATGCCGAAGCCGCCCGCGCGTTGCAGGAAGCAGGCCTGACGGAGGCCGCGCGCGGGCTGATGACCGCGGCCAGCGACGCGGCAGAAGCCCGGCTGGTGCGGCTGACGGGGCCGGAGGACCCGGCGCTGGAGGCGGTGCTGGCGCTCGGCACCGCGCGCGACGTGCTGGCCCGCGTCATCGCCGCGGCCATGCTGGCCGATGCGATCCCACCCGCCGAGCCGGCCGCGACCCTGGCCCGGGCGCTGGCGCTGTTCGACTGGTCGGGCCAGACCTGGGCGCTGCTGCCCGGCTGCGCCGAGGCCACGGCCCTGGTGCTCGACGCCCGCGCCCGCGCGGCGATGGCCTGGGGTGAGAACCTGGCCGGCGAGGCGCTGCTGCCGCTCTCCGCGGCCCGGCCGGACGCGGTCGCCGCCGCCGGCCACGCGATCACCGCGCTGACCCTGCTGGTTCCGCCGGCGGGCGAGCCAGGCGGGGCCGCGCTCGCAGGCCAGGTGGCGGCACGGCTGGCGCTGCTGCGCGCGGCGGTGATGTCGCTGTTGCAGTGACACCGCCTGGCGCATGAACACTTGGCATCCAGCGTTTTGGCCATTGCCGCCTTGCCGCCATCGGCCGTAACGAAGACCGCACTTGAATGGGCCGGAGTCGTCGGCAGCCCCCGGGGCCGCGAACGGCCCGACCGCCAGCCGGGATACCAAGCCGCCATGACCGACGCCCCCAGCCGCCCTCCCCTCGCCCGGCGGGGTCTCATGGCACTCGGCCTGTCCGCCTCCGTCACCGCCTGTGCCGCGCCCGAGCGGCTGAACGCCGTGCCGCGCGACCGCACGGCGCGGGCCAGCGTTCTGGGCCTGCCCAATGAGCGCTTCCTGCCGACCAGCGGCATCGCCCCGTTCGAGGCCGAGGTGATCGCCACCCTCTCCCGCAGGGATGCGGTCGGCGGCCCGATGCGCCCGCTGACCCTGCTGGCCGTGTCGGGTGGCGGCGAGGACGGGGCCTTTGGCGCGGGGCTGCTCTGCGGCTGGACCGAGGCTGGCACCCGCCCGGTCTTCGATCTCGTGACCGGGGTCTCGACCGGGGCGCTGACCGCCCCCTTCGCCTTCCTGGGCTCGGCCTATGATGCGCCGCTGCGGGAGGTCTATACTCAGGTCACCGCGGCCCAGGTGCTGCGCGCGCGCTGGCTGCCGACCGCGATCTTCACCGACGGCCTGGCCGACAACACCCCGCTGTTCGAAACCATCACCCGCTACATCACGCCGCAGATGGTCGCCGACCTGGCCGCGGCCTACGCCCAGGGGCGGATGCTGCTGCTGGGCAGCACCAATCTCGATGCCCAGATACCGGTCATCTGGAACATCGGCGCCATCGCCGCCAGCGGCCATCCGCGCAGCGCCGAGTTGATCCGCAAGATCATGCTGGCTTCGGCCGCGATCCCCGGCGCCTTTTCCCCCGTGCTGTTCGACGTGACGCTGGATGGCGTGGCGTTCCAGGAACTGCACGTCGATGGCGGGGCCATTGCCCAGGTCTTTCTCTACCCGCCGGCGCTGACGCGGTCGCGCCGCCAACACATCGCCGCGCGCCAGCCGGTCCGCGAAATCCGCGCCTATGTCATCCGCAATGCGCGGCTGGATGCGCAGTGGGCCAGCGTGGATCGCCGCACCATGGGCATCGCCGGGCGGGCGATTTCCACCATGATCTTCTCGGCCGGCTACAATGACGTGGTCCGTATCTGGAACAACACCCGGCAGGATCATGTGGACTACAACCTCGGTTTCATCGGGCCCGATTTCACCCAGGAACTGACCACGCCGTTCGAGACGGCCTACATGCGGGCGCTGTTCGAGAACGGCTACCAACGCGGTCGCGCCGGCTTCGTCTGGGCCAAGGAGCCGCCCTTCATCAACGGCAGCGACCCGATGGCCAGCCCCGCCGCAGCGCCGCCGCCGCGTGGCCGCCGCGCGCCGGTCACGTGATCGCCGTCATCTTCGAAGTGCTTCCCGCACCGGGGCGGGAGGCTGACTACCTGGACATCGCGGCCGATCTTCGGCCGCTGCTGGACGGCGTCGAAGGGTTCGTGTCCATCGAACGCTTCCGCAGCCTGGCCGATCCGCAAAAACTCCTGTCGCTGTCCTTCTGGCGGGACGAGGCCGCGGTCATCGCCTGGCGCCAGCACGCGGGCCACGCCCCGGCCCAGGCCGCCGGCCGCGCCGGGATCTTTGCCGGCTACCGGCTGCGGGTGGCGGGGGTCATGCGCGACTACGGGCTGCACGACCGCGACCAGGCCCCGGCCGACCTCCGCGCGCGTGAGGCCGCCTGCCCGATCGGGCCCGGCGAGGCGTTGCTGTGAGCCGCCGCCGCTGAAGCGCCACCGGGCATGACGGGCCGCTTCAGCCGCCTGTGGCAGCGCACCGACCGCCCGATGGCCCGCCCGCCCGCGGTGCAGTCGGCGCTGGACGACGCCCTGCCCTGGCCGCAGGCGGCCGGGCTTGCGGTGCAGCACCTGGCGATCCAGTCGATCTACTTCGTGCTGCCCGCCCTGGTCGCCACCGCCTTTGGCGCCAGCCCGGCCGAGGCGGTGAATTTCCTCTGCCTGTCGATGCTGGCGGTCGCAGGCTTCGCCTTGCTGCAGGCGGCGACCCGCGGGCCCATCGGCGCCGGCTACCCCTGCCCCGGGATCCCGACCACGGTGATGTTCGCGGCCTACCTGCTGGCGGCCGCCAGCGGGGCGAGCCTGGCCGATGCCGCCGGGCTGATGGTACTGACCGGGGTCATCAGCCTGTGCATCACCCCGCTGCTGCCGCGGCTGAACATGCTGTTGCCGACCGAGGTGACCGGCGTCGTGGTGTTCCTGACCGGGGCCTCGCTGCTGCCGGTCGTGCTGGAACTGCTGCATTTCGATGCCGCGGCCGATGGCGTGGCGCTGACCGGCGGCGCCGTCGCCGGGGCCAGCTTCGCGGCGATGACGCTGCTGGCCATCACCCGCACCCGGCTCGCGCCCTATGCCGTGCTGCTGGGGGCCTTGGGCGGCAGTCTGGTCGCCTGGGGCCTCGGGCTTGCGCCGGCCGAGGGCGGGTTGCTCGACACCGCCCCATGGCTGGCGCTGCCACACCCCATCCTGCCGCGGTTCGAGGCGGTGAACCCAGCCCTGCTGCTGGCCTTTGCCCTCTGCCTGATCGCCGCCAAGGCCTCGTTGACCGGGGTGCTGCTGGCCTATCAGCGCGTGGCCGATGGCGACTGGCGCCGGCCCGACCCCAAACCGCTGCGCCGCGGGCTGCTGGCGCAGGGGCTGTCCTTTATCCTGGCCGGCGCCCTGGGCGGCATGGCGCCGGCGGTGTCCTCCGCCTGCACCGGGGTCAGCATCGCGACCCGCAGCCTGGCGCGGCGGGTTGCCGTGGCCGGCGCGGTGCTGCTGGCCCTGCTGGCCCTGTCGCCCAAGCTGCTGGCGGGCGTGCTGCTGGTGCCGGGCCCGGCCAAGGCGGCCATGCTGCTGTACGTCGCCGGCTTCATGATGGCGCTGGGCTGCGGCATCATTGTCACCCGGCTGCTGGATGCCCGGCGCACCGTGGTTGCGGGCGCGGGGCTGACCGCGGGGCTCTGCGTGCTCATGGCGCCGGGCTTCTTTCATGCGAACCTGCCGGCGCTCGCCTCGCCCCTGGCGCTCGGGGCGCTGGTGGCGCTGCTGGGGAACGTGGTCACCCTGCCGCTGGTGGCGCGGCGCATCAGCTTCGACCTGGCGCTCGGCCCCGGCTTCGCCGAGGCGCTGGACGACCGCGGCCAGGCCATGGGCGGCACCTGGGGCGTACGCCGGGAGACGCTGGCCCGGGCCCAGCATGCGCTGATGGAACTGGGCGACCTGCTGATCGGCCGCGGCCAGGCGGCGCTGCGGGTGGCCGCGGTGCATAGCGATGACCGGCTGCACATCACCGTGCGCTTCGCCGGCCCGCCGCTGCCCAAGCCCCTGCGCAATCCCCGCGCGCGGATGCTTGACGACGACCCCGCGGCCTTCGAGGCCTTTGCCATGGCGCTGGTGCTGCGCGGGGTGGATGAGTGGCGCCAGCGCGCGGCGGATGGCGGGCAGGAATTGGTGCTGGCCTTCCAGGA
>JBBQHE010000126.1:0-12753 GCA_038323655.1 Acetobacterales bacterium | reverse complement strand
GCGGATGCCGCGCCGCTCGATCTCGTGCTGGTCTCGGGCGAGGCCGGCGGGCGGGTGAGCCTGCGCAATGCCGCGATCAGCCGCGACCTGCACGGCGTGATCGGCGGGCAGGACGGGCGGGTGAACTTCCGCCTGCTGCGCGCCGCCCAGGACCGGGCGGAGGTGCAGTCGTTGATCGACCACCACTACCGCCCGCATGGCGCTTTCGCGGCCTGGATTGCCCGGCTGCCGCTGGTGAAGCAGCGGGTCGAAAACTTCGGCGTGCTGGGCGAAATGCAGGCCAGCGCCTCACCGGCGGGCGAGATGAGCCTGGGGCTGCGCTTCACCGGCCGCCCGCTGCGCCAGATGCAGGTCGAACCGCTGGTGATCGGCGCGCTGCGCGCGGCGGATGGCGGGCCGGACACGCTCCGTCTGCTGCCGCTGGTCGACCAGGTCAGCCACCAGGCGGCCAATTTCATCGGCTGCTACGGGCGCGTGGCCGCCGATGTCCTGCCACGCCTGCGTGGGTTGGAGATCATCGCAGAGGTCACCTTCGACGAGCAGGTTTTCTGGCTGCGCTGCGTGCCTGGGGACCACCAGGTGCCGCGCTTCCTCGACGGGGTAGCGGCGATGCCGGGCCCGGGCATGGACAACGCCTTCGCCGTCGCCTGGCTGGACCAGGTGCTGGCCTGTCGGGAAGCCGGGCTGAAGCCCGAACTGGACCGGCTGGCGCGGCTGGAGCCGTCGCCGCCCGGCCCGCCGGGCCTTGCCGTGATGGTCGGGGTCGATGATCCTCTGTGCATACCGCTGCTGGAGGTTCTGGGCGACCGGCTGGAAGCGCGATGCGGGGGGCTGATGCTGATCGGGACGCGGGCGGAACAGGCGGCGCAGGTGTTCCAGCGCCGCGGCCGACTGCCCGCCACCACGGAGGGCGATGCGGCACAGGCGCTGGGCCGCGCCGCCGAGCAGGGCGCCAGCATCGTCCCGCTCGACCCGCAGCGGCTGGCCCGCGCGGTGATCGATGGGGATCTGGACAGGCTTTTCGCCGAACGGCTGGACGGGCGCGACCTCGCGCTGCTGCGCGGGCTGCACGCGGCGGCCGGATGCAGCGCGGACCTGGCCGATACGCTGAACCGGCTGATCCGCCTGCGCGCCGGCGACAGCCAGGGCTGGCAGCCGGGCTGGCAGCCACCGGCGCATGCCTGGGCCAGCCCGATCGCCGCGCATCCGGTGAACGCGCATCTGGAACGGCTGTGGACGCTGCCGGCACGCGCCCCGGCCTTGGTGGCCGGCGGCTGATGCCCGATCCGCGCAGCCTCTGCGTCATCGCCCATGCGCATCCGGATTTCAGCAAGGGCGGCGGCGAGGTCGCGGCCCACCGCCAGGTGCTGACGCATCGCAGCGCCGGCCGGCGGGCGATCTTCGTCGCGGCGTCGGAACTGACCACGGGCCATGCCGCCGCCGATCTCGTGATGCCGCACGCCGCGGATGAATACCTGTATTCCTTCCGCGGCATGGAGCCCGACCGGCTGTACTGGGACGATGCCTTCCAGCGCCGGGCACTGGTCCGCTTCCTGGCTGACTTGCCTGTGCAGGTCTATCATTTCCATCATTTCTGGCGGGTTGGCGCCGACCTGATCGCCGCATTGATGCAGGCGCGCCCGGATGCGACCTTCGTGATCACGCTGCACGAGATGCTGGCCATCTGCCTGAACCACGGCCAGATGATCCGCACGCGCGGGCGCGAATTGTGCCGTGCCGCTTCGCCGTTGCTCTGCCTGGGCTGCTTCCCCGACCGCAGCCTTGTGACTTTTGCACTGCGCCAGGCGTTGCTGCTGGACACGCTGCGCCGCTTCGACCACGTGCTCTACCCCAGCGCCTTCCTGCGCGACCGGTTCGAGGCCTGGGGCCTGCACGCGCCCCGCGCCGCCGTGCTGGAAAACTACCTGGGCGATGCGCTGCACGCGCGGCCCCGCCGCGCCCCCCCGGTCGCCGACATGGCCCGGCGCTTCGCCTTCTTCGGCCAGCCCACGATCTTCAAGGGGCTGGATGTGCTGCTGAAGGGCGTGGCCCTGGCGCGGGTGGACAACCCCCTGATCTCGCTGACCGTGTTCGGCGCGGAACGGGAGGACATGCAGCGCCTGTTCCCCGATACCGCGGCGCTGATCGCCGAGGCGGGCCACGGCATCGTCTTCGCCGGGCGCTACGACCCGGCCGATGTGCTCGACCTGATGGGCACGGTGGGCTGGGTCGTCGTGCCCTCGGTCTGGTGGGAGAATTCGCCCGTGGTGATCCAGGAGGCGCGGCGGAGCGGCACGCCGCTGATTGTCTCCGACATCGGCGGCATGGCGGAAAAGGTGCTGCCCGACGTGGACGGAATGCATTTCAAGCGCGGCTCGGCGGTGGACCTGGCGCGGGCGCTGTGTGACGCGGCGCAGCCAGCCACGCAGGCCCGGCTCGCGGCCACGGTCCGCGACGTGATCGGGCGCGAGGATTTTCTGCAGGCGCTGGACGCGGCCTTTGCGCAGCCCCCAAATGCCCAAGCCCCGGTGTCCTGACCGCATGGCGCTGGACCCCCCCATCATCCGGCTGAAGGCGACGGGTGGCCTCGGCAACCGCATGTTCATCTGCCTTTTCGCCTATCGCCTGGCTTGCGAGATGCCGGGCGCCGTCATCACTGGCGATGGCTTGCGCGAATGGGGCCTCCAGCACCCCGACATCGCGCTGCCCCTGCCCTCGATGAGCCTGCAGGGTCACCGCCCGGACCTGACGGGGATCGTGTCGCTGTTCCGCCAGGGGCTGCTGCGCGGGCTGGAGACCAATTGCCTGTCCTGCCGGATGGACCTGCTGCCGCCGCGCGCCATCGCCGCCGTGCTGTTCCGGCGGGGGGCGGAACTGGCGCTGCGTGTCGGACCCGACGACCTGCTGATCAATATCCGCGCGGCGGAAATCCTGGGCGCGCGGCACGAGGATTACCGCCCGCTGCCGATCGCCTGGTACGCGCGGCTGATCGAACAGACCGGGCTGCGGCCCGTCTTCATGGGGCAGATCGCCGACGACCCCTACAGTGCCGCGCTGCGGCAACGTTTTCCGCAGGCGGCGTTTCATGAATCGCAAGGGCCGATGGCCGATTTCGCGACCATCCGCGCGGCCCGCCACATCGTCCTGCCTGTCAGCACCTTCAGCTGGCTCGCGGCCTGGCTGTCGCAGGCAACGTGCATCCATCTGCCCATCATCGGCTTCTTCCACCCGCGCCGGCGGCCGGACGTGGACCTGCTGCCGGTCGGGGATGCGCGCTACCGTTTCCACCTGTTTCGCCACACGGCCTGGACCGGCACCGAGGCCGAGTTGCAGACGGTCATCGCGGGGCCGGAAGCCGGCACCGAGGTCCCCCCGGCCGATGTCGTGGCCATCACGCATCGCATCCTCGGCTGAGCGGCGCATGAAGATCCTGGTCATCTCGCCAACGCCGAGCCACCCGCGCGACGCCGGCAATCGCCAGCGCATCTACGCCCTGCTGACGGCGCTGAAGGACTTCGGCCACAGCGTGCACTTCGCCTTCATCCAGCGCGAGACGGTCGATGCCGGCCAGATCGCCGCGATGGACGCGGCCTGGGATGGGCTGACGCTGATCGCGCATGATCGCGCGGCCGAAATCCGCCCGGTGGACGGTGTGCAGGGCCTCGACGACTGGTTCCTCGATCAAAGTGCCGCGGCCTTCGAGGCGCTGGCGCGCCAGGACTTCGATGTCGTTATCGTCGCGTATGTCTTCTTCAGCCGGGCGCTGACCTTCTTCGGCCCGGAGACGATCCGGATCATCGACACGCATGACGTCTTCACCGACCGGCACCTGCGGCTGGCGCGGCTCGGCCTGCCCTCGGGATTCTTCTCGACCACGGCGGCGGAGGAGGGGCGGGGGCTCGACCGCGCCGACCTGGTGCTGGCGATCCAGGACGAGGAAGCCCAGGCGCTGCAGGGGCTGACGACGAGCCCGGTCATCACGCTCGGCCACCTGCCGAACCTGGCGGCGTCTGGCCCGCAGACGACCGCGCCGGGCGCGCCCCCGGCTATCGGCTACCTGGGCAGCGCCAACCCGATCAACGTCCGGGCGCTGGCCCGGTTCTGCGACGCGCTGGCGCCGGCGACCTTCGCCGAAGGCCGTGCCAGGCTGGTGATCGGCGGCGGCGCCGCGGTGGCCCTGCGCACCGCGCCGGATGGCACCGAAAGGCAGGGCGCGGTCGCGGACTTGGCCCGCTTCTACGCCGGGCTGGACCTCTGCGTGAACCCGCACGAGGGCGGCACCGGGCTGAAGATCAAGACGGTGGAGGGCCTGTCGCACGGCGTACCGATGATCGGCACGGCAGAGGCCTTTGTCGGCCTGGATGCGCAAGCAGCCTTCCACCACGCCGGCTCGGCCGCCGAGGTGGCGGGTCTCGTCGATCGCTACATCGCCGACCCGCCGTTCCGCCGCACGGTTGCCGCGGCCAGCGCGGCCGTGGCGGCGGGCTATGCCGTGACAGTCCGCCGCCAGCAGGCGGTGTTCCGCTCGGCCGCCAGCCTGCGCCGAAGCCTGGTGCGGCCGCGCATCCTGGTGCTGACCGACATCGCCTTCTGGCAGGAATCCCTGGGCAACCACGCGCGCATCGTGGAACAATTGCGGGCGGCAAGCGCGGTGGTGGACATCGACGTGCTGGCCTTCCGTTCGATGACGGAGGCCGATGCCACGGCCGTGCGGCGCATCCTGGGTGCGCGCGGGCGGTGCTTTTCTTTCAAGGACTACCCGGGTGCGGCGGCGCGTGAGCCGGCCTGGCTGGAGGCTTCGGCCAGGCTCGCAGGCTACGAGCGCAACGCCTTCAGCCGGCAGTATTTCGCGGCGCTGGAGGAACACCTGGCGACACATCACTACCAGGGCTTCCTGGTGCATTACATCCGCCTGTCCTATCTGCGCCACGCCAAAGGGCTGCCGGCGCTGTCGATGATCGACCTGCACGATGTCATGGCGCTGCGCATGGCGAATTTCGCGCATTTCGGCGTCGATCACTTCATCCGCATCGAAGCGCGGGCGGAGCTGGATATCCTCGACGGCTTCCAGCTGATCCTGGCGATCCAGGCGCGGGAGCAGGCGTATCTCCACCGGCTGTTTCCCGGCCGCGTGCTCTACGCCCCGCATGTGCTGCCCGAGCCGAAGCCGGCACGCCCCGGGCCGGGGCCGTTGCGGGTGGTCTTCGTCGGCGGCGACAGCCCGATGAATCGCGACGGCGTTACCTGGTTCCTCAACCAGGTCTGGCCGGTGGTGGCCCGGCATGGCGCGGAATTCCACCTGGCCGGCGATATCTGCAACACGGTGGAACAGCCACAGCCGGGCGTCGTGCTGCACGGGCGGCTGGCCGACCTGCCCGGTTTCCTGCACAGCGCCAGCGTCGCGGTGAACCCCGTGTTCTACGGCGGCGGGCTGAAGATCAAGACGGTCGAATACCTTTGTTCCGGCCTGCCCGCGGTGCTGACGGTGGAAGCCGCCTTCGGCCTGCCGGGCGGTGCCGGCGAGGCCTATCTGCTGGCGACGCGACGCGAGGAATTCTGCGCCCATCTGGACCGCCTGCTGCGCGACGCGGCGCTGCGGCAGCGCGTGGGCGAAGCCGCCTTTGCCTTCGGCCGCCGGCATTTCGCACCGCGCGCGCTGCGCCCCTGCCTTGATACCATCGCCACCCTGGCCGCGGCAGCGGTGTGACCGCATGACGCAAGCGCCGAGCACGAGAGACCGCCCCATGGAATCCGCCACCCCCGATCTTCGTCGTGTGGACCTGAAGGCCGCGATGGCCGAGGGCGAGGCGCTGATCGACGCGGCCCTGGCCGCGCACCACACCGAACGCCTGCGGGCCGAACTGGCGCCGATGGTGGCGGCGGCGGGCCCCGCCGCGCAGGACCTGGCGGAAGGGCTGATCGCCGCCATCGGCGCGCTGTCGGCCCGGGTGGCGCTGTTGCAGCAGGCCGCCACCAACGTCCAGGCCAGCCGGGCGGCGCTGATCGCGATCGACCCGCTGCCCTTCATCCCCGAAGACCGCACGCCCCTGCCGGTCCAGCCGCCACCACGCTACGCGCTGGCGGCCGATGCCCCCGATTTCAACGGCACGGGCTTTTACGGACCGGAGACGAATGGGCGCGAATCCTGGCGCTGGGTGCGCCCGGACAGCGCCTCGACCATCCTGCTGCCCAGCCTGGGCGGCGGACGGCTGCTGCTGCGGGTCGGGCTGATGCTGCCCTTCGGCCATACCTTCGACACGGCGGTGGCGCGCATGCGGGTGAACAGCATGGATGTGGAGATGGCGCCGGTGATCCCGCCGGGAAATCGCGGTCTGTTCGAAGCCACCATCGAACTGCCCGAGGACGAGGGCCTGGGCACCTTCGTGCTGATGCTGGAAAGCACCAGCTTCACCGTGCCCGATGCCGTTCCGAACAGCGAAACCCGGGCGCTGGGCCTGGGGTTGCAGACGGTGGTGCTGGAAAAGCTTGTCGCGGGGCCGGCCCTTGCCCTCCGGCCCTGAACGCATCCGCCGCATCCTGGTCACCGGGGATTTTCTGCGCCCCGCCGACGCACCCCTGGCGGGGCATGCCGCCGGGCCGGCGTTCCGGCCGTCGCAGTCGCAGAACATCGCCTGGTTCCACCGGCTGTTTCGCCGCAAGCTGGCCGATGCCTCCGGCCTGCCGGTGCAGATGCGCGCCTGGGACCAGGGCATCGACACGCGCTGGCTCTATGCGCTGGCGGATGCGCCGGAGGATGGCACCGGCTGGGCCCGGCTGTTTTCCGCAACCGCTCTGCCCGCGGCCTTTCTCGACGCGATCGGCGCGATCTTCGCCGATGCGCTGGTGGTCAGTTTCGAACTCGCCGAATGCCTCAAGCACGCGCTGACGCACCTGCGCATCCCCTTCGTCGATTTCAGCCTGCATCCGGTCCGCTTCCTGCCGGATGTGTTCTTCGCCGTACAGACCAACCACCCAGGCATGTTCGAAGCGCTGCGGCCGTATCACCTGGACGCCGCCTGCTTCTACGACTGGGCCGACCTGCTGGCGGCCTCGGCGGTCAAGATGCCGCCCCCGCGCATCCCCGATGGCAGCACTCTGCTGATCGGTCAGACGGGCGTGGACCGGTCGCTGATCCACCATGGTCGGCTGCACGACCTTGGTGACTTCGGCCCCGCACTGCGGGCCCTGGGCCAGGACCGCGGGGCGCTGCTGTTCAAGCCGCATCCCTACAACCCGGGCGACTTCGGCCTGTTCGCCTCGGGCCTGCCGTTTCGCGCGACCCGCTGGGTGACCGAGAACACCTATCTGCTGCTGGCCGACGACCGCCTGCGCCAGGTGGTCGGCATCAATTCCAGCGTCCTGGCCGAGGCGCGCTACTTCGGCAAGGACACCACCGCGCTGCTGCCCTTTCCCGCCGACATCGCCGACACCGCCGCCGCGGCGCGTCCGGGGCAATACTTCAGCGTCTATGACGCCTGCTTCGACGCCGACTTCTGGCGCGACATCCTGGCCCCGGTGATGCCGGTGTCCGCGCCCACAGGCGCCACCTTCCGCCGCCCGCCGAACGCGCTGCGGCTCTCGTTGCGGAACTTCTGGGGGTTCAACGAAATGACCACCGACTTTTTGGTGCAGATGCACGATGCGACCAGGCCGGGGCGGTCGGCGGTTTTTGGGGGGGGGGCGCCTTGAGGGGGGCTTTGCCCCCCTCAAACTCCCCCCACCAGGGGACCGTGTCCCCTGGACCCGCCGTAGGTTAGCCAGGCGGAAGGGATGGCGACGATCAGCCCGCTACAAGCAGCACGCCGATCAGCGCCGAGCCGAAGGCCCAGTTGAAACCGCTGTTGAACTGCTGCATCGCAGCCATCGGCAGTGTCAGCACCAACGGCCCGCCGAGCAACACCGGCGTCACGAAGGATCCCATCGCCAGGATGAAGACCAGCACCGTGCCCGCGGCGATGCCCGGCAGCGCGAGCGGCAGCACCACATCTGAGGCCACGCGCCAGGGGCGCGCACCCAGGCTGGCGGCTGTATCCTCCAACGCCCGATCCACGGTCCGCAGGCTGCCCATGATGGCCAGCACCATGAAGGGCAGCAGGACATGCGATGTCGCGATGACGATGCCCGTCTGGTTGAAGATCAGCCCGAGCTTCATCAGCCCCGAATTGACCAGGCCACGGTTCGACAGCAGCACCATCCAGCCATAGCCACGCACCACGATGCTGATCAGGATGGGCGCGATGGTGATAAAGAGCAGCACGCTGCGCACAACCGGCCGTGCCTTGCAGTTGTACAGCGCCAGCAGCAGGCCGAGAAGCAGGGCGAAGGCCGCCGAGAGCGCGCCGATCCGAAAGGTCATGGTCAGCGTTTCGAGATACAGGGGACTTGTCAGGATCTCGATATAGTTCGCTGCCGAGAAGCCTTCGCCGAAGACGCGCCCGCGCTCCGGCCGCGAGAAGCCCATGCGCACCAGCTTCGCGAGCGGATAGGCGACGATCAGGATGAAGTAGGCGGTCGGCAGGGCCAGCAGGAGCCAGGCGAGCCAGGGGCTATGTCCCGCGCGTTGCATGGACATGCCTGCGGCCGCCGACCCTGTCAGCCGCGGACCAGGGGGCGGACCTCGGTGTTCCAGCGCGTCAGCCAGGCATTCTCATCCCGATTGATCAGGGCCCAATCCCAGTTGTTGCAGGACTGCACTTCGGCCAACGTCGGAAGCCCCGCCTGCAGCGCGGCCGCCAGCACGGTCTTTCGGTTGGAGGGGATGAAACCATCCTCCTCGGCCAGCCCGGGCTGCAATGTCTGTTTGACATCGCGTGACCTCCTCGCCGCCAAGCAACTGAAACTGTTATGATATGCGAATGAAATGCCGGCTCGGCACCTTTGCCGCTGAAACCAAAGCCCGCTTCAGCAGGCCCGGCAGGCCGGCGATGGCGCGCTGGAAGATGGCGTGCGCGCGCCGGCTGGGCGTCGCGCAATGATGCTGCAGCCGTTGCCCCCCTTCGTTGCAGCAAGGGCAGAGTTCTCGTCCTCGCGTACCTCTGCCGTGGCTGTCCCGGCCACGCGGGCCTCGGGGCAGACAAGATTTTTGGAGGACCCCGAAAACATGCGTAACCTTTCGCATCCCGCCAGCGTATTCATGTCCGGCATGATGGAGCGTGGGATGGTGGCGGCGGTACTGGCCGGATGCGGGCCTCTGCGCGCGTGGTAGCCCCACTTTGGCGCCTGGGCGGTATCGGCGTGGCAACGCTTGTCCTTGTCCTCATCGGGCCCTGGCTGCATCGCAGCGCCGGTGATCTCGCCTTCATGGCCCTGGCCATCTGCCATGGCTTGCTTGTCATCTGGGCCGCGGCAGTTGCGATGCGGGCCGACCAGCGCCGGGCGCTCTGGCTGATCCTCTTGATCGCCGTGTGCCTGCGCGCGGCGCTGCTGTTCACCGCGCCGCAGCTGTCGACCGACGCCTACCGATATGTTTGGGACGGGCGGGTGCAGGGCGAGGGCATCAACCCCTATCGCTTCCTTCCGGCGGCGCCGGAGCTCGCCTTTCTGCGCGATGCAGCGATCTATCCCTTCATCAACCGCGCCGATTACGCGATCACCATCTACCCCCCCGCGGCCCAGATGCTGTTCTTCCTGATCGGCCGCATCGCCGACGGGATGGTGGCGATGAAGCTCGGCTTCATTGCCTTCGAAGCCCTGACCGTCGCTGTCCTGCTCGACCTGCTGCGCCGCATCGGCCAGCCGCCGGCCCGTATCGTGGCCTATGCCTGGCACCCGCTGGCGGTGTGGGAAATCGCCGGCAATGCGCATATCGATGCGGCGATGGTGGCCTTGATGTCGCTGGGCATCTGGCTGGTAGCCGTATTGCGCCGCCCGGTCACGGCGGCGATCGTGCTGGCGGTGGCGGCGATGATGAAGCCGATCGCCGCCCTCGCGCTGCCACTGGCCTGGCGGCCGTGGGACTGGCGGGCGCCGGCCGCGGCCGTGGCGACGGTGGCGTTGCTCTACGTCCCCTATCTGTCGGTTGGCACCGGCATGTTCTCCTTCGTGCCGGGCTACATGACCGAGGAAAGCATCGACAGTGGTGACGCCTTCTGGCTGGTCTGGCTGGTCAACAGCCTGTTCGGGACGCAGCCCTGGGCGCGGATGGCGTATCTCCTGGCCGCGGCGATCTTGCTCGGCGTCCTGGCCCTTCGTTTGTCCTTCGCCGACGAAGAACCCATGCCGGTGCGGCTGCGCCGGCTGTCCTGGTTGGTCTTCGCCGGGGTGATCGCGCTCTCGCCCTCCTACCCTTGGTACTACCTCTGCCTGGTCCCCTTCATCGTGCTCTTCGGCAACCCGGCCCTCTGGGCGGCGAGCATCGGCTGCTACCTGTTCTACGATGAGTTCCACGACGACCCGGTCGTCGAATTCTGGATCCGTGATGGGCTGATGCATCTCGGCATCATCGCCGGGCTTCTTGCCACCCTATGGGCTCGGCGCGCGCCGCGGGCCACCTGGACGGACCCCGTCTCCCACCCGCCGAGGAGCCCGATCTGATGGACACTGTCGCCGTCGCCATCATCTGCAAGACGCCGATTCCGGGGAAATCCAAGACGCGCCTGTCACCGCCGCTGCATCCGGCGGAATGCGCCGCGATCTCCGGCTGCTTCATCGCCGACCTCGGGCGCACTGTCGCCGGGCTGGATGCCGATGCGGCACGACCCTACGCGGTCTATACACCGCTGGGCACCGAGGCGGCGTTGCGCGCGATCCTGCCGACGGGCTTCAGCCTGGTCCCACAAGGTGAGGGCGATCTCGGTGAAAGGCTGCGCCAGGGCATCGCCGATCTGCTGGCGCTGGGCCACCGCGGCGCGATCCTGATCAATTCCGACAGCCCGACCCTGCCGCCGGCGATCCTGCAGGCGGCGGTGGAGGCGCTGCGCCATGGCGACCGCGTCGTGCTCAGCCCCGCCTTCGACGGCGGCTACACGCTGATCGGCCTGACCTGCGCCCATGCGCGACTGTTCCAGGACATCGCCTGGAGCACGGAGACCGTCTTCGCCACCACGCTGGAACGCGCGCGTGAGATCGACCTGCCCGTGGTGGTGCTGGACGCCTGGTACGACATCGACGACGCCACCTCCTACGCCATGCTGGAAGCCGAATTGGCAGGCCAGCGGCCCGGCTTCGCGTGCGCCGCGATGCCACTGCAGGATGCGCCGCAAACGCGTGCCTTCGTCGAGAGCCGCCTTGCCGCGCGCATGGCGAGGCGCGCGTGACCCCCTTCGTCACCATCATCATCCCCTGCCTGAACGAGGAAGAGCCGATCGGCGACGTCGTGACCGAGGTCCTGGCCGAGCCGGTGGTGGCGCAGGTGATCGTGGTGGACAATGGCTCCACCGACCGCACCGCCGCACGCGCGGCAGCCGCGGGCGCGCGCGTCGTCAGCGCGCCGCTGCGCGGCTATGGCCGCGCCTGTGCCGCAGGGGTGGCGGCAGCGGGGGAGGGGTCCGCGATCCTCTGCTTCATGGACGGCGATGGTAGCGACGTACCGCGCTTCATCGCCGAGGTGGTGCGCCCCATTACCGAAGACCGCGCCGATTTCGTCATGGGCTCCCGCATCCGCGGCACGCGCGAAGCCGGCAGCCTGACGCCGCAGCAACTTGTCGCCGGTCGACTGGCGGGAGTGCTGTTGCGCCAGGCCTACGGCGTACGCTTTACCGACATGTCGCCGCTGCGCGCGATCCGCGCCGACCGCCTGGCCAGCCTCGGGATGCAGGAACAGACATTCGGCTGGAACCTGGAGATGCAGATGCGCGCCGCCGCCGCCGGGCTGCGTTGCATGGAGATCCCAGTGGACCATCGGCTGCGGCGCGGCGGGGAGAGCAAAGTCTCCGGCAACCTGGCCGAGGGGCTGCGCGCGGCCTGGAAGATCAGCACGACATTCCTGCGCCTGGCCCTGGCGCTCCGCCGGCCAGCCTGAAGGGGATTGAACCCATGCAGATTCTCCTGACCGGCGGCGCCGGCTTCATCGGTCGCCACGTGCTCGCCGAGTTGCTGCGGCGTGGCCACGGCGTGCGCGTGCTGGATTCGCTGCGCCCCGACGTGCACCGCGACGCTGCGCGATGGACCCCGCCCGAGGGCGTGGAGCTGCAGGTCGCCGACGTGCGGGACGCCGATGCCGTCGATGCGGCGCTGACCGGGATCGAGGCCGTGGTGCATCTGGCCGCCAAGGTCGGGCTCGGCGTCGATGTCGGGGACCTGCCCGATTATGCTTCCTCCAACGACGCCGGCACGGCCGTCCTGTTGGCGGCCATGGCGCGGAGGAACGTCGGACGGCTGACCCTGGCCAGTTCGATGGTGGTCTATGGCGAGGGCCTGGCGGTCTGCCCCGAGCACGGCGCCGTGGCCCCGGCGCCGCGCCAGGAATCCGCCTTGGCGATCGGGCAGTTCGAACCCCCCTGTCCGCATTGCGGCCGCCCGCTCGGCACGCAGCTGGTCGCGGAAACAACGCCCTTCGACCCGCGCAACGCCTATGCCAGCAGCAAGGTCGCGCAGGAATTCTACGCGTCGAACTGGGCGCGGGTGACGGGCGGTGCGGCGGCCATGATGCGCTATCACAACGTCTACGGGCCGGGCATGCCGCGCGACACGCCCTATGCCGGGGTGGCGGCGATCTTCACCTCTGCCCTGCGCCGGGGCGAGGCGCCCCGCGTCTTCGAGGACGGCGGCCAGCGCCGGGACTTCATCCATGTGCGCGACATCGCCGCCGCGACG